>JAHHII010000004.1:0-300000 GCA_019358855.1 Timaviella obliquedivisa GSE-PSE-MK23-08B | reverse complement strand
AGGTCGCATCCGATCGCTCTAACTTTTTTCGGAGAAGTCGATTTTCTTTTTCCAACTGCTGAACTCTGACTTGCAGAGCGGTTTCATTCGATAACATTTAGGCTTCCCCCAGCAGTAAGGTAATAAAGGTTTCGTTGTGATAATGGGCTGCTCCTTTCTGCTGTAAGGGGGCTATTTCTCCGTTAGTATAAAACCCACAACTGGGTAACAATTGCGGCAAAGATTGAGTTAAACAGGATTGCGCTTGCTCGTACTCTTCTTTAGTTCGACTGCCTAAGATCTGGCGGCGGCTTGCACAAGAAAAAAATAAGGCAGCCGCAGGAGCTTGACCTGGATAGTTCTCTAATGCTTGCATCGTTGACTGTTGGGATGCAGAGAGAATTTCATCATGGGTTGCTTCTGTAATCTGTACTGTAGACTGTACTGGAACATCGCCAAAAAAGGTAATGCTGCCGATGCTAGGGTCATAGATGCCAGTAGGGGCGCGCATATAATGGCGATCGCTATCTGCGTCAAACAGTGCTAGTGGATATTCTGAGGAAGGGGGCAAGGCTCCTAAATAGCGATGGTAAAACGCTAGAGCAGGTTGGTCGTCAATCTCATAAACGACGTTGTTCTCGGCTTTGGTCACTCGTCCTGAATTGCCAATGGGATGCCAACCGCTGGCAATTCCATGGGAAAATAAAATAGCGCCAGAAAACAATAGAACTGTTACCGCATCGCTACACACTTCGGTTTTAAAGAATTGATAGGTTTGCTGCGATCGCCATTGATCGGCGGTAAGTCCGCCAAAGATCGGCACCTGTTCTCCTAAAGCCTGCTTGAGGCTATCCAGCATTAAAACTCCGCTGGTGGTTAAGCTTTCGGGTAAGGCAATGCAGAACTGAAGCTCTTCTTGATGAGCCGCAATTGCCTGTTGCACAGCAGCCTCGGAAGCGGCGATCGGATCTTTAGAGACACCCCGTCCAATTCCAGCACTGATAGTAATATTGTCTGAGCAGAATACCATGAGAGTCAGAGAATCCTGCTCAAACCCCAACACAGAAGACAGTTCTCCATCAGTGGTTCCGCCAATTAACTCGATCTCTGGAAAGGCTTGGACAACTCGATTCAGAATGAGGGTATGGTCAAAATCAATGGCAGCAAACAATATACCTGCCTGGGGATTCATGCCTGCTAGAGTAGAGTGTATTTGCTCTAAAACTTCCAAGACAGCAGTTTGAGAATCGGGATCGTTACTATGACCAACGACAAACTTTAACATTACTTCTTTCCTAGAAATCCAAGGCTAGGTTGCCTATTACCTGTTCATAGAGTTCCCTCTTCGTTTTAGTAAATTTCTTTTAAGCAGTCGATTTTATCGGCTTGGCGGTCTAAGTTTTGGCTGGGTTAGCGACCCTTGCGGTATTTGCGAAGCAGCGCGCTGATGTGATGAGAAGTGCGATCGCGCTGATAGAGACTTGCTAATTTGGGCGATTGCTTGCGGTATCGGGAAGTGCGATTGCTTGTCAAAGCAGTTCAGGCATTGTTGAGGAGTGGTAAATCTTGCAATATTCAGTGTCTTGATCTTAGGGTAGGGGCGATCGCTGCTGTGGTGTGAAGGGCGATTGCGCATAGAATGCTAATGTTTTACTTCACTTGCCGTGAATCACTCCCGAATTCCTACAGCTAACCTCTTGGAGGTCAAGTGTGATGGAGTTTTGATGTCTTGTGTGACTTATAGTCCGTGGACTAATAATCTACATTTTTAGACAATGTGACAACACTCAGCTTTTTACTGGCTATTAATGGAAACGTCAATTGTGAATGGAAAAAGTACTGATCACTGCCGTCGCTTCTACAGTAAGACATTTTCGTAAGGCAAACGGTATGAGCCAAGAAGATCTTGCTGATAAAGCAGGCTTGGACAGAACTTATATTTCAGGAGTTGAAAGAGGAGTTCGTAATATTACACTCGATTCATTAGAGCAGATAGTATATGCACTAGGTGTAGACTTACCAATATTTTTCACAAAGTTATTCGATGAATTTAATCAAAAACATGGCTCATAATCATACCGATAACATCTAGACTTCTGAAGCACGACATGAGTGGCAAGCTAAATGGATTTTAGAGCAAGAAGACCGAAACTACCTCAACTCCTCGATAGGAAAATATATAAAACAGGACAGACAAGAGGAGCAGATGATGATGTCATATATCAAAATCGTGTTTCTAGAAACAGCACAGTATTAATTCCTCATACTCTCTGGGGAAAATGTTCTAGCCCGCCTAATGGCGAATTGACCTTTGACAATGGGTTTATTGTTCTTATTAGTCCAGAAATCTACTTTACTACCGATAATATTGTTCAAGAACTTCAGTCCCATGGATTATATCTTGGTAGAAATACGTTGATATTTTATGAAACTCGGACTCAATGGAACCTATACAATCCTGAAATAAATGGTTTGACTGCTGCACAATTTAGACAAGAACCTCTTGGCGGACAGTACGTAGCACGAGTGTCTGCAACAACTTCCTCGGAAGATGGAGGAAAGATTATACGGGGATTTGATTCGACATCTTCAAAAGGAGCAGGTATTAGATTATATGAGTATGCAAGCTCGAAAATGAATGCAGAGTGTCGCCTTCAGCTTGAGGCCCTTTACTGGTCTTGTTGTGATTCAGATAATGTTTCCATAGAGAAAGGCATGAACGCTGCTGACATTACAATACGAAAGCAATACATTCAAGCAGAGTGTCAAAAATTTTATCTATTGGACAAAGATCGACTAACCGAAGCTCGTACTATCAATCGAAATGGGTTCACAATTTGTCCACTGTGCTTGGAGCAGCTTTCAAGTCGAGGCTTCTTCAGCCGACTAGAGCAGGCAGAAGGTCGGGGAGTTCACAACTTAACCATAACTCAGATAAACCTTTTCCATATCGAAGAGTTGAGGTATGGAGTCTATAATCATAGGCCCTATAATCTCGGTTGGGGACACCATCACTGCAACGTAGTTGTCAAAGATTCTGGCATTATGGAGACTCTTGAGTGGATGTATGGCGTCGTTAAAATTAACATCAATGACGGTCATTTTACTCCTGAGAACAATCCAAGTTGATGCACTAAAGTTGAGCTACCGTTCTCTTGTGGTTGATATTTAAGCTCTTTCCCATTGCGTTTCATATTTTCCACCTCTAAACGCGCAGCAACAGCTTTTACCCACTTCTGATCAATTTCTAGCGCAATAGTACGTCTTCCTAGATTGAGAGCAGCTAAAGCTGTACTTCCTGAACCAGAAAAACAGTCTAGTACTATGTCGCCTAGATTGGTCGTTGCCCCAATAGCATGTTCCAACATAGCCAAAGGCTTCTCTGCTGGATGTTTACCTTTGTAGGGGCGAACAGATGGGAAAGTCCAGACATCAGTAAATTCTTTGGAGCCGTCAATTTTAAAGACTCGGGTGACATCTTCATAAGGCGGCATGTAGTCTACCTGACCTGTACTAATTATTGCGGAGCATATCTTTTCATATTGTTCTCGGCTAGGTGTATTACGACCAGCTTCCCAATTAGAAACTGCACCGCCATGATTGACTTTTCCATATGCACCAACCATAGCAGTCAATTCATGTTGTGATAAGCCTGCTTTACTCCGTACATCACGAAGAAACTTAGCAAATGGCGAACGATGAAGATTTCCTTCAACTGCTGGCTCGGCAAATAGGATACGCTCTGAGTGAGGATACCACTGTCGGAGTGCCTCTTTCTTCATTTTTCCTTTCCAACCGTCAAATCCTGGATCATTTGGCTTAGTCCAAACGATGTGAGAGAGTATATTAAAGCTCTTAGTAAATAGCATCTCAAGCCGCGCAGCCATTGAAGAGTCACAGAAACAGAATAAGGAGCCGTTTGGACGAAGCACCCGACGCCATTCGGAAGAATATGATTCTATCCATTCGAGATAATGCTGATCTTCCTCAAATTGAGTATCGCCGTAGATATTTTGCTTCTTTGTAGAGTGATAAGGCGGATCTGTCAAAATCAGCGAAATACTGTGAGCAGGTATCTTTTGAAGCAATAGTAATGAATCACCTTCTGCAAGAATGCCACCAGGTGCAGAGGCTCGAATGCTGCTAGACAATGCAAGGGCAATTTGTTCAAAATCTTGTTCTCTTGTAGACATTTATCAGCAACTATTCATCGAAAGGTGACTTATAGTCTACAATTTCGGACAAGAAAAATCAACCTATCTTGAGTGCCTCTGCCATGAATCAGCCACTGTAGACTAGAGGCATGACCCGTCATTAGAGAGTTTTTAGTCTCAATTTGCCTTCGCAGTTTGTCTAAATATCTTATTTTTTACGGAGCTAAACAGAATTTACTCTTTTTTCAATGGGGTGAGGTGACAGCATTATGGCATAAAAATCCTTCATCCCCTTGACTTTCACCAACAATCCTCGGTATTCTCCAAAGCTAAGGCTGTGTGGCATTGCACACAGTCAGACCCCAAAAACCTAGCACCGCCCATCGCTGTTACGAGCAGCAGATGGACGGCTAACCCCCAAACTGTCACTAGCAGGATGGTGGCTGTCGGAGATTTTAACATTCTCCTAGCCGCCCTGATTCGCTTCGACTTGATGGGCGGCTAGGTTTTGGGTTTTCTGTCCCCAGAAACTCAAAGGATGATTGCCAAATGAATACAACGTTGAGAAACAAGCTACGAAGCAAACTGCCCATTCAGTCAGCAGTTGACGCTCAGATGGCTGCATTGCCTCAGCCCACTCCCCACCGAGAACAACTAGCAGTATTACTGATTGGCTCTCCCGAAGGCGTGCGCGAGAACATTCACGAATTACACCAGCGCGGCTACGCCGAAGCCGGGAACTGGAGCGGGTTATTACCTGCCCCTAATCCGGGTGAAGTGATGAGCGTGCTGATCCGTTCTCGCATGGCAGTGTAAGGGCGCGCTCTTCGAGATACCTGCAAGGGGTCGCCCACTCTACAGCGGAATGCATCTATCTCTTTATGACTTCGGTGCATTCCGCTGGGTTGAATAGGAGAGCGATCGCGCTGAGTTCAGCTAATCGTGATCAAAAATAAACAAACTAGGTAACACTTTGAAATACTCTCCCAGTGTCTTAGCTTGAGCTTTACTAATCGATCGCTTACCGTTAACCACCTCAGAAACAACCCCGCTCGATCCGATTATTCCAACTAAATCAGATTGCCGAGTTCCACTTGATTCCATAATGTGCTGCAAGATTTCGTGCGGCGGAGATTTTTCTGTTGGATAATGCTCTACTTCATAAGCCTTAATCAGCATCACCATGAGCTTGTGTAAAGCTCGTTCTTCAGGAGTGCGATTTTTGGTAAACGTTAGTCGCTCTGCCACTGCTAAGGCGCGATCGTACTCAGCTTCTGTTTCAATCACCATTGGAGCGACTTCAGCCAGCAGGTTGCTATAGGTAACAGGATTAAAAGTAAGGGTCATTTTTCCACTTGTCTTTATCGTATTCAGCGTGGGTGAGGAAGTATTTGTAATATACCGTTTGATCTTCGTAGTCGATTCCCACAATCAGTCGATAAGTGTTGCCTTTGATATTAAAAACAGTAAAGTTTCCTACGGCTTCAGCATCTCGATAAACTAGACGAACATCTTCTAAATTTTGCCATTCCGCTTTGCTAACCGTTGCAAACCAGTGGTCGATATTAGTCTTTACGTCAGGATACTGCGCTGCATTAGCTCGAAGATTGCGAATTGAAATCAGGTGCATGTTCTATGTTGTTTTTCATTGTTAAAAGTATAAATTAATCAATAATGATGCTATGCTCTCATTTTGAGAGAAAAATGTCAAGGTGTTGATCTGACTATCTTAGAGATGGGATTAATCTGGTTTAGCTGAAACTCCTCTAAAATTAAGTTATCGAGCAACGCAGAAAGTATGACCACTGAAGAACGCCTGGATCGACTAGAAGCACTAGCAGAAACCACTTTACTTGCTGTCCAACAGCTTGCCCACCAGCAAGCCAGCAATCATCAAGAAATGCGCACCAACATTAGTGATGTGGTGAGCATGATTACAGTTCTAGCCCAAAGCGCTGACGAAGATCGGGCTATCATGCGAGAGATGCAGGGTGAGATTCGAGAGGTGCAAGGTGAAGTCAGGGGTTTGCAAACCGAGAATCGTAGAATTCTGGATCATCTAATTAATAGAGAAGACTTAAACGAATGAACGATTCCATCCTAGAAACCATTTTGCAACTCGCCAAACCACGCTCAGAAGCGGCTGAGATTTACTTTGTCTCTAGCGAAGACACGCCGATCGAATTTGAGAATAATCGTCTCAAGTCGCTGCAAACCAAGGCACTACAAGGCGTAGCGCTACGGGTCATTTGCAACGGTCGGTTTGGGTTTGCCAGTTCCACTGATCTGACTCGACTAGAAGATCTGGTCGATGCTGCCGTGCAGACTGCTGAAATTGGCAGCGCAGCAGAGTTTGAGTTTGCTGCAAATTTCCATCAGGTAGAGAGTGGTGGCACAAACTATGCACCCCCCAAAACCGAAGAATTAGTCGAAGTAGGCGATCGCCTCATTCAACAAGTCCACGATTACAACGCCGAAATTCTGGTAGACGTGAGCTTTCACGCCCGCTCTGGCACCGTCAAAATTGTTACCAGCAACGACGTATACGCCGAACGCACCAGCCGCACCACCAGCGTCAGCATTTCAGGAAACCTGGTGCGAGGCGAAGACTTTTTACAAGCCTATAGCTTCGATGTCGCCAACGATCGCCCCCTCAACACCGATCGCATTTTGGCAGAGCTATTAGAAAAATATCGACGGGCAGAGCAGACCGCCACGATTAGCAGCGGATCTTATCCTGTGCTGTTTACCCCCAGGGCAGTGGCTAGTGCGATCGCCGGACTATTCGACACCGTTCTCTCAGGGCAAACCGTCGTCCAAAAATCTTCTCCCCTTGCCGACAAAATTGGCGAAACCCTCTTCGACCCTCGCCTCACCCTCTTTGAAGACCCCAGCCTCGGCATCAGCGCCCGCACCTTCGACGACGAAGGCACCCCCACTAGCCGCAAAGCCTACATCAAAAACGGCACCGTCAAAGGCTTCTACTGGGATCGCCGCTGGGCAGCCCGTGCCGGACGCGAATCCACAGGCAATGGCTTCCGGGGCGGCTTATCTCGTCCCTCTCCCGACATGGTTAACATCTGCATGGCTCCGGGCAGCACTTCCACCGCCGACCTCATCGCCAGCATAGATGAAGGCATTATTGTCGATCAGGTTCTAGGAGCCGGGCAGTCGAACCAACTCGCCGGAGAGTTTTCAGTCAACCTCGATTTAGGCTACAAGGTTGAGCAGGGCAAGATTGTCGGACGGGTGAAAAACACAATGGTAGCGGGCAGCATTTTTGAGGCATTCCAAAACCTAGCAGATTTGGGTGATACGCCAGAATGGGTGGGCGGCGGCTCTTACTTGCCTAGCCTGCTGTTTTCAAAGCTAGGAGTTTCTGCAAGACAAGGTTGATATAAAATGCTAAGAACTTCGTTTAGGGACAGAATATGAGTGCAGAGCGGTTGGATGTAATCGACGCTAGATTAGAGCGGCTGACGGCTGTTGCTGAACGGACAGCCGACAACGTTGAGACCATTTCAGAGGGGGTAAAAGCCCTGACCGAGCAGGTAGGGCTAATGACGATGGGCTTGACTGAGATTCGGCTCACCGCAGAGCGGCAAGAGCAAAATATTACGCGACTGGTGGGCATTGTAGAGACGTTGATTCAACAAAAGGGCGGATAATTCTAACCTAGGGGATGAAGAAGGATGAGAAGATGGCAGAGAAGGTAATTTTTGAAAGCCCCAAAGCTTGGGTTCAGGTCATTGAAACACCTAGACGGTTTTACTATTTACGTCGCAAGCATAGAGATTCTGTGGGTGTGTTTCTAGTCCGTAAAACTCTAGAGCAGACTTGGGAAGTTTTAGTGAGAATGCAGCCGTTACCTGTTCACAATGCAGATTTAGATGATGACTTTCGGCTGTACCCTTGCCCAATTACTGGAGGTTTGGACACTCCAGATGAATTGCTGGATGAATGCGTTATCCGAGAAGTGCTAGAAGAGTCGGGCTATGCGCTTTCTGAACTGCAAGATTTGGGTAAATATATTGTTGGTACTCAAACCGATGAAACGGTTTATCTGTTCTGGCAAGAAGTAACAGGCATGGAGCCTCAAGCCGCGACACAGGATGGATCATTTTTTGAATCTATTAGTAAAAATGAATGGAAACCGCTTGATTTTTTGAAGACCTGTGATTATTCGGGCTGTCAAATTGGTTATTACAGATTGCATGAACTTTTGCATTAGAGAACTAAGATAATGCGTGATGCTTCGCAGAGACTAAAAAGGTCGCCCTACTCCATTTCCAAATCTATCTCAAATGTTATCCTCCATCAGTTCATTAAACTGCGTCTTCTCTGGTTTATTTTAGTTGCAGCTTTATTCCTCTCTGGCTGTGTTCACAATGATGTAGCCATAAAATTTTATGATGCTAATCATGGCGAAATTGTACAGCATATTCGCTTTAAACCTCAGGGTTCTATCCATCTTAGTTCTGATCTTAATGACGCGATCGCCACTGCTTGGGTCGAGAGCTTAGAACAACGCACAAAAGCATTAGGTGGTAGCACTCGTCATCCTCAAGCGCAAGAATGGCTCATGACTATTCCGTTTCATAACGCCAAAGATTTAGAGTCAAAGTTTAACCAATTATTTCGATCGCAATCAGCACAAAACTCGGAATTGCCCACTTCTCGGTTGCAAATTAAAACGAAAAATCGGCTGATGTGGCAGCGTCAGCACTTGCAGTATGACTTGGACTTGCGATCGCTCCGAGCCACACTCCAGGGCAATCTTAGTGAGTCGATAGATCTCGAATTCAAGCTCAAAACTCCTTGGTGGGCACAATCACCCATAACTGATGACAAATTGTCTTCTAAACTTCGTAAAAGCGAGGGGCAATTAGCATGGAGATTAAAGCCAGGGGCCATGAATCATATTGAAGCGATCTTTTGGGTACCTAACTTTGTAGGAATTGGATTTTGCGTCATTAGTTTAATGATCATTGGGGGAGCAATCGTAAAAATTCTGTTGTTGTCGGGGGCTGAAATTGTGGCTGCTGAAATGGATTAATCGGCTCAATTTAGAGCAGAGAAGATTTATCAGAAAATGAGTAATCCCACAAAAAATTCCGCAAAATTAGCGATCGCCAATATCCTAAAAAGACACACTCTACCGTTAATTTTATGCAACCTACCTTATTCCACCTGGCATTCCCAATTAGCAATATTGCCCAAACCAAAACCTTCTACGCAGAAGGTTTGGGCTGTCAGGTCGGGCGAGAGAACGCCAACTCAGTCATTCTAAATCTCTATGGACACCAACTCGTTGCCCACATGACCCATGAGCCACTGGCACCGCAGCGAGGCGTATATCCTCGGCATTTTGGATTAGTGTTCACGGCTAAAACAGATTGGGAAACCTTGGTGAAGCGATCGCAGCATCAAGAATTAAAATTCTACCAAATGCCCAAACAACGCTTTGTCGATTCGCCATTAGAACATTACACTTTTTTTTTAGAAGATCCTTTTTATAATTTACTGGAGTTTAAGTTTTACGTTCACGCTTCCGCAATTTTTGGAGAAGAAAGCTGTGCTCAAATTGGCGACCCTCGCGGTAACGGCGAAGCCGATCGCCCCTAGCTCCAAACCCTCCCCATTCATGTCACTACAACAAAAAATCAGGTTCTATTTGGAAGACATTGAAACCCCAGTGGGACGATGGATTAATCTGGGTATTACCGGACTAGTGCTCATCTCTTCCGCAATCTTTGTAGCAGAGACTTATGCCATCCCAACTCATATTCGCTTTTATTTAGATAGCCTAAACCAAATTATCCTAGCTCTGTTCTCCATCGAATATCTGTTGCGTCTTTGGAGCACTGAACGGAGGATTCACTATGTCTTTAGCCTCTACGGGGTAATTGATCTTCTTGTAATTCTCCCGTTCTTGTTAACGACTGTCGATATTTCCTTCATCCGAATCTTTCGTTGGTTCCGAGTTCTTCGCCTAATTCGCTTTGTTGAAGGAAGAACTATTTTTGGTTACATCAGCCGAGAAGACAGCGTTATATTTATCAGAATTCTGTTCACATTATCTACTATTGTTTTCGTGTATTCTGGCTTAATTTATCAAGTTGAACATTCTGTCAACCCTGATCAGTTCAACACGTTCTTAGATGCCATTTACTTTTCGGTTGCAACCATGACCACGGTAGGATTTGGCGACATCACACCAATTTCAGAAGTAGGTCGATTATTGACAGTGCTGATGATTTTAACGGGCATTGCCCTGATTCCCTGGCAATTAGGAGACTTGATTAAACAGTTGGTTAAAACCTCTAAACAAATCGAAATTCGCTGTGATTGTGGTTTAGCAGCGCATGATGCTGATGCTCAATACTGTAAGTCTTGTGGCAATACGTTACTCACAACTGGGTTATCTTGTGAACTCTCCACTCAAAAGATTCTTTATCCTACAGAAAATCACACCTCTAAGCCTTGATACTTCTCAGCCCTAAACTATAAAAATCCTCGACCTTTTTGGACAGTCGAGGATTTTTAACGCTGAAGATGAGTTGGATTTACACAGCGTTCTGGCGGTACCAGGCGATCGTATTGCGTAAACCTGCCTCAAAGCCCACTTCAGCCATAAAGCCAAACGCTTGCTTTGCTCGTTCCGTATCCAAACAGCGTCGAGGCTGACCGTTAGGTTGGTGAGTTTCCCAAACAATTTCCCCTTGATATTCCATCAAGTTGCAGATCAAGGTAATCAAGTCCTTGATTGTGATCTCGATACCTGTTCCCAAATTCACGGGTTCACCATTGCTATAAAGCTGAGTGCCCATCACAATCCCTCGTGCCGCATCAGTCGAATACAGGAACTCGCGGGTAGGGCTACCATCGCCCCAAACCGGAATTTGTTTGTCGCCCCGTTGCTGTGCCTCGTACACCTTGCGAATCAGTGCTGGAATCACGTGAGAACTGCGAGGATCGAAGTTATCTTCAGGGCCATACAGATTGACGGGTAAGAGGTAAATGCCATCGAAACCATACTGCTGCCGATAGGCTTGAAGTTGCACCAACAGCGCTTTCTTGGCAATACCGTAAGGTGCGTTTGTTTCCTCAGGATAACCATTCCAAATATCGTCTTCTTTAAAGGGAACGGGGGTAAATTTGGGGTAGGCGCAAATGGTACCGACACAGGTAAACTTCTTCACGCCTGCTTCGTATGCAGCATGAATCAGTTGAGTGCCCATCATCAAGTTGTCGTAGAACAACTCGGCAGGCTTTTCACGGTTTAAGCCGATGCCGCCAACGTGGGCTGCCAGATGAACGACAATATCTTGTTGATCCACGGCGCGCTGACAGGCTTCCATCTGACGGAGATCGTAATCGCGCGATCGCAACACAGTAAATTTGCTGGGGTCGGCTCCTGCCTGACACAACTGGTCTATTACCTGCCGACCGAGAAACCCAGCACCACCTGTCACCAAGATGCGCTGATTTTTTAATTCAAGTGGAGTTGAGGTCATAGCTTTTAGGAGGTAAGGAGGACTAAGCCATCAGGCTGACGCTATGGCGAACAGTTGCATTATCAGAAGTCGATTGAATGGTATGTCCGTTGAGAGGAACTAAACCTAGAGCTTTGAGGTCAGCTTCAACCATTAAATAAACGAGTTGTTCAAAAGTAACTGAAGGCTCCCAGCCCAGCTTTTGCTTAACTTTTGCAGGATCACCAATTAACAGTTCTACTTCGGCGGGGCGGAGATAGCGAGAATCAAATTCTACATAGTCGTGCCAATCTAGATTGACATAACCAAAAGCAAGGTCGAGAAATTCGCTAATGGCATGGGTTTCGCCAGTTGCCACTACATAGTCATCGGGAGTTTCTTGCTGCAACATCAACCACATAGCCTGTACATAGTCTTTGGCGTAGCCCCAATCGCGCTTAGATTCCAAGTTACCCATGAAAAGTTTCTTTTGTTTCCCAGCAACAATGTGGGCAACCGCCCGAGTAATTTTGCGAGTTACAAAGGTTTCGCCCCGTCGAGGCGACTCATGGTTAAACAAAATGCCGTTACAAGCAAATAGGTTATAAGATTCTCGGTAGTTCACTGTTTGCCAATGGGCATAAACCTTGGCACAGGCATAAGGACTTCGAGGATAAAAAGGCGTGTCCTCCCTCTGAGGAACTTCTTGCACTTTCCCATACATTTCTGAAGATCCAGCTTGGTAAAATCGCACTTCAATCCCTGTTCGGTGCTGATAATCTCGGATTGCTTCTAACAAGCGCAGGGTACCCATCCCAACTGCATCAACAGTGTATTCAGGTGAGTCAAAACTAACCCGAACATGTGACTGCGCGCCCAAGTTATAGATCTCAGTGGGTTTAACGTCTTCTAAAATGCGGCGCAGCGTCGTGCCATCTGTTAAATCTCCATAATGTAAAAATAGACGAGCGCTTTCCTCGTGGGGATCATCATAGATGTGATCAATGCGATCGGTGTTAAAGGTTGAGGTTCGGCGAATAATGCCATGAACTTCGTAACCCTTATCCAACAAGAGTTCGCTCAAGTAGGAGCCGTCTTGACCAGTAATTCCTGTGATCAGTGCGCGTTTCTTCTGCGTCATGCTTGGTATGCCTTCTGAATTGCTTAGAGAGTAGCAATAGATATCCGAGGAATCTCTATTTTTAGACGTGCTTAAAGCTACATAGTTGTAGCAAGCAAGGTTAGAATTTTTTGAACTGATGGGTTAAGAAGCCGATAGTACTCTTTATAAAGTCCAATAGGCTCTTTAAAGGCTCAATTTTTTTAAAACCCATTAGTAAAATATTCATGCCAGGACACGCATATCCTGCCCATAATTCTTATTTAACCTTCCCCTGGCTCAGGCTAAGCTAACTAAAGCTCAGCTTTCCAGTGATCATGCAATAGAATATCAAATCCGGATGGTTTCTTAGTTTTTCATTAAGGATTGACTGATTCAAGAAACAGGACTTGTGCAAAATCACCTAATATGGCATGTGGGAGATCTTGATAATGGCATCATGCAATTTATAGACCAAGCAGAAATTCAGGTTAAAGCAGGGGATGGAGGCGATGGAAAAGTCGCATTTCGTCGAGAAAAATATGTACCCGCCGGAGGTCCAGCCGGAGGGAATGGAGGGCTAGGGGGTTCGGTGATCCTGAAGGCGGTCGATAACTTGCAGACTTTGCTCGACTTTCGCTACGCCCACATTTTCAAAGCAGAGGATGGCGAGCGCGGGGGGTCAAAAAATATGACGGGTGCTTCAGGAAACGATCGCATCATCGAAGTTCCTTGTGGCACAGTGGTTTACGATGCCAATACCGACGAGGTGATCGGCGATTTAGTCAGCACCAACCAAACTCTCTGCATTGCGTCAGGTGGCAAGGGTGGACTAGGGAACAAGCATTTTCTCAGCAACAGCAATCGCGCCCCCGAACGGGCATTACCCGGATTACCTGGCGAAGAGCGATTTATTCGCCTGGAACTGAAGCTACTCGCAGAAGTTGGCATTATTGGGCTACCCAACGCTGGAAAGTCAACTCTGATTTCTGCTCTATCAGCGGCGCGTCCCAAGGTGGCAGATTACCCATTTACAACTCTGGTGCCCAACTTGGGTGTCGTGCAGAAGCCCAGCGGAGATGGCACCGTTTTTGCAGATATTCCTGGGTTAATAGAAGGTGCGCACTTGGGAACAGGATTAGGGCACGACTTTCTTCGGCACATTGAACGGACGCGGGTACTGCTGCACTTAGTAGATGTGACCCAGGAAGCGCCGATTGAAGCTTACCAAACGATTCAGGCAGAACTGATGGCATACGGACGAGGTTTGCCAGAGCGTCCGCAAATTGTGGCACTGAGTAAAATAGACGCGATCGCCCCTAATGACCCGCTCGTAGAAGATCTCAAGGCTCAATTGGAAGACCTTAGTGGCTGTCCAGTATTCGTCATTTCTGCGGTGGCAAGGGTAGGATTAGACCCTCTGTTGCAGCAGGTTTGGCAAGTTTTAGATGCGGAAACAGAAGCTCAGAGGGCGATCGAGGCGCAGCTTGTAGAAGCGCTACAAACGACGTAACCCAGAAGGAAATCATTGTGTTTGAGAACAAATCCATTTTTTTAGCAGGAGCCAGCCGAGGCGTAGGGAGAGAAATTGCTCAGATCCTGACAAGAGCTTGTCAGGTCAAAGCCTTGTTGCGAACCGATGCTGCTCAAGCTGAATTAGAAAGCTTAGGCATTAAGACCGTTAGAGGCGATGCTCTCAATTCTACAGAGCTAGAGGCAGCCATGCTGGCAGAGCCTGTTTGGGCAGTAATTAGCACCGTCGGCGGACTTCCTAAAGACGGAGAGCGGGCAGATTACTTGGGTAACAAAAACTTAGTTGATGCAGCACTTAAAGCAGGTGTGCAGAAGTTTATTCTGGTCTCTTCCATTGGCAGTGGAAATAGCGCGATCGCCTTGCCTCCCGCAGCCCTAGAAACTTTGCGTCCTGTCTTGATTGAGAAAGCGCAGGCAGAGCAGTACCTCATTAGCAGCGGCTTAACCTATGTCATTATTCGTCCTGGTGGGCTGAAGTCTGAATCTGCTACAGGAAACGGTGTATTAACGCCTGATCCAACGATCGCCGGAACCATTCACCGACCTGATGTAGCCAGACTTGTCTGCCAATGCCTAGAGTCCGACCGAGCAGACAACCGGGTGCTGTCGGCGGTCGATCGCCAAATGACCTATGGGCAAGCAGACTTTGAAACTTTAAGCTTTTCCTAAAATGCCTTTAAACAAGCGCCGCTGATGCGATCGCGCTCGACCCAACCTTTGGTTGGTTCACTTACCCGATACCACCCTTGCTGCTCTCCCACGACTATGACCTGAGCCGCAGAACCTTGCTGTGTCCAAATGCTAGCCATGCTCTTTAAAGTAGGAGCCTGATGAATTTTAAGCGGTAGCTGAGGCTGGCTAACTATAGCCGTACAGTGAGTAGAAGAATGCCATTGTTTAGAGATAGCCAAGGCGATCGAAGGAAGTAACTCCATCACAAATGGAGTGATCCCAGCCGTCACAATACCGATTACAACCCAACCCTTCCAAGAAACCTGAGATTCCGGCATCTGCCCCTCCAAATCTGTCGTGAAGCTACTTTGTCTGCAGCCTGCGTTGATTGATGCAATTAAGAATGACTCCCTACCGATCGCAACCTTTATCCACGCGTCTAGCAATAGCTCTGATGCGTGGCAAAGCGCTATCTGTAAAGGCTCTGTAGTGAGTACAAGCGTCAGCCGAAAACGGATTGAGTTTATGAAGTCAAATTTCCTCTGATTTCTCTTATGCCGTTTGTGATCAGAAGTACTTACAACAATATCTATGAAACTGACGAGCCGTTGCGTTTGTCTAGGTAGGGCTTTCTTAAAGGTATAGCTGCTTCAGGGTATTGTGGCGATGCCCAAATTTCACGCTAGGATCAATAGGTATAGATATGGAAGGAGTCCCAGAATGTTTTTAACTGAAATAACCCCTCTGGTCAAAGAGTTAGTCGGTCAGCCTATAGCGTTTTTAGGTGGCTTTGTTTCTGGGTTGCTGCGCCTGAATTTATCCGACGATCCTGTTAAAAGCTGGTTAGATCAACATACGTCTACTACAGGAACAGCTACGTACGCTAATGGTCGTTCCGGACCCCAATCGATCGATATTGACTGATAATATATGACTAATATTGACTAATACTGGCTAAGCCTGCTCATTACGCTAGCTGCTTAAGGCTACATGCACTATTGCTACATAGACTACCCATGCAAAGGTGCAAGCAATTCGTCCATCCAAAGTTCGACTTGTAAGTAAAGGCGATTAGAAGCTAGAGTCTCAGGCATGTTTACGATCGCTCTTTGGTAGTCAGCGATCGCACAGTTCCAATCTCCGTAAAGATGATGAGTTCTACCGCGCTCTGCATAGATATGCCCTTTCAGGCAACCTAAGTGGAGCGCCAGATCGAAGCTTTCGATCGCCCGTTCATACATCTCCAAATCCCGAAACGTAATACCCTGATTAATCCAGGCACGAATGTTCGCAGGATTCAAATCTAGCGCCATATCGTAGTCCAAGATTGCTTCTAAGAATTGTCCTTGCGCGGCGTGGTAGTTCGCCCTATTGTTGTATGCTCCATCCAGACGCGGGTTTAGCTCAATAGCGCGGCTATAATCTGCAAATGCTTCATCTCGTCGTCCGCTCTGAAAGTAGGTTAAGCCACGGTTGCTATAATCAGTTGCATTAAGGGGGTTACGCTCAATAAGCTGGGTAAAAAGGGCGATCGCCTCATCATAGTGACCCATCTTAGCCTTCGCTAAACTCCTTTGGCGTAGCATCAAATCAGACTCTGGTTTGAAAACTAAGGGTAACAATTGCGAAGGACTAGAATGATTTCTGTGGGACTTGGGCTGCCAACGCTTATGGGTAGAGCCACCTGCATGAGACTTCGTTTCCATGACTCTGGTCAATCGTCTTGTATGCTTGCTTTGACCCGTAAAAGAGCTAATGTCCATATCGTCCTCACAACGTTTAGAGCCTAATGAATAATGAATCTGCTATTAGAACCCTTATAAGCAGTGTCTAGTGCTTCGGTTTTCTACAAGGGTTTCTATATGTCACTTAATAAGGTGTCCGCCTTACGAAAGTAAGGTTGAAAGTACTGAAATCTCCAAAAAGCTGAAAATATCGGTTTAGGGTACAGGTGAAGAGGAACCAGAAGAGAATAAGTACGTTTCAAAAGGACAATAAATTCTACGTCCAACGAAAGCCACTACTATTTCCAGTAGTATTACGGAAAAGCTTCGACTGCTTTGTGAACCTTTCCGGAATAACTCACCTTTCCTGCATAAAGGCATGATGAATTTTGAAAAGCTTTAGAGAATCTTGGAGGGTTAGGAATCGTTGGAAAATAACTTCAGTCGTTCTTGCTTCTTCCTACGTTGTAGGCTTGACATATAGGAAGAAAAGCATTCTGACTAAGTATCTGATTAAATCAGCTGATTTAACAAAACTTTATTCTGGTAGTCCAGTATTTTATACTACGCAAAGTGGATGTTAAGGAGTGAAAACATAATGTCGGAGGCAATAAAGCCCCTGACTGTGCCGAGACAGTTGTTAGGTCCGCCGGGTGCTTTTAACCCAACGCTGATAGTTTTTCTACTAGCAGTGTTAATGGCAGTCTTTTCGACCCTAGGCTACTGGTACTGGGATTGGTTGGGCTGGTGTTGTTTCGTGATTAATACGATCGCCCTTCATCTGGTGGGTACGGTCATTCACGATGCTTCACATAATGTGGCGCATAAAAACCGCATCATGAATTCAATTCTGGGGCATGGGAGTGCGTTAATGCTGGGGTTTTCCTTCCCAGTATTTACTCGTGTCCATATGCAGCATCACGCAAATGTCAACGATCCCGAGAATGATCCTGATCACTATGTCTCTACGGGTGGTCCGCTTTGGCTGATCGCAGCGCGTTTCTTCTATCACGAGATTTTCTTCTTTAAAAGAAAACTATGGCGAAAATATGAACTCCTTGAGTGGTTTCTTGCCCGCTTGGCAGTCGGTGTCGTGATTTATCTGGCAGTTCAGTATGACTTTTTAGGGTACGTTTTCGATTTCTGGTTTTCCCCAGCCTTGGTGGTAGGACTAGCTTTAGGACTATTTTTTGACTACTTACCTCATCGTCCTTTTCAAGAACGCGATCGCTGGAAAAATGCCAGAGTCTACCCTAACTCCATCCTCAATATTTTGATTATGGGTCAGAATTACCACTTAATTCATCATCTCTGGCCCTCTATCCCTTGGTACAACTATCAACAGGCTTATCGAGACATCCAACCTTTGTTAGATGCCAAAGGCTGTCATCAGTCTTTAGGGCTGCTGAAAGGGAAAGACTTTTGGAGTTTTATTTATGATTTGTTTTTAGGAATTCGATTTCATGGTCATAAGAGTGAACCATCACCAGACTCTGAGCAGTTGGTACGATCGATCGCTTCAAAGTCTTCCCCCGAGAAAACTTAGGAACTAGGGAATTAAAACCAACTTCAAACAACCTTTTGATCGGGGCAAGGCACTCTTGCCCCGCTTTTTAAGATGCCTGAGCCAAAGTTGCTCCTTGCAGTTTTTGAGTGTTTTCTACCAAGCTCCGAGCAAATGAATCAAATCGTTGGGCGAGTTTGTTATCTAGCAGTTCACCATCTTTTCCAAACGCCTGCCAAGCTTGCCCGATCGCCACTTGCTCAGGAATAGTCCAAGCATGAACCCAGCGAAGAATAGTGCGCAAATCGTTGAGCGCATTGCTGTTGGGTTGCCCACCTAAGACACTAATCAGCCCTGTTACTTTGCCTGAAAGTTCTTCAAATCCCATCAGATCAAGGGCATTTTTGAGGACACCACTGACACTGCCATGGTATTCGGGTGTCGCTAAAATCAGACCATCAGCGGCTTTAACCGTTTGACTCAGCTTTGCCACATCAGGATATGCAGAGTAATCATCACCGCCATCACAAAAGGGAAGATGAAGTGATCGCAAATCCACAATTTCCACGTCAGCCCCCAGATCTGCAACTTTTTGCACCGCAACTTTCAATGCTTGCTGACTATAAGAACCTTCCCTCAAACTTCCCACAATCCCAACGATTTTCACCATAGATCCCTCTGCGATTTTGATAAAGAGACAGACTTATTTCCTCTATCTTAGCAAGGCGAAGTCGATATGACTACGATTTAGGTGAAAGATCTGCCTCCAATAGTTAAGATGAGAAGAGTACACTGGTATTTGAAGTTCAAAAATCTTGTTGATAACTCTTCCTATATCGTTACGTTGAGGTCAAATCCTTGGCTGAGAACTAGCATGGAAGAACCACGTCCTGGTAGAGATCAAAAGGTAAGTGAAGTTTATGAAGCAGGCTGAGCAAAAAATATCGAGGTTCTCTCTTCGGGGTGTTAAGCGCAGAACAGGTTCACAATTGACTGGTGCTGCAACTGTACTCTGGCTAGTATTGCAAAGTGTAATAGGCAGTCCAGTTTTAGCGCAGGCAAACGCTCCGAAGGAACAGCAGCAGGCTCTTAGTTACAGCGATTTGCTCCGTAAGATTGAAGCGAGCGAAGTCAATAGAGTTGAAATTGACCCGGTGCGTAACGTGGCTCTTGTGCAGCTCAAAGGCAAGCCACGGGAAACCGCTCCTTTAGAAGTGCCTTTATTTTTAGGCGATCGCAATCCTGAGTTAGTTGCCCTTGCTCGGACAAAAAATGTTGAGCTAAGTGTTCAACCTTCTACCGACGGTAGCGCCGTCACTGGCTTTATTCTGAATGGGTTGTTGATTTTTGTGCTGGTTATGGCGCTGCTGATGTTCCTGCGACGTAGTGCAGGTTCTTCAGGGCAAGCCATGAGTTTTGGCAAGTCGAGGGCACGGTTTCAAATGGAAGCCAAAACAGGCATTATGTTTGACGACGTGGCAGGCATTGAAGAAGCGAAGGAAGAGCTTCAAGAAGTCGTGACCTTTTTGAAAAAGCCAGAGCGATTCACCGCTGTGGGCGCGAAGATTCCTAAGGGTGTGTTGTTAGTAGGGCCTCCAGGAACCGGGAAAACCCTGTTGGCTAGGGCGATCGCCGGAGAGGCAGGCGTTCCTTTCTTCAGTATTTCGGGTTCTGAATTTGTGGAAATGTTTGTGGGGGTTGGCGCTTCTCGCGTTCGGGACTTGTTTAAGAAGGCAAAAGAAAACGCGCCCTGCATTATTTTTATTGATGAAATTGATGCAGTGGGTCGGCAGCGAGGTGCTGGGATTGGGGGTGGCAATGATGAGCGCGAACAGACCCTTAACCAATTATTGACTGAAATGGACGGGTTTGAGGGCAATACAGGTATTATTATTATTGCTGCAACTAACCGTCCAGATGTACTAGACTCGGCGCTGCTACGTCCGGGTCGGTTTGATAGGCAGGTGATGGTAGACTTACCGACCTACAAGGGTCGCTTGGGCATTCTGGAAGTTCATGCTCGTAACAAAAAGCTAGACCCAGAGGTCTCGATGGAGGCGATCGCTCGTCGTACTCCTGGCTTTTCGGGAGCAGAGCTTGCCAATATGCTCAACGAGGCGGCTATTTTGACGGCTCGACGGCGCAAAGATGCTATCAGTGGGCTTGAGATTGATGACGCGATCGATCGCGTTACCATTGGTCTTACCCTAACGCCGCTGTTAGACAGCAAAAAAAAGCGACTGATTGCTTATCACGAGGTTGGTCATGCGCTGCTAATGACTCTCCTGCCAAACACTAACCCCCTTGATAAAGTCACTATTATTCCTCGTTCGGGGGGCATTGGTGGCTTTGCCAAGCCTTTACTGAGTGGTGAAGACATGCGGATTGACAGCCGCAGCGAAATTCTCGATCGCATCACGGTCTCTTTAGGCGGGCGAGCCGCTGAGGAGGAAGTGTTTGGTCATGACGAAGTGACAGATGGAGCGGCAGGCGATGTTCGCAGTGTTGCTAGTATTGCTCGTCAGATGGTGACTATCTACGGAATGTCTGATCTGGGACCGATCGCTTTAGAAGGCGGTGGCGGAGAAGTGTTTTTAGGACGAGATTTAATGAATCAATCGTCTGAGTGTTCAGAAGAAATGGCAACAAAGATCGATCGCCAGATCCGCGAAATTGTTTTTCGTTGTCATGCCGAAGCTCGTCGTCTGATTAAGGAGAATCGTCCTCTCGTCGATCGATTAGCTGAAGTTCTACTGGATCAAGAGACGATTGAAGGAGAGCAGTTTAGGCAATTGGTAGCAGAATACGCAGATCTACCTGAAAAACAGGAATTGGCGGCTCAAAACGTCTAAGCGATAGATTTGTAGCGATAGATTTGTCGTTTTATCCTACTTTGGTGAACGCTTGCCCAAGTTGCACTTGAGTAAGCGTTCATACTTTTTATAGAGATTGTTTGGACTTCTCAAGCAATCTCTATTTTTTGCACTGTTCGGACTAATAGATGACTGAGATCCCCTAGAACTAGCTACTCAGCATTTTCGGAGCTTTGAACCTCTTGACTGCCTTTAGTCACTTGTTGTCAACCTTGACATACGGGAAACAATAGATCTGTTTTTTTACAGCAAAGTTTTCAGCCACATATTTACTTTTGACCACAGGAAGAGACTTTAAGCTGCAAAAACTCCGTAGAGCTACTTAGGCTATAGGCTTAAACTCGGTATATTTTAGGGTGACTTGTTTAGGCACTTACTTGCTTACTGGAACTGATTAAAGAAAGTTCCTGAGTAAATAAAACTATGCCTAGTCAGCCCATTGGAATCAGCCTTGGACAGGCTGCTGCAATTCCTAGCAGTACAGCCTTTAGAGATAAAGTAAGTTCTAGAAACCCGAGCGATGTATTTAGTTTTAATTTGACCAATCCTGGTGTGCTAAGCATTAGATTCAAAAGTTTGGGGCGATCGGCAAGCCTCAATCTGATTCGAGATCTCAATCAAAACGGAGTGGTTGAAGCCGATGAAGTTTTTCAAACTCTGTCATCCAAATCGAAGAGAGTTGGAAAACTTGATTTGGCAGATTTGGCACTAGGGACTTACTACCTGCAAGTTACTGCCCAGGGTAGCAGCCCGTACCGGTTGAAGCTATCGGCAGCGGCGGCAGGCAGTGCAGAAACTAAGAGCGTGCAGAGCTTTACAGGACAGGTCGTAAAACTTACTAATCAATTTCGTGCCAAGAATGGACTTGCACCGCTCGCCCTTAATGCCAAGCTCAGTCAGGCAGCACAAACTCATAGCCGAAATATGGCGACTCAAGACTTTTTTAGTCATGTTGGCAAAGACGGCTCTTCAGTAGGCGATCGCGTCTCCAGAGTAGGCTACGACTGGCGCACTGTGGCAGAAAACATTGCAGCAGGGCAAAGTACGCCCAGTGAAGTCGTTAACTCTTGGATTGATAGTTCTGGACATCGAGAAAATATTCTGAATACCACTATCAAAGAAATTGGGGTAGGGTATTTCTTTCTAGCTCAAGATACTGGAACTACTAACTACAACGCTTACTGGACTCAGAGTTTCGGTAAGTCTTAGGTCGGAACGCTAGATAGACAAAAGGCGGAATTCCTAAGATTCCGCCTTTCTAAATAAATATAAGCCTACGAATTAATTATTCGCTGACTCCAAGTTTCATGTCCTTGCCCTTTGTCCAAAGCATTCGCCGCTTTTTGGGAAACTTGACTCCGACTGCTCGGTGGAAATCTTCCTGCACCTTGTAAGTAAGACAACGAGAGACTTGTCGAACAATTTGATTGAGGAGGCGATCGCCCGTCGATTGAATCAAAGTTCTCGGCATAGCATGAATAAAGCGAGGAAACTGGAGCGTGACCTGCAAACTTAATTCCCACTCCACGTGGGTCACTGGCTCAGATGCCTGACCATTTGCGACTTCAGTGAGTTGCATCGCTGCCTGAAAATCAACATCGTACCCTGGAGCTTGATACCCTGGAATCGGAATCGTTTGAATGCGATAAACATCCTGATCTTGAGGCAGCAAGTCTAGCCCTACCTTAGCTTCCACTTCATATCCAAACGCCCCAAATCTTCCTACTGTCAAGTCGTAACCGTTGGCTCCAATAGGAACTGCTTTCATGGGTCGAGCAGACTGAGGAAACCAACTCCGATGGGCATCTAAATAACTTGCAACTGTTTGGGCGTTGGTGTACATTTCCATGCAGCTTTCAAAGTTGCCATGAAAACTGATAGGCTGTTGCTCCTGGGTTAGGAGTTCTTGATTGTCCTGCGCTTCGAGCAAACCGGAAGTTGCCCCAAAGACGGTGGGTGTGGTTTTGAAAGCGTTTTGTTCAGCCGGATTTGCCTGCATACGAAGTCTTCCTAAAAATCGTCTTGAATCGAGTTGCGTCTCTCCAACTGACGGGTTGGCTCGTTAATAGCTAAGGTCTGGAGCCTAGTCTAGCAGCCTATCGAGAGAAGGGGCAGATTGCAACGTACTCAGCATATCTTGCAAAATTGCTACAGAGTGATGATTGATATACGTAGAAAAGAATCTAATCTACGCCTTTCTGTTGAGGTGTCTCAATTGATTTACTGAAACACTAAGAAGAAGTATTTTTCCAGAGAGAGTAATAAAAAACACTCTTTTCTACTAAGTAAAAGATAGGAACTGCCAAAGTTCTTTACTTAAACTTTCAGGTTTATTTCGTAATGAATAGTGGATTCATTACAATCCATTAAGGATCTTAACTAAAAGATTAACATCAACCTTCAGTAATCAAGAAATATAGGGGTAGTTTATGAAAGCTTTTGTAGCAGGGGCAACAGGTGAGACAGGTCGGCGGATTGTTCAAGCTTTGGTAGAACGCCAGATTCCGGTAAGGGCTCTGGTACGAGATCTTGAAAAGGCAAGAGCAATGTTGCCTGCTGAAGCAGAGTTAGTGGTAGGAGATGTGCTGAAGTTAGAGAGTTTAAGGGAGGCGATCGCAGACTGCACAGTTATTCTTTCTGCCACAGGCGCAGCCCCAAGTTTTGACCCGACAGGGCCCTACAAAGTAGATTATGAGGGCACGAAAAACTTAGTGGATGTTGGCAAAGAAAAAGGCATTCAGCAGTTTGTCATGGTTTCTTCGCTCTGTACTTCCTTACTCTTCCATCCGCTCAACTTATTTTGGCTAATTTTGGTTTGGAAAAAGCAAGCTGAGGACTATTTACAAAAAAGTGGTGTGCCCTACACAATTGTCCGACCCGGCGGCTTAAAGAATGAAGATAATTCAGATCAAATTGTTATGACTGGCGCAGACAAACTATTTGATGGCAGTATTCCTCGTACGAAGGTTGCCCAAGTCTGTGTTGAGGCACTGTCTCAGCCTGCCGCCCGCAATAAAGTGGTTGAAATTGTGGCGAAACCCGACAGTCCGGCTCAACCTCTTGAGGCTTTATTTGCAGCGGTTTAGGTTAGGGTCGAAGAAGTGAGGATATGATGAATAACAATTTGTAGTCGTACCTATCATTGCATCCCACCGTGACTTCTAATAGCAAAAAGTCGGAGAATCAATGTCCTCTTGCCAACAAACTCGTTGCCAGCAGCCCTGTTACAACTGCCGCTGAATCTTCTTCGGGAGTTTGGTGGTGTTTGATTAGCTGTTCAGCACTTGTGCTGATTGCAGGATGGACGGGTGGACTACGAGGGATTTCGTGGCGGCAGATGATACCCTTCAACGAACCTCAAGGGAATGGTTCTCCGATTCCTTTGGTCATGAAGGGGGGTGATCCCTATATTCGGGCAATGATGCGAACAATTTCAGCGAGTGAGGCAAGTGGCGATCGCCCCTATTCCTTACTCTATGGTGGAGAACACATTGCTAACCTCAGCAACCATCCTGATCAATGTGTTCGCATCATAACAGGACCTAATTTAGGCGACTGCACGACTGCCGCCGGACGTTACCAAATGCTCAGCAGTACGTGGTTAGACAAAGCCCAGTCATACCATCCTCAGCCCCCGTTTTTGCCTTGGGAAAGCTACAGCTTTGTGCCAGAGTATCAAGATGAAGTCACCTATCGATGGCTCAGCGACCCCCAAGCTTGGGGTGCTGACTTGTCTCAAATGCTGAGAGAGGGCAGGGTCAATGAAGTTCTTCGCATTCTTTCGCCCACTTGGACAAGTTTGGGCTATGGTATCGAGACGAATTCGGTCAGTAACGACCTTCCCCAAATTTATGAGCAAATGCTACGGGAAGAGCTTTAATCACTTTGACCCTAAGTTCATACGTCGTTAGATGTCTCTAACTGAGCCACGTACTCCCGAAACCGATCCATATCTGCTTGAAGCGTCGACTCTACAATTCTTCCTAAAAAAAGCCCATCCATGAGCTTTCCTAAAATTCCTGGAATAGCATATCCTACGGTCAGCTTGACGATGCTGCTCTCACCACGATCGTAAAATCTTACTGCTCCTCGGTTAGGCAGCCCATCTACAGATTCCCATTGCATAATCTGGTTGGTGATGAGCCGAGTAATTTTAGACTGCCACCGAAAATCAAGTCCGCCCGAGGCTAGTTTCCACTGAGAAAGTTCTGGATTGTCTTCCAGCACTTTCACCGACTCGATCCATTTCATCCAACGCGGCATTTGCTCCAGGTCAGACCAAATTTTCCAAGCGCGATCGATGGGAATTGCCACTTCTACTTGAACCGTGTGTTCTAGCCAGTCAGTCATAAGAGATTAAAGAATGAAGGAAAAATCAGGAAAATATGTTCAAAGGAATTTTCTACATTATGAAGCAGGTTTAGATCGCTCAGTGTTATTCATCTTTATAGGTAACAAACAATACAATATACCGCATACCCTGATTTTCATTAATACTTGAACAACCCTGTCCCTTCCACTGTGTATCCTGTTCCTTCTAGAATCTTTGCGGCGGCTTGTTTCCCCGAAATTGTAGCGCCCTCCATGCTGTCGATGTAGTCTTGTTGGGTGTAGCTGCCTGCAAGGAAGAAGTTTGAAACGGGCGTTTTTTGAGGAGGACGGTAGGGATCTAAACCAGGTGCTTCGCGGTAGAGAGATTGGGCAAGTTTAACAACATTGAACCAAGTCATCTTGAGTTTCCGAGCGGAGGGAAAGAGGTCATGAACTTGCTGAAGTGCATGGTTGGCGATGTCTTCGTTACTCATTTTGATGAATGGATCGCCAGGAGTCAGCACCAGCTGAATGAGTGAACCTTGACCTTCGCGGTAGTAGTCTTTGGGGCTACTAAGGGCGAGATCGGAGAAGCAAGAGAAGTCGGCATCGGCACTGTAGAGCAGGTTATTAATTCCGGCTGCGTGTTCGACTTGATGGCGTTGGTCTGCATCGTTTAGTTCTGTGACCCAGCCATCAAATCGAAGCTGAACAGTAGCTACGGGAACGGCTTCTAATTTATAAATATTGTCGAACTCTTTCCACTTTCGCCATTCTTGAGGCAGCAGTCGCTGAATGCCAGGGACATCACAGGCGGCGGTATAAACATCGGCGGTGATGGTTTCTTCGGTGTCGCCGTTGGCAATGACTAAACCAGTGACGCGCACTGCTTCGGGGAGACTGTCAGGGTCGGCTTCAAACAAAATTTGGCGAGTTTGGCGGCGGATGTGGAGTTTTGCGCCCCGTGCTTCTAAATAATTGATGATGGGCTTGAGCAGGTATTCGGCGGGAGAACCTGCCAGCAAGTTGAGGCGTGAGGCTTCGGTTTTGGTGGCGAACATCAAAAAAATGGTCAGCATACAGCGGGCGGAAATCTCTTCGGTGTCGATGAAGCCCAGAGCAAGGGCGATCGGATCCCACATTCGCTTCAGGCTATTTTGGGAGCCGCCATGACTGCGAAACCAATCGGCAAAGCTAACGTTGTCGAGCGCCCGAATCATTTTCATGGCAACGTCGAAGTTGATTAAGCCGGGAACGATCGGGCTGGTGCCCAGGGCGATCGCATTCTGCACCTTATCTTGCACAGTCAATTGCCCAGTCGTAAAAAATGCCTTCAGCCCATGGAAGGGAGCGCCCACTAGAAACCGAAAGTCAAGCGTGCTGATTTCTCCACCTCGGTTTACAAAGGTGTGAACATGCGCTTTGGGTAAGAGGTTTTCCCAGGCTCCCACTTTCTTCATTAGAGCAAACAGGTTGTAGTAATTATTGAAAAAGACGTGCAGTCCCATTTCGATATGGTTACCGTCTGAGTCAACCCAACTCCCAACTTTGCCTCCCAAAAACGGACGAGATTCAAAAATTTCTACTTCATGTCCGGCATCGACTAGCTCAACGGCACTTGCCAAACCCGCCAAACCTGCTCCAATAATTGCAACTTTCATCCGCTAACGGTTCCTGCTCAGATTCTTCACATATTTTAATGGAAAGTGTTGAGGGTTTTACGCCGGACGTTACGCAAAATGTAACAGTTGCGAAAGCGCCTCAATGATTAGCCATACTAGCGGGTAAGAAGCTACCTGTAATCCCTCTATGAATTCCGTAAACCGTACTCAATTCAAGCCTATGTGGTTTGGGGCGTTGATTGCCAGTGCCGTGTTAGCAAGTTGTGCCTCGGCTCCTCAAACAGCTACTTCTGGAGCCCCTGCTTCTGCCCCAATGAGCGAGGCTTTGAGTCAGAATTCTGTGGGGACAGATGTCTCTGCAAGTGCCCCAGCATCGCTCCGCTCGGCTTTGCCATTATCGCAAGTGCAGCCTCAACTCATCAAGACAGCAAACCTCCAACTAACAGTCAAATCAATTATCACTAGCATTGACCAAGCGAAGGCGATCGCCCAACAGCAGCAGGGCAATATTTTGAACCTGCGCGATGAAATTCCGACCGATGGTAATAGCCATCGGACTGCATCGGTGCAAATCCGGGTGCCTCAAGCAAAATTAGATGCTGCCTTGCAGGCTTTGAAAGCCTTAGGCAGTCTCGATCGCCAGTCCATTACTGCGGAGGATGTTTCAACTCAGTTAATCGATTCGCAGGCGCGGTTAAAGAATTTGCGGAAGACAGAAGCGACGCTGCTAGAGATTATGGAGCGATCGGGCGGGGTCAGTGATGTATTGAAGGTGGCGCAAGAACTGAGCAATGTACGGAATCAGGTTGAGCAAATCACCGCTCAGTTAACGGCACTGCAAAACCAAGTAGCTTATTCTTCTGTGCAGTTAAATCTAGTTGAGGTGACGGCTTCAGCGCGATCGCAGCCTGCTGTAGGTGCGCAAATCAGCAATACCTGGGAAAGTGCAACCTCTTCTTTTGGCAAATTCACCGTTGATTTACTTCAGCTAGGAATCTGGCTAATGGTTTACAGTCCCTACTGGTTGCTGTTGGGGGCGATCGCTACTTTGGGTTACACACGCTTTAAAGTTCGTTCTGTGCAAAGTAATCCAGAACAGCGTTAGAGGTTGTCTGAGAAGTCTAGATTGCTATCCAATCCGCCCCCCCCAAATCCCCCATTTTGGGGGACTTTGAAGAAGGAGTGGCTCAGAAGTCCCCCAAAATGGGGGATTTGGGGGCGAGTGTAAGAATCTTTGATACTTCTCAGACATCCTCGTAAAGAAAAGACAGGAAAGGTTATTTTTTGCTTTTCACTTTGGATTGGCGTTTTCCTTTGGCGGGCTTGGGTTCATTTTGGCTAGAGGAAACTCGCTCTGAGGCGATCGGTAGAGTGAAGTGAAACTGACTGCCCTGATCGCGTCCCAAAGACTCTGCCCAGATTTGTCCGCCCAAATTGCGGATAATTTGCCGACAGATGGCAAGTCCTATGCCAGTGCCGCCTGCGGTGCGGCGGAGGGCACCTTCTTCTTGGTAGAAGCGTTCAAATACGGTTTCTAGACGGTTGGGTTCAATGCCGCGTCCCGTGTCTGTGATAGTGATTTCTAGCATTTTGCCGCCGTTGGGTTTAGCTTCAATCAAAACTTCGCCTTCGGGTTCAGTAAACTTGCAGGCATTGTCTAATAGCTTGGAGATGACTTCTACGAGCCACTCCCCGTCGGCTTGAACGAGGGGGAGTTCTAAAGGGACTTGAGCCCGAATGTGAGGCAAGCTTTGTTGGGTGGGACGGGTGTGGATGCTGCTGAGGGCAAGGCTGACACATTCGTCTAGAGAGATGGGTTCGAGGTGCCATTCAACCCGACCGCTCTCTAGGCGCGACAGAATTAAAAAGTCTTGAATTAACTTTCGCATTCGGTCAGCATCGGTTAATGCCGTGTCTAGCATGACTTGGCGCAGTTCGGGGATCATGTCGGGTTCGCTAGCGAGGCTTTCAAGACAGACCTGAATGGTGGTGAGGGGCGTACGCAACTCGTGTCCTGTAATGGCAATGAGGTTGCTGCGGGTGCGTTCGAGGGCTGCGAGTTGCTGGTTCAGGTCTTCCAGGTTGGCGTAGGATTCGGCTTGAATCAGTGCAACGCCGAGTTGAGTGGCAACGGCTTCAATGAGTGTAATTTCGTCGTGCGTCCAGACGTGTGGGGAAACTTGACAATGATGTAATTCAACAATGCCTAGCAGTCGCCCTTGATAGAGGATAGGAACCATTAGCCAAGAACGAATTTGCCAACGTTCAAGACGATCGCTCATCGTCGAAAAGTCAACTGACCCATTTTCTTTTGCCCGAGTATCGGCAATTGCCAGACTTTCTTGGCGCTGTGCTGCCACTTGAAATAGCGGGTTGTTGACCAATGACCAAGTTTGTCCCATTAAAGAAGACAAGGTATCATCAGCCAGAGCCTCGTAAGTAATGACAGTGCTGGTATCTGTAGATTTGCAGGGGTAGATCAAACAACGACAACTTTGGGTTGCTTGCCCTATTTCTTTAACGGCGACCTTGAAAATCTCGTTGGGGTCAAGCGATCGTCGAATTGCCGACGTAATAGAGTTAGTCAATCGTTCTCGGCGCTCTTGCGAAGCGATGGAACGATAGGCTTTTTGCAACTTATATTGACTCGCTTGAATGTACGTCATCAGTCGTTGCGCAAATGGATCAGGGTCAACTTCTTGAGACTGCTGAGAAACTTCCCCCAAAAACTCCTGTTTTGCTTGCTCAATCTTTTGCCAAAGTTCGGGGCGATAGACCAAAATTCGATCTAGCAAAATATCTGCGGCATGGTAGCTGACCTGGCGATCGAACGTCCAGATGCCTTCAAAGCGACGGGTTTGATCCATTGCAGGCGGCTCGGTCGTCACCCGTTCAGTTACAAGATTTTTACGCTCCTGACAGACCAAACAAGCTGCGTATTTTTGTCCAATGACAACCAAATGCCACTCTTGGCTGAGCTGATCGCTCGGGTCAAAGGCGATCGCCTCATATTCTCGCGACTCATTTGTGAAGCTAGTTTCGGGTGCAGCTAAAACATATACTTGCCGAGTGAGTGCTGCAATTCGCGAATAGCGATTCGCTTCCTGGCGGTAAAATCGTTCTCGTTGAAAACTGGCAATGACTAACGGCAACTGAGCCGCCCCACCTGCCAAAACTTGATCCTCCATTGCGTGAGACAAAGCCGTTAAAGAAGATTTGAAGTAAAGCTGGGGGCGTAGCTGAGGCGAGCGTTTGAGTAGCTCGTCCAACACAGAAGTTTGAATGCTCATTGAATGCTAGTCATGGATGCCAAGAATTTCAGATGCCAAGAATGCCAGATGCCAGTCGTTACTTCTAACCAGAAGTCCTCATCATAGATTTCTGATAAGAGCCAATTAGAAATGCAGCATCACTTTCGCTATGCTTCTTTATTATCTCGTTATCTTCGTCCCTTTTCTCGGTAAAGTGGCAGTATGGATGACAACGACGACTTAACAGTCCTTAACACTACCCTTGAACTTGATCCCCTCGACCACGTGGGCACAGTGGGTAGTGAGGAAGCGATCGCCAAACCTGACCCAGAGGAGATGTTGCGTCTGTTAGAGTCACCAACTCAGGCGCAACGAATTCTTGCCGCCAGAGCTTTTTGCGAATTAGAAGACTCACGGGCAATTCCCTATTTGATCGATCTCCTAACGGCTGCGTGTCCTCTCTTGCGGGTAAGCGCCGCCTATGGTTTAGGGCGAAACCCTAGCCCAACCGCAGTTGAGCCATTAATTGCTCAGCTTCAGCAAGATTGGAATGGTCATGCTCGTAAAGGCATTGTCTGGGCATTGGGCAATAGCCGCGATCGCCGTTCTCTAGAGCCTCTGATCGATGCCCTCAAGACGGATATTCCTGCTGTGCGTCTATGGGCAGCCACTGCGCTGGCACAGATGGCAGTCATTAGCTACGAGGCAATGATTGCCACCATCCCACCTTTAATTCAAGGACTGCGCCGAGATGCGATCGCGGCAGTACGGAGTAATTGCGCCTGGTCACTTGGTCAACTCTGTCGAGAGCTACCGTCTAACGTGGTATATGCTACGGCGATCGATGCCTTAATTGAAGCTTTTGCTGAAGATGAAGAACTAGGCGTTCGGGAAGATGCTCGTTCTGCCATGTTGAAGGTAGGCGACCCGCGAGGTCTGCAAGTCATTGAAGAAATTGAGCTAGAAGGACTGCTCTAAAGCTTAATGGTCTTCACCTGGCAACCTTCATCCGCTTTTTCTGCCGAAACAGCTAGTGCAATTCGTCACAGCATCAACCCATCAAAATCAACCCATCAAAATTACCGTGTCAAGGACATGAATAACGCCATTGTCCGCCTCAATATCAGCAGCAACAACAGTGGCGTTCTTTATTTCCAATGCGCCGTTGCAGTGAATTGGAATTGGTGAGCCTTCTACCGAAGTTACTACGCCTAGCTTAGCCAGGTCTGCCTGCATGAGTTTACCAGGCACGACATGAAATGTCAGAATGCGTGCCAGTTGGGGAATATTCTGCACTAACGTCGTGATGGTTCCGGGAGGCAACTTTGCAAACGCCTCATCATGGGGAGCAAAAACGGTGAAGGGCCCTGGACTTTTGAGCGTTTCTACCAACCCAGCTGCTTCCACAGCAGTTACCAGTGTTGTGAAAGAACCTGCACTAATCGCAATGTCCACAATATCTGCCATAGATTTTATCTCGCTAAAAAATAGGGAAAAAGCGTTGCTTGTATGGGGAAAGAGGTTGACATTTTAGACGGCTCACCAGGTTAGATAGCTCACCAGCATTGAGAGCATACTAAATTCAACACCCGTTCTGTTAGCAATCAACGCTGACTAGAAGGGAACTTTTGAAAACTTTTACTATTTCTAGTAAAAATAACTATACTCGATTTTCCATAGATAAAATTCACTTGTTTTAATATTTATGATAGTCTTATGTCTATAAATCCTCCACTGCTTAGCCACACGATCGCATAGGAAAAAGGGCAATGATTCACGCAACCTTACATCAACTCAAAGTTTTTGAAGCCACTGCCCGTCATAGCAGCTTTACTCGTGCTGCCGAAGAATTGTTTTTAACTCAGCCCACTGTCTCTATGCAGGTTAAGCAACTAACAAAGGCGATCGGGTTGCCGTTGTTTGAGCAAGTCGGCAAAAAACTATATTTAACTGAAGCCGGCAAGCAGCTTTTTTCTACCTGTGAAGAAATTTTTGTTAAGCTTGATCAATTTGAAATGACAATTGCTGATCTCAAAGGGATGAAGCAAGGCAAACTTCGGATTGCTGTGATTACTACTACCAAATACTTCATGCCTCGCCTTTTGGGGCCTTTTTGTCAGCTTTATCCTGGCATTGATGTCTCCCTGACAGTGACTAACCATGAACAAGTGATCGAGCGATTAGCTCACAACCAAGACGATCTCTACGTAATGAGCCAATTGCCTGAGAATATGGATGTCAAAGCCTATCCTTTTTTAGAAAATCCATTAGTAGTTGTGGCTCCTCGCAACCATCCTCTTGCCGAAGAGCATAATATTTCGCTGCAGCGCTTGGTCGAAGAAACCTTTATCATGCGCGAACCTGGTTCTGGCACTCGTCGTTCTTTTCAAAAACTTTTAGATACCCACAATCTGTCGGTGCGGGTACGGCTAGAGTTAGGCAGTAATGAGGCGATTAAGCAGGCGATCGCCGGGCAACTAGGGCTTTCTGTTCTTTCGCGCCATACTCTGACCTCCGATAGCGAAGAGCTAACTATTCTGGATGTTGAAGGCTTTCCCTTGCCCCGTCAGTGGTACATCGTTTCGCTCTCAGGCAAACGACTTTCTGTCGTGGCAACAGCCTTTCTAGAATACCTGCAAGAAGCTGCCGCTCAACTCTCTGCGGGAGGTTCTATGGCAGTCCCTGCATGGGCAAAGCGGCAAGCAGCATTGGAGAGAAATGCTGCCGAAATTAAGTAGAAGATGCAGATTTCTAAGCAAGAATTAAAAATCTGCATTTGTCTGGATATTTCAATGGACATAAGAAGAGCGATCGCTGATGCAATGGCTTTTCTTGTCGTCGCTCAGCTTAAATGAAGCACTTCACCTGATACCAACTCCTAGATTCATCCTGGCAGTAGTAGCAGCCTTCCCACCAAATACATTGGTTGTAGGTTATGTCAACTAAACGGCTCTTAGAAGGTTGCTCGTCGCTTAGTAAATCAACCACTTCATTCTTTTGGTCGGCAGTTCTTCCAGAAATCTCATCCAACGTTTTTTGCAAAGACAGAGAGACCGAATTGCATTGAAGTTGTTTCACTTTAATAGCCCTTAGGATAACTGAGTTTTAAGTAAGCACCCATGACCTAAAATCACTTGGAAATGCTAACAGGATTCTTGGTATAACACCAAATTCCCTTTACTGAGCCCAGCCTATCACCGCAATTTTATTTCGGCAGGAGTGTGTAAGCATTCTTCACCAAAGATCCACGCTCATTAGGGAGGCTTGCTAAATTTATTTTCACTCTCAAAGAAGTCATCAGAAGCTGACAAACTTCTAACCCTTTCGAAATAAGGGATTCAAGAGCTTGATAAATATTCACAATGCTTAGCATAATGTAATTAATATTTTATATGCTAGGAGAAATCAGTGACCGGATTTATTAGAGGGCTGTTTGGTTCCAAGTCAAAGCGTGATTCGGAAGAAACTCCTCAGTCCAGAGAGGCTTTTTATCTACCTGACGATGATGCCAAAACCTTTGGCGACATTGATTACATGCGTTCTAGCAAGAAAACCCGAAGAACCTTCCCAAAAAAAATAGTCGGCGAAATTAATGAATTCATCAATGAAGTATCTTCAATGAAGAAGTCTGACCGCAAGGAGCCGCCTACAGTATCGCCTTTTAACACTACGCCTCTCAATGGCTCTCAGCCGCCATCTAAGCCTTCAGAGCCTCCCTCCTCCAGTCCTTCAAATTCCTCAAATTCCTCTGAGCGTCGCCGTAGTGACCCCAGTATGGATATGTTCCGCAATATGGCGCGCGACATCAAGAAGAAGGGTTAGTACAAAGTTTTGTAGGGTGTGAGGTGAAGCTGTAGCGCACCCTACAAAACTTTGCTGAGATCAGATTCTTCTAAGGTAAGGTTGGACTGGCGCTTTAATTAAACGAGGAGTTTACCTTTGGAACGGACATTTATTGCCATTAAACCTGATGGCGTGCAACGTGGGTTAGTCGGCGACATCGTCCGTCGCTTTGAAGCCAAGGGCTTTATTTTAGTGGGCATGAAGTTTATGCAAGTCAGTCGTGAACTTGCTGAAAACCACTATGCCGTTCATAAGGACAGACCTTTTTTTGCAGGTCTGGTCGATTTTATTACTGCTTCTCCAGTTGTGGCAATGGTTTGGGAAGGCGATGGCGTAGTCACTACGGCTCGGAAGATGATTGGGGCAACGAACCCTTTAGCCGCCGAGCTAGGAACCATTCGAGGCGATTATGGGGCAAACATTGGTCGCAACCTGATTCATGGCTCTGATGCGATCGAGACGGCTGAGCAGGAAATTGCGCTTTGGTTTACCCAGGATGAACTAATTACTTGGCAACCGACGATCATGCCTTGGGTTTACGAGTAAATTTTTGAGTTAGGTCTTGTATTCCCTCTTCCCTAAGCTGGAGCTTGGGGAAGGGGAAGGTTCTACAGAAAATGACTTAGTTTTACTTACTATTTACTTCTTCATTGATCAATTTTCACTTATTAACTTTCACTTATCAATAACTGATGCCGTGCTAGCAGCTTTACTTTATGGTCAGGAAGATTTGCGGTTAGAACAGGTCGCTGACCCTACACCAGCGGCAGGCGAGGTTGTGATTAAGGTGACTGCTGCTACCACCTGTGGGACTGATTTGAAGGTGTGGCGACGGGGCGGACACGCCAAGATGTTGAGTCTGCCAACTCTATTTGGGCACGAGGCGGCGGGACAGATTGTGGCTTTAGGTGATGAGGTTACAGGCTGGCAGATAGGCGATCGCGTTGTTGCCAATAACTCTGCCCCCTGCTTAAACTGCTTTTTCTGCAAAAAAGCAGAGTATTCACTCTGCACTGACCTGAGTTTTAACAATGGCACCTTTGCCGAATACCTTAAGGTTCCAGCACAAATCGTTCGGCATAATCTGCTCCCCATTCCACCAGGAGTGCCAGATGCGATCGCTGCCATGACTGAACCACTTGCCTGCGTTCTCCACGGTGTTGCCCGCTCTAACACAAAGCCCGGCGATCGCGTGGTGTTGCTAGGCGATGGGGCGATCGGGCTAATGTTTGCGGGGGCGTTGGTGCAGTTGGGTGCAGAGGTCTTTTTATTTGGAGGCAATGGCGATCGATTGAAAATTGGGGAGAAGTTTGGCGTAGTGCAGACGTTTAACCATCACCAAGTCAGCGATATTCCAGCAGCCGTCCAAGAACTCACCGATGGTTGGGGCGCAGATGTGGTTGTGGAGGCAACGGGTTCGCCTGCTGTATGGGAAACGGCGATCGCCTGTGCCCGCCCTGGAGCGACAATAAACCTATTTGGTGGGTGTCCCCGAAACACCACCATTACCGTCAACACCGAGCAATTGCATTACAGCGAACTAACTCTTAAGGGCGTGTTTCACAGTACACCGCACTACGTTCGACAAGCCCTAAATTTGTTATCTAGTAGCGCTTTACCGTTTGAATTGCTAATTAGTGATTATCAACCCCTAACCCAGCTAGAGCAAGTGTTTCAGGACATGAAACATCGGAAGGTTGTAAAAGTAGCCATGCAGCCATAAGTCTTGACTGATGGCTCACTTAGTTTGGCAGATAGATGGCAAATAGAAGATAACCTAGGACTCACCTATACTTCTTGTGAAGTACTCACTTGTCCAAGCCTGTGTTGCGTGCGTTAATTTGTCTATTACTCTGCTTTTGCTTCGTCTTGCCCTACCCTGCTTGGGCTGCTCCTGCACCTGAGCGGATCGATTTAACTTTAGAACTCCTACAAAGACGACTAAAATCGCCGACTCAAACAGAAGGCATCCGAACTATTGATCTAAGGAGGCTAGTCATTGATTTACGCCCCGAAAATGCAGCATTTCGTGATCAGTTTTATCGTTTAGTTCAGGCTCAGCTTCAGCAACCCGGATCGCCACTGGGAATTGATTTGAGTTACTCGCTGATTCGAGGAGAGTTAACCATTCGGGACTTAGGTTTACGGACGGATCTGTTTGGGCAAACGCCTTTCCCGTTTAGTGAAGCCGAGCAGGCACAGTTGAAGCGCGATAGTTTGCGATTGTTTCAGTTAAGTAATTTGTCGCGATCGCTTCTGTTACAAAGCCAAGCTGCGCCGCTCCAACTCACCGTTCTGCGTGGCACACTGACGCTAGTCCAAACTCGCTTTGAAAACTTTGCTAATTTCACCAACACATTTTTTCTGGGGCGCGTCGAGGCACAAGGCGTAAATTTTGGGCAAGACGTAGACTGGTCAGGCGCACGCTTCAGTCAAACAGCCACCTTTATGGATGCCGTTTTTCAGCGTGAAGCCCGATTTCCTAGCACCATATTTTTTAATCGTGCCATCTTTAACGAAGCGGAGTTCAAAACCAATGCCAACTTTCAAAGCAGTGAGTTTCGAGCATTTGCCAGCTTTCATCAGTCCCGGTTTCAACAGCTTGCCAACTTTACCCGAATTCAATGGTATGACAAAGCCGATTTCTCACAGATTCGCTGGATGGGTCAGGTGCTTTTTGACCGCGATAAATTTGCCCAGGCTTTGTTTTTAACAGAGACGCGGTTTGATAAACTGGTCAGCTTTCGCCAAACCCAGTTCAATAAATTGGTCAACCTCCGTGGAGCCAGCATTTTAGACCAGGCAGACTTTGCCAATGCTGGGTTTGCGAAAGGGGCTTATCTCAATATTTCAGATTTGCAATTTGACCCGCGTTCTGCCCGTATTTTGGGCGACCTCGGTAAGGTGGGGCGGGTGCTTTCGGTGCCAACACTGCAAGGGAATGAAACGCTGTTGCGTAACCTGGTGCAAAACTTTCGGTTGCAGCAACAAATTTCGGATGCGAACCAGGTGGAATACACCACCGAGCGATTACGCCTGAAGGAACTGCGCCAGCGATTGTTGGGAGTAGATTTAAATACTGCCTCAGTAGCTCAGCTTCAAGCAGTTGGCTTTTCAGCGAAGCAAGCCGCTACGATCGCCCAAACTCGTTCTCAGCAACCCTTCCGCAGCATCGCCGATTTGCTCAAGCTAGAAGGAATGCTGGGAGCTTATGTCAAGGTGCGCGATCGCGTTGTGGTCGGTAAGCCTGTTTCTGTGGGCAACTGGTTTGTGGAAGGGGTAAATTGGTTGGGTTTAAGCTTGCTGCTGCTGCTGACCCGATTTGGGACAAGTTCTTGGCTGGTGTTAGGAGTGGGAATGATTGCGATCGCCCATTTTGCCTTCTTGTTTTGGTTAATCGATCGCTTCCGCAAACTGCACCCTAAACCGATTATTCCTACACCCGAAGAAGTCGTCTGGAGCATTAGTGGCTTTGGCATTTTTTCAATCCTCGGCTTCTCTGCCCTGTTTCGGACAGCAGAACAGCCTTGGCTCACTCTAGCTTGTTTAGGCGGAGTCATCATTCCTATTCCAGCCCTGCTTATTGGTATTCTTTACGGGCAAGGTCGTTACCATGACCTGATGGACACTAGCTATTTTGTTGAAGATAGCAGTATGCGTCAGTTAAGGTTTTTAATTGGTCGATTACCTAATATTCCAGCGTTTCCTTATTTTCGGGAACGCTACATCCCTATCCTTTGGAACAAAAGCTGGAGTTGGCTAAATTACTTAGATTTCAGCCTCAACAATTTGCTTAAATTTGGGTTCAACGATATTCGGTTACGCGATGAACAAATGCCTGCCTTGATTACTGCACTCGTCTGGTACCAGTGGGGAGTAGGATTACTTTACTTTGCGCTCTTGCTATGGACGCTCTCTCGGACAATTCCAGGATTGAACCTGCTGATTTACTTCAAGTAAGCAGTCAAACAAAAATTCCTCTAGCTCTTACCCAAGGGACAAAAAGCTAGAGGAACAAGTCTCTACATAAATTAAAACTGGCCCAGCCAATTAAGCGATCGGACTAGCGATCGATTGATTGTTGACGGTTCTTTTTAACCCACTGATACCAGCTACCATCGGTGGAAAAGCCACTCGACAGCATGAATGCAACCGTATCAGGACTAACCCGATAGGTTTTAGATTTATTAGGTTGTTGATTTGTATTTTCCATGGTGCTTACCTCTTTACAGTTAGTGTGATTCGGAGGCGCGTTCCTTCAGGATTCCCTTACTTCCGTCTCTTGCCAAAAATCTAGACTTTTAGAAAGAGATGAACGGTTTGTTTCTGTATCAAATATAGCAGAATTTAGCGTGAGGCGTGAACTAAATGTTAAGTTTTGTTGCAGACATCATTGCCGAAACGGTGGCAATTACCCTTCAGCTGGCAACGTAAATTCAATTGTGGTGCCTTCTCCGACTTGGCTATGAACCTCAATCTGTCCTCCGTGTGCCTTGACAATTTGCTTACAAAGGCACAGACCTAAACTCATGCGAGTCAGTTGGCGCTCTTGAGATGGCTTTAGGCATAGTTCAAAGATATTTTTTTGTTCCAATAAATCAATGCCAATGCCCGTATCAGTGATAGTGAACTGAAAGGTCTGTTTCTCAACGGGCTGCCTCGTAGATACCGCAAGGGTCGCCTCCACGCGCACTTCTATGCCCGGTGGGTTATGGTTCGCCGCATTGGAAATAAGATGGTGAAAGACCTGGCGGATCTGGCTTATATCTGCCATTACCCAAAGTGGGTCGGTCGAAATAGGACTAACCAGCGTAATGTGATTTTCTTGCAAAAGTGGAGAGAGGGCGGCGATCGCTTCTTGCAGCACTGCACTCATCGAAACCCAGGTTTTTTCAAGCTGAATGCCATCAGTAATGTTGGCGTAGGCTTCCAAGAGTTGGTTGAGATGATTGAGTTGAGTTTTGCCAGATTGGGTCATGCGTCGCAATAGCTCACGCGACACGGGAATCATGTCTCCGGCTTGCCCCTGCAAATTTTCTAAAACCATCAGGCTGCCCATCACCGTAGTGCGCAAGTCATGGGAAATTGCGTAAAGCAGCAAATCCTGAAGATTGCTGAGTTCTTCTAACTCTGCCATGCTGGCTTGCAGTTGCAGCGTGTGTGCTTCGACTTGTTGTTCAAGGGTAGTATTTAAGGCTTTTTGGTGCTTCGCAGAAATGAGGGTGAAAGTTATTGTCGTAACGAATATTCCGATGACTAGGATAAGCAGCAGTAACACTACATTTTGAGTGAGTAATAATGCGATCGCAATCACTCCTCCACTCAGTACAAATGATTCTCGTTGTTGCCTACTCACTGCCATGTTTTATCGGTGTAAATGACTGCCTAATTCATCCGAAATGACTCAACAAAGAACGCCTAGTTGCCTCATATTGGGCTAGACAACCGTTGAGTACTTCACCCAAATGGATGAGCGATCGGCATGAGTTCCAGCACTGCCGCGCGATCGCCCGTAAAATAATTTCAGCTTTTCAACCGTACGATCTTCATTCCCATCAGATTTATGCAAGCAGGCCCCAGTTTCCTTTCCACTTTTATTTACTATTTTTCAACCACTGCAATTGTCTTAACGATCGTTGTGTCGCGGGCAACAGGGTTGCAAATTGCCACAGGCATTCCTCAGCAAATCGGGGCTTTAGGAGGAGCATTAGCCGGTTTGGTCGGAGTTTACTTCAATCGCTCGGTTGCCATAGCTCTTCCGTTTGCAGAAAAAAAGAAATTTTTGGTAGAGCTAGAAACCTTGCTGACCGCAATGGGCTATCAACTTCAGGAAGAGGGAGACGAGGTGCGAGTTTACGCGCGATCGGGCATTAACAAATGGTTGTCGGGGCGAGTGTTCGTAAAGTTTGAGGGGCAAGAAGCCACGATCGCCAGTCGTGCCGTTCACATGCGCCAAATCGAGCCGCAGATTCAAGCAAATCGGCTCAGCGATCGCGCGGCTGCACTGAAGCGATCGTGCAAAAATTTAGACTAGAAAATTCCTAGTTGATGTCTTGCCAGGGATCGCCAATTTGGCATATCTTCCCTACATCCTAGGTTCCCTCTAGGGTTAGCTTAAAATAAGTGTAAGATATGTAAAGTTCCGTAACATCGAGCCAGAGTCAGCTTATCCATGACCTCAGCCACCTCTCTTTTTTCTCCAGTAGAAAAAGATCTTCACCTCCTCACCGATAACCTAAAGCAGTTGGTCGGTGCCCGTCATCCCATTCTTTATGCCGCCGCAGAGCATTTGTTTGGGGCAAGCGGCAAGCGCCTCAGACCGGCGATCGTTTTTCTCATCTCTAGAGCGACAATGCCTAATCAGGAGATTACTGCTAAGCACCGACGCTTGGCAGAAATCACTGAGATGATCCATACCGCTAGCTTGGTGCATGATGATGTCATTGACGAAGCAGAAATGCGTCGAGGCATTCCAACCGTTCACAGCAGCTTTACTAACCGAGTGGCGGTTTTAGCTGGGGACTTCTTATTTGCTCAGTCTTCCTGGTATTTAGCAAATTTGGACAATTTGACCGTTGTTAAGCTGCTTTCAGAAGTCATTATGGACTTGGCAGAAGGCGAGATTCAACAGGGCTTAAATGGTTTTGATACCAGCTTGACGCTAGAAGCCTACCTAGAAAAGAGTTACTACAAGACTGCGTCTCTCATTGCCAATAGCTCTAAGGCAGCGGGCGTTCTGAGTGGACTCTCGGCAGAAGAAAATATGCACCTTTATCACTATGGACGTAATATTGGCTTGGCATTCCAAATTGTGGATGACATCTTGGACTTTACGGCTTCGAGTGAAATTCTGGGTAAACCTGCTGGGTCTGACTTGCAAAGCGGCAACCTAACGGCTCCTGTACTCTTTGCACTTGAAGAGAAACCTTTCCTAGAGGTATTAATTGAGCGAGAATTTGCCCAGGATGATGACTTGGAGCAAGCGATCGCTCTGGTTAAAGACAGCCAAGGCATCCAGCGATCGCGCGAACTTGCTGCCAATCATGCTCAGGCTGCTGTTGGGCATCTTTCTGGCTTTCCGGCGACTGAGTCACGGCAAGCTTTATTAGAGCTAGCAGACTATGTTCTAAGCCGCCTTTACTAATGCCTAGACCCAAAACTCTGAACCTGCTAAGCAATATCTGTCGGAGTGCGCGATCGCATCGTTTGCAGAGAAATCTGAACTAACTCCAAAAGATCTGCCCGTGTGACCTCTACACCTGTAGTGAATTCCCTAGGCTGTTCAAAAAAGATGATGCTGTCTACCGGCTCCATTGCCAACATCTGAAACAGGATATGAACTACAGGCACAGGCACAGCAATCACATGAGCATTGTCAAATTCACTAGCGCTGGTTTTAGCGTCTTCAAGGGTCGGGAAAACAGACAGAATGTTCTTTGTGACCTCAGATTCGGTAGGATGGTTAAGAACCGTCATGACCCAGTTTTGCTCCAGGGTTTGCAGCACATAATATTCAGGGTGTTTAAGTCGATCGGCAACCGTAATCAGGGCAGGGGCGATCGCCTCTACTTCTTTAGGAGAAGCTCCATACTGTGGAGCTTGCTGAACTAACATTTGAATTTGCTGATTGATATCCATGTCATCTATATTTTGGGTAGCGCCAAAGCTCACCGGCTTCAATAGTCTAGTCTAGACCTTTGAAAGCGAAAGATTTCTTGATCAGAAAGTGCACCTATCGTTGGTTTTGTTAGGGATTTATCGGTTGTGAGCGATTTTATGAGACTGTGTTAGGTTTATAGGCGATTAACCATCAGGGGGAGACTGTAATAAAGCGTGGAGGCTATTTTTCAGCTGTTGTACAGCGAACTAAAGCAATCCACTCGATCTTCTGAACACAACTGTAAAGATGTGGCGACTCGTTTAGCAGAGGAAGTCACTCGCATCTGTTCAGAGAGCAAACGCATTCAAGATTCGGGGGAGGTAGAGGCTTGGTTAAATACTTTGGCTCGCCATCGCCTCAAGCAATGTCTTGAATACTATCAGCTCGGTTCCCATCGAGGTCGGGTAGAACTGCATAGTACACTCAGTGCGGTGGTGTATCGCTACATCACGCCGCCCCAAGTTCAGTCAAGCTACCAAGCTCGACTAACTCTAATTGAAGATTTTCTTCAGGGTTTTTACATTGAATCTCTGAATGCTTTTCGGCGAGAAACTCAGCTTTTGCCAACTTACAGCCCTCGCTCTCTACTGGAGTTAGCTGAATATATGTCGTTTACCGAGCGATACGGCAAGCGCCGGATTCCCTTAGCAGGTCGGCGGAGTCAGCAGCTCATTATTCTACGAGCGCAAACTTACTCGCAGCAGCAGCCTCCTGAGACGATGGTAGACATAGAGCAAGTTGCAGAAGGCTCCTCGGGTGACTCGGAACATGGGCGCAGCATGGCTTCGATTCCGCAGGTGCGGGAACAGATGATGGCGCAAGAACCAGAGATATCAGAAGATGCGCTGCGCAATACGGTAATTACAGAGTTGATGCAGTATTTGGAGGAGCGTGATCAGCAGGATTGCGCCAACTATTTTTCGCTGCGGCTTCAAGACCTGCCTGCCAATGAAATTGAGTCTATTTTGGGGTTGAATGCTCGGCAACGGGATTATCTACAACAGCGGTTCAAATATCACCTGATTCGCTTTGCTCTGTCTCACCACTGGGAGTTGGTTCATCAATGGCTAGAGGCTGATTTAGATCGGAACCTGGGTTTAACGCCGCAGCAGTGGAAGCTGTTTCAAGACAAAATGACTTCCCAGCAAAGAGAGCTTTTGCATTTGAAGCAGAAGAGGTTACCCGATGTTGCGATCGCCAAAACGTTGGGCAGCACCCCGACCCAGTTACAAAAGCAGTGGTCGAAACTGCTAGAGCAAGCTTGGGAAATTCGTAACAGTGTTGTGTCCGGAGCAGGGGCAGCAATAGATGAATAGTGAGGATATCGTAAGGTTGTCTTTTAATTGTGATGATTTCGATAAGATTGGATCGATGTAGACCTGGGTTTACAAAAAGATTGAAACAAGATTGCTGCATTTGTAACAATTTTGCATCCGGAACAGGGGCACAAGTGTATGAATAAAGACGCAGAAGCTGTTAAAAACTTTCTGATCTGGCTGTCTCAAGAGCCAAGCTGGATAGTTGCAGCGCCATCGGGGAAGAGTTTCAATTGTCGGAAAACTGAATCGGATGGGTTTGGTGCGGCGGATCTACAGTCTGTTCCTGATCCCCTTGATTCTGAATCGGTTGCTGTGAGGCAGACCCGTTCATCAGAGTCAAGCTATTTTCCAGTTGAGGAATTTTCTTTTTTTGAACCCGGAGAGACACCTGCTGTGCAAGACCGTTTTCATTCCCTTATAAAGCGTCGGATTCGTGCCGAGCTTGAGCTAAAGCCTCCTGTTTTTCCCTGGGAGACTGAGGGCTACAAGTATGATTCTGAGCAAGTTCCATCTTGGGCAACCCAACTGAAGAGTCTGAACTTGCCTGTGCCGATGCCAGAGAAAGTTTTAGCTCAACTGTTTAGCCAGTGCCAATCTGTGATGCAGTCCTCACTGCAAGAAGGGGCAAAGTTAGTTAGAGCAGTGGAACTGCTATTTCCTGGGCAAGAGGTGGCGCTGAACCAATTGGCGGGACTTGTGATTGCTTCTCCAGTTCGGAGTGGGGCGATCGCTTCCCCGCTTAAAAATGCTCCAGGTGCTAACTTTCCAAGCAACTATGACTCTGCAACTCCCCCTCAACAGATGGCGCTGTCACTGATCGCTGCTCGCGAAATCATTGAATCGCTGACTCTCAAAGTTTCGCCCCGCAATCCTGTTCAACGCCAATGGACACTGGCGGCGGGAATCCTGGATTTAATGGCTGAGTACGATGTCACAATGAAGCGGGTGCGGGTGCAGGGGCAACTTCCCACTGCGGGCAAGGTTGACTTTAGGGCGCAGAATAGTCACACAACGGCTCAGCGTGCGGGTGCTGGGAGTTTTAGCTTAGAGTTATTTGATTTAGAGCCCAATCAGTCTTACTGGCTTGATGTGCAGCTACAAGAGGTTGATCAGCCTTCAATGATTTTTTCCATCTGCCCGGTTGCCTGATTATTTGTGATTAGGCGGCTCTTAAAGTTCTTGTTGAAAAAGCGATCGCCTGTGAGCGATCGCTTTTTATTGTTTCTCGCTATTTCTCAATATTTCTCAACGGGTACCGCTTGACAAGGTAAAGATTTTCACTTTCCTAACTTACTCAACTCTAAGGAATTGATCTAGAATGAAGGCACATTTTTAATCCTAATTCCTGTACACTTATCAATCTTTACATGGGAGAAAATCCAGAAACATTGCGTCATGACATCTTGCACTGGTTATCAAATAACGTGCCTGAATCCCGTTTGCAGCACGTTCTGAGAGTTGAGCAGATGGCGATCGCTTTGGCTAAGGATCATTCTCTCAACACCGACAAAGCCGCTCAAGCTGGGCTAATGCATGACTTGGCAAAATACTTCAAGCCGCAGCTACTGCTAGAAATAGCTCGTCGGGAAGGTTTACCCCTTGACCCGGTTGATGAAGTGACACCCCATTTGCTTCATGCAGAGGTAGGAGCGATCGTCGCTCGGGATCAGTTTGGAATTCAAGACCCAGAAATCTTGGAAGCGATCGCTAATCATACTCTAGGCAGACCTGGCATGAGTGCTTTGAGTTGCGTTGTTTTTTTGGCAGATAGCCTTGAGCCGGGGCGAGGTAATACGCCAGACCTTAACATTTTGCGGCATACCAGTAGACAAAACTTACAGCGGGCGGTGTGGATGTCGTGCGACGATTCTATTAAGCACTTAACTGTATCTCGTCGGCTGATTCATCCGCGTGTGTTACTCACCCGAAATTGGTTTTTGCAACAGACTAGCCCGGCTCGCTCTGCCCACGAAGCGTTACGTTATCTGAGTCAGTCTAATTAACTCAATGTCCCTAACAACCCCTTTAAAAATGGAGAAACTGCCCCTTGATGTCTAACTCTTTTTCGTCCCCAACCCCCAGATCCGAGTTTCACAATAGCCAGGTCATCACTGACCCATCTAGCCGACAACTAGCCCTAACAATTGCTGAAGGCGCAGATGACCGTAAAGGGGTAGACATTGTGATCTTGAAAGTATCTGAGGTGTCTTACTTAGCAGATTATTTTGTCGTGATGTCGGGTCTGTCAAGTGTGCAAGTGAGGGCGATCGCGGGTTCCATTGAAGATAAAGTAGAGACAGACTTGCATCGGCTCCCTGTCAGAAGTGAAGGTAAAAGCGATGGGTCTTGGATTGTATTGGATTATGGGGATGTGATTGCCCATGTCTTTATGCCCCAAGAGCGCGAGTTCTATGACCTGGAAGCATTTTGGGGACATGCCGAAAAAACGCGCTTCTCGGTTCCTCGACTAGCCATGGATTAGGTAAAGTACAGAAGAGGGCTTGCCTCATTTGAGCTCAACTGATGCCGAGTAATGCCAAGCTTTTGGGTTCCTGAATATCGCTTCTACTATGAAATCTTCTGCGCCTGTTTGTCCTGTTCCAACTGAGCAACAGCCTCTCAATGAATATCAGGAACTTCAAGATTCCTGGTTTTTTCGTTGGGCGTTGCTGAGGGGGGCAGGCTATTGGAAGCCTATTGTCATTCTTTGGGGAGTCGGATTAATTCTCTCTGCGCCCGTTGCTGTCGTGAGTTTCCCAATGGCAAAGTATCCGGTGCAATTTGCTTTGAGTGCAGCAGCAGGAGCGCTGATTGTGCCAACGTTGGCGCTGGTGCGGCTGTACTTGGGTTGGATGTATGTGCGCGATCGCCTCTCGCAAGCTGAGATTTTTTATGAAGAGTCAGGCTGGTATGATGGACAGGTTTGGACGAAACCAGAAGAGGTCTTGCAGCGCGATCGCCTCATCGTCAGCTATGAAATTCAATCGCTTTTAAAGCGCTTATCTCAAACGTTTGGCGCTTTAGTGCTACTGCTCTTGAGTGGCGGCGTATTGTGGATTGTTTTGTAGTAATCTTCCGAACCCGCAATTTTTTGTACTCAATACGGCACTATGCAAAAGTTTCAGGAATGACTAGGGGAAAACGCACCGCAGAATTAAAAGTTCACTTGCTCCGAGAAGGCATCGTCGAATCGACCCATCTCGTTCAAGCCGTAGTATCAGACGATCGAGGGCGCACTCTCACCACAGCGGGCAGTGCCGAAACTGCTTGCTTCGTCCGCTCAGCCCTTAAGCCGTTTCAAGCTTTGGCAGTGACAAGCAGTGGAACATTAGAACGGTTTGGGCTAACCGATCGGGATTTGGCAATCATTTGTAGCTCTCACCAAGGCAATGTTGAGCAAGCTAGACAAGCATTCAATATTCTGTGGCGATGTGATATTGATCCATCGGCGTTGCAGTGCCCTACGCCCGCAGGTAAGGCAAGTCCACTTCAGTACAATTGCTCCGGTAAACACGCTGGAATGCTAGCAGTTTGTCAGCAACGTAACTTTCCCCTTAGCAGTTACCTTCAGCGGAACCATCCGGTGCAGCAACTAATTTTAGGCAAGGTTGCAGAGCTTTTGCGAATGCCGCCCGACGAGTTTATCTCAGCACATGATGATTGTGGCGCACCTACTTACTATATGCAGTTAGGTCAAATGGCGACCTTATATGCTCAACTTTCTTCGGGCAATAGCTTAGATATGGAGCGAATTGTGCGAGCCATGACTCATCATCCGAGTATGGTTGCCGGTGAAGGACAGTTCGATACAGAGCTAATGCGGCTGGCTGAGGGTGAACTGGTCAGCAAGTCTGGTGCAGAGGGGATTCAGTGCATTGGGCGTGTGGGTGAAGGCTTGGGGCTGGCAATTAAGGTGGCAGATGGAGCCAAGCGGGCAAAGTATGCGGTGGCAATTCATCTGCTGAAACAAATGGGATGGATTACGCCGGCGATCGCTGAAGTTCTGACAGAAACCTATATGACCTTAGGAAAATTCAATCGCCTGGAAGTCATCGGTGAACTGTCAATGGCTTAGTGAATCAGTAAGTGACACTCACCCCCTCAGAGGACTAAGCAGTATAAAGCTTAGTTGAGCCGTACCGCTTGCGGTTCTGCTCACTGAGTAGAAAGAACTAAAATGCGGTTGTCGGTTCCAACACCCTTAGGCTATGGCGTTACTAAATTCCAGCATATAGTACAAAACGATTCCCTTTCCCCGCCGCTAGTAACTTTTCGGACTCAACCAGCTATCTCGATATAGTCGGTGTGCAAGCAGATTTTTATACGGCGCTTCTACTCAATTTTGGATTGCTTCCAGTACTTCATTTCCTCATCAATAAAGTGATTAACTAAATCCCGATACATTTTTTCAATTGCATCTGCATTTAATCCTTCCTCTTCTGCCCAGACTCGACGCTGCTTCAACATTGCATGAAAGCGTTCAGGTGCTTTAACGGTAGTTTCACTCGTCTTGAATTGGGAGGCAGCTTTGACGTATGCGAAACGCTGACCAAGTAGAGCAACAACTTGACGATCTAACCGATCAATTTCGGCTCGAATATCCGCCATGTTTTCACATTGATTAGGTATCTTCATCGTTTGCAAAGTTGAGTGGTGGGGCTAGTTTTCATCTCGAGTCGAGGGTTCACATAATACTTGCAATGTTGAACAGTTTCCCAAGGGAAGCCAAATAACTTTCGGTGGTATTGCCAAATACTAAGCTCAAATCGTGCATATCCGCATCTTTTGAGACAATCATCAAATCATTGTCTTTTGCATAATTCCAAGCGATTGGATCAATTGTTGCCTTCATACCCAAATCTGGAACGTGAAGCGAATTTGGGAGAAGATTGCCCAGACGGTTCAGCAATTTTGACGACAAGTTTTTATCAAAAAGTAATCTCATGCAGATAATGGAGAAATCATTAACCGACGCTCACAGTCAGCAGCGTAAGCAATACAGGCTTTTAAGTCTTCTCGCGTCAGATCGGGAAAATCGTCAAGAATTTCTGCTTCAGTCATCTCGGAAGCCAAGTACTCAAGCACTTCATAAACTGTAATTCTTAAACCACGTACACAGGGCTTCCCACCCCGTTTATCAGATTCAATTGTGATGAAGTTTTGGTAGATCATAGTTAAAATCATCTTCGTTAAATAGCCCTATCAACAGACAACATTTCGGTAACACCCCTACCTCACAGACTAAACTGCATAACAATATTATTAGATAGACATAGTCTACCTAACCCTCCTCAGTTGGTTATCAAGATGGGTTTTGTACAACTCATAACCCATAGCTAGGGAGTTGCTGGAAAATTTTCTGTATATCTTCCAGTTTTGGGAAGTTAGAGAGGAACTTACGTAGATTTCTCAGGAGATGTGATGGGAAGTATGGCTGTGGCTGAAAAGAATTCTACCAACAATTGACATTCTTGGATGCTCAGACGGTGTTAGCTCAACGCTTTTACATCACCTTTGTAGTGGAGATGTTACGACCGCCAACAACTCGATCTTGACAAGCTTCTTGATGCCAAGCGATCGAGTTAATGTGAAACTGATGCGGCGATCGCCCCAACACTTAGATCAAATGGGTAGATCAAAACAAAGCGATCGCGCTACCGCCCTCGACGCTTAATTCTGGGTCTACCCCGATAAACGTTGGCTGGTTGGGGGGGGATCCAAGCGGGTTCAACGGGCGATTGATATACACCATTTCCGTTCTCATCCCCAATACTACTGCCATTACTGTCGTCGGGTTTATGGAGGACTAGTTCAGTTTTAAGTTCATCTGGATCAACTGGCAACTCACAAAAAACCGGAGGAGCATTAGTTTTAGGATGGTCGGAGCCTGCCTCATAATTTATCTGGCTTTGAGGAGTTACGTAAGTATGGGTTTCAGGGTCGTACGCCAGCACTTCGCCTGTTTCAATGTAGTAAACCCAGCCGTAAATATGGAGCTTGCCTTGATACATTTTGGAGCGAACAACGGGGTAGGTCTTTAAGTTCTCAATTTGCGTTAGCACATTTTCGGCAATGGTAATTTCTAGTAGCTCCTCGCCCTCATGACCTGCATAATTATCTGCGACTAAGCGTCGGGTAGCATCGGCGTGGCGTAGCCAATCATAAACGAGGGGCATTTGCTCTTCTAGTTTGCCAATTTGCAAAAGCCCACTCATGGCACCGCAGTGAGAGTGACCACAAACAACAATTTGTTCAATGCCTAAGACGTGAATGGCATACTCGATCGTAGCTCCTTCGCCGCCGTTTGCTGCTCCAAAAGGTGGAATAATGTTGCCTGCATTGCGAATGACGAACAAATCTCCTAGGTCGGTGTTGGTCATCAACGAGGGGGCGATGCGGGAGTCGGAACAGGTGATGAAAAGAACGGTGGGGTTTTGCCCTTGGGAAAGCTGGTCGAGTAGCTCAAGATGGGTGGAAACGTAGCTATTTTTAAAGTCTCGTAATCCACTGATGAGCTTTTTCATAATAATCGCTGCTTTTCTAGCAAGTTAAATTCTTGCTTTCCATTGTCTCTCGAATTGATTGCGATTAATGGTTAAGTAGGGATGATTCGTATTGAGTTTTTTAATAAGGAGTTAAAGGAGAAGCTATGGCAGGAATTGAAATTGATGGGGTTCAGTTAGCCGGGGCACTAGGATTGATGGTGTTGGCGATCGCGCTCTCTACATGGCAGAAGCTAGGACTGGAAGGAAGTTTAGCGATCGCCACAGGTCGCAGTATTCTTCAGCTTTTGGTAGTAGGTTATTTGCTTGAGGCAGTGTTTGCCTTCCGCAATCCTTTTTTTGTATTGGTGGCGATCGGAGTGATGCTATCTATTGCCACAGTGGTTGCCCGAAATCAGATTAGTAAAAAAATTCCTTATCTAATGCCCATTGTTGGCGGAGCGCTTTTGCTAAGTACGGCTTTGACTGTGGGATACGTTAACTGGCTGGTTTTGCGCCCCAATCCTTGGTACGAGCCACAGAATTTGATTCCGTTGATGGGCATTTTGTTGGGAAATACCATGAATGCAGCAGCGATCGCGGGCGATCGATTGGTCAGTATTCTCAATAGCAGCCAGGTAGAAATTGAGACGCACTTGAGTTTAGGGGCAACACCTCAACAAGCAACAACGCAGTACCGCCGGGATGCGATCAAGGCAGGATTGATCCCGACGATCAATACGATGCTGGTGGTGGGAGTAGTGACGTTACCAGGGGTTTTTACAGGGCAGTTGCTAGGAGGAGCGAGTCCTTTAGTGGCGGCAGGGTATCAGATTTTGATTTTATTTATGATGGCGATCGGGACTTTGGTCGCGACAATTTTGGTGGTGGGTGGTGTAAATCGGCAGTTTTTTAGAAGAGGACAGTTAGTACGGTACTAGCTAGATTTCCCGGCGACCCTCTAAGGCGCGGGCTAAGGTTACTTCGTCGGCGTATTCCAAGTCTCCGCCCATGGGCAGACCGAAGGCAATGCGGGTAACTTTTGTGAAAGGTTTAATTAGTTGCCCCACGTACAGCGTAGTGGTTTCGCCTTCAACGCTGGGACTAATCGCCATGATCACTTCCTTGATACTTTGCTGGCTGACACGACGCACCAGGGGAGTAATGTTGAGTTGGTCGGGACCAATGCCATCCATCGGTGAGATCAAACCACCGAGGACATGGTATTTGCCTGGATACTCGCGGGTTCTTTCTAGGGCAATGACATCGCGGGAGTCACTCACAACGCAGAGAGTCGAGGAATCGCGGCTGGGCGATCGACAAATGTCACAGACGGGTTCAGCAGAGAGGTGGAAGCAAACAGAACACATACCGACTTGCTGCTTAGCCTCGATCAGGGCTTGGGCGAGTGCTTCGACTTCTGCTTCGGGTCGCCGTAGAATGTGCAAAGCTAGCCTTTGGGCGGTTTTAGGTCCGACACCAGGCAAGTGTTGAAGTTGCTCAATTAATCGAGCGAGTGGGCGAGTATAAACTGACAGAGTTCCTCCAGATTAGCCTTACTCTATTTTGGAGTTTCTATGATAACGAGTGAGAGGAAATTTGGTGAGGCTTAAGAGATTCAAGCTGACTTTACCCGCATCAAGACTTGTCCGTACTCCACAGGTTCGCCATTCTGTGTCAAGATCTCAACGACCTCGCCTGCTACTTCCGCTTCCAACTCGTTCATAAGCTTCATGGCTTCGATGATGCAGACGGTTTGCCCAAGACGAATGCGATCGCCCACTCGCACAAAGGCAGGCTCGTCTGGCCCTGGCGCACTATAAAATGTACCGACCATGGGAGAAGTGACTTCTGCTAGCTTGTCAGCCAAGGGTGAAACGGCAAGAGGCTGTGGTGCAACAGGGGGCGGCAGAGCTACAGGCGGTAAAGACACGGCTGCCGACGGCTCAGGAATGGGAAGGCTAGAGGGTGCAGAGTAGGATGGTGCTCCTCCTTTACGCACAACTAGCTCAAAATCGCCCTTCTTCAAGATGAACTCTGAGACATCTGTCTGATTAATGGCTGCCAGTAATTCTCGGAGTCCGTTAAAGTCTAGTTCCACAATTTTATCTAACCTGGATATCCTACACGTGTCTAAGCAGTGGGTTAAACCCAAGGTTGCTAGCTGGTTTCTCGACCTAAATAAGAGTCGGTACGGGTGTCGATTTTGATCCGTTCTCCAGTCGTGATGAAGAGGGGCACCATGACTTGGGCACCTGTTTCAACGATCGCAGGTTTGGTGCCGCCTGTCGCAGTATCACCTTTAACACCCGGATCAGTTTGGGTAATTTCAAGCACAACCGTGTTAGGAAGTTCTACTTCCATCACCTGTGCGCCCCACTTGACGACACTGACTTCCATGCCTTCCTTTAGGTATTTAACGCCAGAACCAATCTGAGCGGCTGTTAAACGACCTTCGTCATAGGTCTCCATATCCATGAAGACTAACTCATCCCCTTCTTTATAAGTATGCTGCATCACGCTTTTTTCAAGAGTGGCTTGGGGCAAGGTTTCACCTGCACGGAAGGTGCGTTCGATAACGCTTCCCGTTTGGGCATTTTTTAACTTGGTACGCACAAAAGCTGAGCCTTTACCAGGCTTGACATGGAGAAACTCCACAACTTTCCAAACTGCACCATCTATCTCAATACTGACACCGGGACGAAAATCGTTACTAGAAATCATGAATCCTGCTGTTTCTGGGAAAACATTCGGCAATTTATTTTACCGCTCTCGGTGCGGATCGGTCACGTCTCAATATTAATTTGCATAGATTCAGGTTGGAGCAGTGCCCCGACCGTGTTGTGGGACAATATTTTTACCGAGCTATCTTGTGTGACTCCATGATTAGAACTCCTGCCAATTTAGGAATATCCTCAATTGGGCTGCGGCTGGCGGCTGCGCTCCGAAATGGTTTGCTGACTTTGCTGCTTGCAACGGTGTTACTTAGCAGCAGCGTGGCGTGGGCTCGTCCGGCAGCAGCTAGCTTGCTCGCTTCTTTGCCTCCTGGTAACGCCATTACAGATGGCAAAGCGCTGTTGCGTTATTCTTTGCCTATCGATAATAAGCCTGTACGGGAATTGCAAACCAGCCTGGAGCGAATGACGGATGCCATCCGAGCCAGGCGGCTAGCAGCGCTGAATCGCAATTTAGACACGGCGCAGAAAGTTTTAGAGCGAAAGCAGACAGAGCTATTGGCAAGCATTCCTGAAGATAAAAAGCCCCGTGCCGAAGAGCTAATTGCTGAGATGCGATCGGGCGTTGAGGAGATGCGCGCCGATGTCGAAGCAAAGGATAAGGATGCCATTTGGACAAAGCGATCGGCGTTGTTGAATCGTGTTGGTGAGCTTGAAGAACTGATGGTGACGAAGTTTCCCTTTGAGGTGCCTGAGGAATACAGCAATTTGCCTCAACTGAAGGGTCGGGCAACAGTGGCGATCGAAACTACAAAGGGCACGATGACAGTGGTAGTGGATGGCTACAACGCTCCCATCACAGCCGGGAATTTTGTCGATTTGGTGCAGCGAGGCTTCTATGACGGGTTAGAGTTTACGCGGGCAGAAGATTTCTACGTGGTGCAAATTGGTGATCCTCCAGGAAAGGAAGATGGCTTTACTGACCCCAAGACGCAGAAATATCGCACGATTCCCATGGAAGTAATGGTAGATGGAGACAGCAAGCCTATCTATGGCATTACCCTAGAAGATGCTGGGCTTTATACGGCTGCGCCTGCTTTGCCTTTCTCGTCCTATGGTGCTTTAGGAATGGCGCGTCCGGCAGATAATGTCGATGGCGGTTCTTCACAGTTTTTCTTTTTCTTATTTGAAGCCGAGTTAACCCCTGCTGGACGCAACCTCATGGATGGTCGCTATGCTGTGTTTGGCTATGTAACTGAGAATAATGATGTATTGAGAGAACTAAAGCAGGGCGACAAGATTATTTCTGCCAAGGTGATTCAAGGAGCAGAAAACTTGATGCAGCCTGAATTGTAGCGCTATAAGAGAAGAGCGTTATGAGTGAAGAGTGCTACGAATGAACGGTGCTATGAGTGAACGGGTGGAAGATTTAGGGGAGCAGGGGTTGCTGGCGCGGCTCCTGCCCTTTTGTGCCGATGTGGTAGGGGATGATGGGGCGTTGATGCCGATCGCCCCTGGTCAATCGCTGGTAGTAACGACAGATCTATTAGTAGACGGGGTGCATTTTAGCGATCGCACCACGCCTGCTGCTGCCGCGGGTTGGCGAGCCGCCGCCGCTAATTTGTCGGACTTGGCGGCAATGGGGGCAACGCCTTTAGGCGTTACGGTGGGGTTGAGTTTACCCGGTTCTATCAAGATTTCTTGGGTAGAGCAACTTTATCAAGGGCTGACAGCTTGTTTGGGCAAGTATAATACGCCAATTGTAGGCGGAGATATTTGTCGGGCAGGAGTAGTAACAGTGGCGATCGCAGCATTTGGGCAAGTCTTTCCCAATCGCGCGATTCGACGGAATGCAGCACAGCCTGGGGATGCCATTGTTGTGACGGGATCCCACGGGGCATCGAAGGCAGGTTTGGAGCTTTTGTTGCATCCTGAGCAGGGTAGCGAGTTGGAAGAGCGCGATCGCCAGATGTTGCTCAAGAAACATCAATATCCCGTGCCCCGATTCGATGCTTTGGCTGCCATAGAAGAAATTTTGCTATCTGAAAAGTTAATGCAGGTTACCGAGTCCTCTGTCCGAATTGCCGGCATGGATAGCAGTGATGGCTTGGCAGATGCAGTGTTGCAGATTTGTCGGGCGAGCGGCGTGGGGGCAGCGATCGATCGCCGGAAAATCTCTCTGCCGTCGTGCTTTAAAACCTGGCTTTCAGAGCCGCAGGCGCTGAACTGGGCATTGTACGGCGGCGAAGATTTTGAGCTAGTGCTGTGTTTAGCTCCCCATCTGGCGCAAATGCTAGTACAACGCTTGAGCGAAGATGCCGCAATTATCGGCACAATTACTCAAAAAACAGGTGTTGTCCTGACCGATAGCTACGGTACTCATCCCCATGAAGAGTTGAATTTAACGAGAGGTTTCCAACATTTTTGACAGAGGGCGTTGCCGAATTGCGATATGAAAATCATGTTCCCCTGCCCTCGCAGGGAAGGGGCTAGGGGTTAGGTTTCTACAACGCAGCTAGAAAGACCCCTCCCCCAACCCCTTTCCTTTAGGAGAGGGGCTTTGAAGGGATTCATACTTTCCTTCAGCAGCGCCTAACGGAGGAGTCTGCCTGGAATCATGGAGATTTAAGACCAGGTTTTAACTGAGAACCCCTCCCCAATCCTGCATCTGTTCGGGAATTGCTCCATTTAGCAACGTCACTTTTTCTATAATAGATATCTGCTTTGTTAAAAATGTCCCTACGTAGGCGAGTCATGGCAACTAAAGAAGAAATCCTTAGGACTTACGACCCCAATGCTATTGGGGTTGATAATGGTAACCTGCTAGGATTGCCGTTTGATTACGACTCGGCAGAGATCATTATTTTTGGTGTGCCTTGGGAAGTCACGGTTTCCTATGGTGCTGGAACCGCTGCTGCCCCACAGGTTGTTTTAGAGGCTTCTCGGCAATTGGATGTATTTGATTTTGATAATCCTGATGGCTGGAAGCAGGGAATTTTTATGGCAGAAATTCCGACAGAGATTCAGCAGAAAAGTACGTTAGTGCGGCAAGATGCAAAGCAGATCATTGACTGTTTAGAGAGAGGCGATCGCGTTGAAGATGATCCTGCCCTGGCTCAACTCCTCCAAACCATTAATCAGGAATGCCAAACCGTTAACCAATGGCTATTCAACCAATCCCAATCTGCTCTGAAACAAGGTAAACGAGTTGCAGTCATTGGCGGTGATCACAGCGTTCCTTTGGGCTATCTGCAAGCACTAGCTGGACAGTATCCTGACTTTGGTATTTTGCATATCGATGCCCATGCAGACTTACGTGATGCCTACGAGGGATTTCAGTATTCTCATGCATCTATTATGTTTAATGCATTAAAGATTCCTCAGATATCCAAACTCGTTCAGGTTGGTGTTCGGGATCTGTGTCAAGAGGAAGTAACTTTGATCCGAGAATCGGACGGACGAGTTTCTGCCTATTACGATCCCATGCTGAAGCAAAAGCTATACGCTGGCACGACTTGGCTGGATCTGTGCAAACAAATCGTCGCCGAACTTCCTCAACAAGTCTATGTCAGCTTTGATGTCGATGGACTAGACCCCAAACTTTGCCCCAATACAGGCACACCTGTTCCTGGCGGGCTGGAGCTAGAACAGACCTTTTGCTTATTCCGTGAAGTGGTAAACAGCGGGCGACAGTTGATTGGGTTTGATGTTTCTGAGGTGGGGAATGGGGAATGGGATGGCAATGTGGGGGCAAGGGCAGTTTACAAACTATGCAATTTAATGGGACTTTAGCGATCGGGTATGATTTAGCTGAAATCAAAGTTTAATGAACAATCAAAAATCAGGAGAATCCTGTGCCTCAAGTTCTCAACTTCGATACCTTAATTGAACTGATGCTTGCCATTAGTTTAAGCGCTGCTGCTGGCTTTCGAGTATTTGTGCCACTGCTAGCTTTGAGTGCTGCTTCTGTCTTAGGTCATGTTGATTTGCCTCCTAATTTTGACTGGATCGAGAATCCTCAAGCGTTAGGGCTATTTTCGATCGCCTGTGTTTTAGAAATCATTGGCTACTCTATTCCCTGGGTAGATCATTTACTCGATATTCTCGCTACACCCGCTGCTATCATCACAGGCACCATTGTTGCTGCATCCGTTGCACCCGAAATGGATCCACTGGTGAAGTGGACATTGGCGCTGGCAGCAGGTGGTGGCACAGCAGGACTCACTAAGGGCTTAATGAATATTCTCCGCGCTACCTCAACAGCCGTTTCAGGCGGATTGACGAATCCAATTTTCTCAGCATTGGAGTTAGTGGCAGCAGCGGTGTTATCAGCGTTGGCACTTACTGTCCCGGCGATCGCAATTGCCGTTGTTATTGGGGCGATCGGTTTTGCGGTCTACAAAATCAGATTACTGGTCAAGACTCCAGACCGCCCGACCAATGCCTAGAGACGACTTGGGTGAGGTGCCGACCTATTACTATGAAGGACGTTGTCCTCAAAGTAGTACGCGGTTGCGACTACCTCGGACACGAGAGGTAGAAGCGATCGCTCACATCTTAATGAAACAGCTTTCCTGTAATGAGCGATATGTCCATGAAGGAAAAATGTATGGCATATTATTAGCAGAATCTACAACAGGTGAACAACAAGTTCTCAAAGCATTTTCAGGTTTATTGAATGGTTTATCTGAGGTAGAAGGATGGGTGCCGCCCATACCTGGACGTGACCGAGTCGCGAGTTTAGAAGCCGAGACTTTGGCAATTCTAGCCGACCTAAAACAAGAAATAACTACCTTACAGCAAATCCCAGAGCGGCATCAATATCAGGCTTTAGCCCACGAGTTTGAGGCTCGTTTGCAAACACTAGCAGTGATTCATAAGCAACAGAAAGAACAACGGCAGCGCGATCGCCAAACTACCAATGATTTACATACTCTAAGAAAATTAGAGCAGCAGAGCCAGCAGAACGGAATAGAACGACGCAATCTGAAACGAAATCGAGACACAGTTATTCAGCCACTTAAACAAATCATTGAACAAGCAGATATGCGGATTTGTGAACTAAAAAAGCAACGGAAAGCGCGATCGCAAACACTTCAATCTCAACTGTATGAAAACTATCGTCTGATCAACTTTCTGGGCACATCCGCTACACTTCAGCAACTCATGCCTGCTGGAATGCCGACTGGAACAGGAGATTGCTGTGCCCCTAAACTATTGCACCACGCCGCTACTCATCATCTTAAGCCCATTGCCATGGCTGAATTTTGGTGGGGCACGGCTGCTGCTGACAAAGTGCCAGGAAAATTCTATGGAGCTTGTGCCGATCGCTGTCAGCCTTTAATGGGTTTTTTACTATCCGGGTTGCCTGCCACAGAACTCTCCATCCTTCACGAAGACCCGTGGTTAATTGTGGTAGATAAACCTCCTGGATTATTATCTGTACCTGGGCGATATGGCGATCGCCAAGACAGCGTTTTGACTCGTCTGCACCTCCAGGGTAAAACAGTCTTTCCAGTGCATCGCCTCGACCAAGAGACATCGGGAGTTTTAGTGCTGGCGAAAGATCAAAAAACTCATCGTCATCTCAGCCAGCAGTTTCAACAGCGACAGATTTATAAAAAGTATGAGGCTGTTTTGGCAGGAGCACTCTTGCCCCAGCAAGGCACCATCGAACTCCCGATTTGGGGAGATCCGCAAGAGCGCCCTCGGCAAAAAGTTGATTGGCAACGGGGAAAGCCGAGTATTACAAAGTTTCGAGTCATAGACGAAACAAAAAACGGAACACGGGTAGAACTTATCCCTGTGACGGGGCGAACACATCAGCTTAGAGTTCATGCGGTTGAAGGATTGGGAATGCCAATTTTGGGCGATCGCCTCTATGGATGCGTTGCAGCGGCAACGCGACTCCATCTCCATGCCCAAGAACTGCATTTTGAACATCCACAATTACAAAAAACAATTATCATTGCCACCCCAACGAATCAGAGTACAGTATAAGCTACTAGTACAAACGATTTGATGGATCGTCGCCCATGCTCGACCTGACGAAACTCGCTTGCCAAATGCAGGGCATTGGTCAACATTTGAACCAAGAAGCTGCTGCTACTCGGCAACGCCTAGACTTAGCACACCGACTGCTAGAGCAAGCCAGAGAACGGCAAGCAGACCTGGTAGCCCAGCAGCAAATTTGGCGCGATCGCCTTGGGTTTACCGCCGCTGAACCCATCGAACCCCTAGACACGCGCATCGATCTGACTGCCGCGCCCCCTAGCCATACCGTTATCGCCACAGATGGCTCGCAAATTGCGCCCAGCCACCACGAAATCGCCTACTGTTACTTGATCAACGTTGGGCGTGTCGTCTTCCACTATGGGCAAAACCGTCACCCGCTTCTAGACAGCCTGCCCGAGATTTTTTACCGCCCCGAAGATCTTTATGTTTCTCGGCAATGGGGCATTCGTACTGAAGAATGGATAGGCTATCAGCGCACAGTTTCAGAGGCAGTCGTGTTAGCTGAAATTGGCATCAGTCTGGCAGCAGACCCACTTCAAAATTCCCCTACCTTAGCCATGGTCGATGGCTCCCTAATTCACTGGTTTCTAGAGTCATTACCCGCCGATGCCCGCGATCGCATCCTACCGCCCATGCTCCAAGCCTGGGAGCAACTTCGTGCTGCTGGTGTTCCCCTCGTCAGCTATATTAGTGCCGCCCGAAGCAGCGAGGCTGTCAATTTTCTACGCCTGCACACTTGCCCCTTCATGGCTCCCGATTGCTCGACCAACTGCCCCGGAAAAACCGATCAGGCTCCCTGTCAAGTCTTTTCACCCTTGCGAGATACGGCGCTCTGGTCAATGCTCCTAACGCCCGGACAGCGAAGTTTGATTTGGAAAAGCTCTGCCAAAGTTCTCGAAGCCTATGGCGATCATGTCGTTTATTTTTGCTATATCCATATGGGGTCTGAAGTGGCGCGGGTGGAGTTTCCGGCGTGGGTTGCCGAAGATCCAGTGCTTTTAGATTCGGCGCTGAGCCTGACGCTAACACAGGTGCACAAGGGCTATGGCTATCCGGTGGCTTTAGCAGAGGCACATAATCAGGCGGTAGTTAGAGGGGGCGATCGCACCCGCTTCTTTGCCCTCCTTGAGCAACAAATGATTCGCGCTGGGCTGAAAAATATCGGCACCTCCTACAAAGAATCTCGGAAACGCAACAGTATTGCCTAGCCCCATCCGTTCGCCCCATCTGTTAAACCAAAAGTTAAGATAGGAAGATAGTGAAAAAGACCGCTATACTCCTAAATTAAACCTCCGTATCAACCCCCGGATTATGACCTCATTCGCCACTTCTACAGCTCGATCCGATCTGAGCGAACTCCGACGGCTAAAGACCTTACTGCCCCCCGAACTAAAAAGCTGGGTCATGATTGAGGCGGCAACGGCTGTGAATCCGCCCCTCATCACTAGCGAAGAAATCGGCAAGGATGAAATAGAAGTCCAGGTCGATTTAGTTAAATGGGATCAATTAGCTCTAGACCAGCGCAACCTGATGTTCTGGCATGAAGTGGCTCGTGTTCAAAACGACACGATTCCTAGAGACGGTTGGGAAATGGCGGCGCTGGCGATCGGGTTAGGCGGTGCAGTCGGTGAGCTTTGGGTTCAGGATGGGCTGCTGCTGCTTTTGGCGACAGCGCTCTGTGGCGTTTCGGGCTATCGCTTGTATCAACGAAACAATAGCCAAAAGATTCTCAATGAAGCCATTGAAGCCGATGAAAAGGCGATCGCCCTCGCGACACGTTTTGGCTACACGTTGCCTAATGCTTATAAGAGTTTGGGGAGCGCGTTGAAAGTATTGATTGAACAAACGCCGAAAAAGAAGCAGCGTAAAAAGTACGAAGCGCGGCTCGAAGCTTTGAAGAAGAGCGCCAATAAGGCTAAATCTCGTTCTAAAGCACCCGCCGAAGCCGATTACTATTCTTAGTCAAGGTTATCGAATACTGGTGAGGGGAACTTTTGAGCTTTAGGGGTTCCCCTTAAAGTGTTTAAAGAGCATCTCTTATGCTAAAAGTCGAGTTTCGCTGCTATCAGCGCTCTTTTAAACAGCCCCTTGTCACGCATCATGGACTATGGAAGGTGCGAGAGGGCATTATTTTACGCCTTAGCGATCGCCAGCAAACAAGCTGGGGCGAAATTGCACCGCTTGAGGCATTTGGCAGCGAAAGCTTTGAGCAAGCGCTACGGTTGTGCCAATCGTTGACTGAGATCGACCAATCCAAAATTTCTCAGATTCCTGCTTACCTACCAGCCTGCCGCTTCGGTTTCGAGTCAGCTTGGGAGGGCTTAAAGAATCATGCTCTAGCGAGAAGGCTAACTTACAGCACTCTGCTGCCCACTGGATCTGCTGCCATTCAGGCTTGGCGATCGCTCTGGAACCAAGGTACGCGTACCTTTAAGTGGAAGATTGGCGTTGCACCTATTCATCAGGAGATGGCAATCTTTGAAAAACTTGTGACTGCTCTTCCAACTCAGACTCGGCTTCGGCTTGATGCCAATGGGGGTTTGAGTTGGGAAGACGCAAATTTATGGTTGCAAAAATGCGATCGCTACGGTGTAGAGTTTTTAGAGCAGCCCCTACCGCCCGCTCAATTCGATGCAATGCTACAGCTTAGCCACCAGCACCAAACCCCGATCGCCCTGGACGAATCTGTGGCAACTATTGAGCAACTTGAACACTGCTATGAATTAGGATGGCGCGGCATTTTTGTGGTGAAAGCTGCGATCGCGGGTTCTCCTTCAAGGTTACGAGCATTTTGTAATAACCATGGGATCGATATCGTTTGGTCGTCGGTATTTGAAACCGCGATCGCTCAACGCTACATTCAAGATCATTTAATTCCATCGCTTTCAACACAGGAAAGAGCGATCGGGTTTGGAGTCAATCACTGGTTTGATGATGATTTGAATCAACTTGACGGTGAACAACTATGGCAGAGCCTTTAGTCATTCTTCAAAGCCGTCAGGATGACTGGCTGAGAGGCATCGATCGCCAGACGCTAGTTCACCTAGCTGAAGATCGATATCAAGCGATCGTTCAGCACCCCAAGAAATATCCAACTATCTTGATTTCAGAGCGTGATCCACTCTATTTTTTAGCTGGCTTTATTGCTGCCTCTACCGCCCATTGTCCCGTGTTTTTAGCAAATTCTGGTTGGACTGAATCAGAATGGCAGCAAGTATTCCAGCAAGTTAACCCTGATTTAATTTGGGGAATAACTCCGCCGAATCTTTTGCAAATCGAGTTGCCCCCTACAACGCCGGGTTGGATTATGATTCCGACTGGCGGATCGTCGGGAAAGGTTCGCTTTGTCATTCATACCTATGAGACATTATCATTCTCAGTGATGGGATTTTATGAGTATTTTCAGGTCGAGAAAGTGAGTTCTTTTTGTGTTTTGCCGCTCTATCATGTCAGTGGTTTAATGCAGTTCTTGCGATCGCTCCTCACGAAGGGAAAATTTGTTATTTCTTCATGCAAAAGCCTTGATTTTATCTCCATTGATCCATCAGAATTTTTTCTATCCCTTGTTCCGACCCAGCTTCAGAGACTATTACAAAGTGCATCCTCACAGCTATCCCAGTTTCAGACAGTCTTACTGGGGGGCGCACCCGCCTGGGCAGAATTACTAGAAATTGCCAGGCAGCAGCAGATTCAATTGGCTCCAACCTATGGCATGACTGAAACAGCTTCACAAATAGCAACGCTCAAGCCAAAGGATTTTTTGCAGGGAAAGACCGGGTGCGGACAGGTTTTGCCCCATGCGCAGCTTACGATCGCAGAAAATGGAGCGATCGCAATTCAGGCTCGCTCCCTTGCCTTAGGCTACTATCCTCATTTGTTCTCAACGCCCCTGTTCCAAACCGATGACTTGGGCTACTTCGATGCCGCAAACTATCTTCATATCATCGGTCGCAATAGTCAGAAAATTATTACCGGAGGGGAAAACGTTTTTCCGGCTGAAGTTGAGGCTGCAATTCGGGCAAGTGGACTGGTTAGAGATGTTTATGTATTAGGATTAGCCGAGCCTCATTGGGGAGAAATGATCACGGTGGTTTATGTCCCGGTGAACGTAAAAGTAACCGTTTTGATGATTCAATTTTTTCTCAACCAAGCACTGAGTAAATACAAACATCCGAAGCAGTGGATTTGTGTTGAGAAACTGCCTCGGAACGAACAAGGAAAAATTAATGATACGCTCATTCGCACAAAACTCCTGTCATTTCAACAGAACTCTTAGTCCAGATTGTCAAAAAACTGCGCGATCGCGTCTGGATCGCATCAGGATTGTCGAATGGGTAGTTCTATGACAAATTCTGTCCCTTTCCCTAGAGCCGAGAAATATTTAAGGCTACCTTGATGTTTATCTGCAATAATTTGGTAACTAATTGATAACCCTAGCCCAGTTCCCTTCCCGACAGGCTTAGTTGTAAAGAAAGGATCAAACAGATTGTTTCGAGCTTTTTCGGGAATACCCTTGCCATTGTCAGCAATCCGAATTGCCACCCGCTGATTTTCTAGAACCTCAGTCCGGATATGGATTCTGGGGCGTATCATCACCTCATGGCTATCCTCATCAGCATTAACAGATAGAAAATCTGGGCTTTCTTCAAGGGCATCGATCGCATTACTCAACAAATTCATTAACACCTGATTGACCTGTCCGGCATAACATTCCACCAACGGCAAATCACCATACTCTCTAATCAGTTCGATCTCATTAATAGATTGAGTTTTCAAGCGATGTTGCAGAATTAAAAGGGTGCTATCAATGCCTTCATGAATATCGACCTGCTTCATGTCGGCTTGGTCAAGACGCGAGAAATTTCTGAGAGACAGGACAATCTGACGAATCCGCTCAGTTCCTATCTTCATTGACGTAAGAATTTTTGGGAAGTCTGCTCGTAAGAAGTTAAGGTCTAGTTCTTGCTCTCGGTTATAAATTTCTGCTGGAGGATCAGCATAGTGCTTCTGGTAAAGATCCAGCAGATTTAGAATGTCCTCAATATAGTGATTAATATGATGAACATTGCCATGGATAAAGTTGATCGGATTGTTGATTTCATGGGCAATGCCTGCAACTAAATGCCCCAAACTAGACATTTTTTCGGTTTGCACGAGCTGGAGTTGCGTTTCTTGAAGATTAGCCAGAGTTTCTGCAAGCTGATGGGATTGCTGTTGAGTTCGGGCAAGTAACTCGGCTTGCTGGATCGCCACGTCAAGCTGGGCGGCAATTTGGGTAATAAACTGAATTTCCGAACGCTCCCATTCCCGAGGCTGGGTGCATTGATGAATGCATAAAAGTCCCCATAGCTCTTCTTGCCGCACCAGAGGGACAACAATTTGTGCCCTAACCTGTAAACCTTCGAGCAACTCTATATGGCACTGCTGTAAACCGGACGTGCGGATATCATTAAGAACCTGCATCCGTCCTTGATGGTAAGAAGTTGCATATTCTTTTTGAAAGTGGTGGTCATAGATTTTCTTACCTAAATTAGAAAGAACTTTAGGTAAGCAATCTTCTGAGACGAACTCTCCTTCATAGCAGGCTGAGCCAGGTGTAAACCGATATATACCAACCCGATCGACCTTGAGCGATCGCCTCACTTCCTGAGCCGTGGTCTTAAAAATCGTGTCCAGGTCAAGCGAGTTCCGCATTTTAACAACAACCTGAAACAAAATCTGCTGTAGCTCATGAGTCTGCCAGAGTGCCGAAGTTTGCTCAAATATTTTTTGCTCTAATCCCGCATTGAGATGTTCTAAATTGTCATTAAGAATTTGAAGTTGTTGATGGGTTTCTGACTGTTGAATTGCTGTGGCAAAGTGAATGCCCAGGGTACGCCCTAGTTTGATTTCCTGCGCCGTCCACTCACAAGACTGGGCTTTACGGGTATCGCGCCAAAGTTCAAAGGATTGCCGGGGATAAAGCTGTCGCTGATCTGGGTCAAACTGTCCTGCCCAAAGCGTTTCAGTAGCAAACTCATCTCGAAAAATGCTCAAGTAACCCAAGGTGCGTTGACGGTACTGGAGAGGTACCACCAACATCCCCCGGATTTTTGTGGCGCGGAAGGCGGGTTGGAGGTTCCGGAGCGGCGGCGTGTTGTAAATATCTGAAATTGCCCACGGCTGAAACTTATGGGCTTGAAAGTACTCTTGCCAAACCGAGTACTGCTCCATTAAAGGGTACATCGCTAGTTCAGGCATGAGGGGCTGTTTACCATCCAGGTAAAGCTGAATGGCACAACAGTTTGCCTCTGTACAGTTCGCAAAGCTGAGAGACGCATCGTTTCCTTTGTTGTTAAACGATTCAGATTTGATGCAGAGCCTGCCGCCAGAACCTTTAAAGGTCGTCACGGCTGTTTCTAAAGCCGCCTGTAGTTCTATGGTGGAGCGGGAGTGAAGTAGGTTGGTAATGTGATTAAGCTGTGCTTCTCGCTCGGCACGATCGTGGGCTTGGGCAAGCAGCGTAGACTGAGCGATCGCGACAGAAATTTGATCCACTACTCCTTGCACTGCCTGTAAGTCGTCCATTGAGATTTCTTGCGGTTCTGAATGATGCGCAACTAGCAATCCCCATAATTGATCGTGATAAAGAATGGGCAGCGTCATCGAAGACTTAACCCCCATCGCCGTTAAATACTCGGCATGACAAGGATCGATGGGTCGATAGCGAACCTCCTCGGCAATCTGTTCTCCGGTTTCTAGATTGCGGCAAAAACTTTGTCCAACGAGTCGATTAGCGACATCTACCATGACCCGCGCTTGAATTTCTACAAAAAGCTGTCGTGCTTGGGCAGGAATATCATCGGCTGGAAAACTTAGCCCCATCAACGGCGGCAGCCGATGGTTATGGATGGATTCAGCGACCACTTCACCACTACTGTCTGCGTGAAACTGATAGATTTTGACGCGATCGCTCCCTAAAAATGCTCGCACCTCGTTTGTTGTAGTGCTCAAAATATCTTTAAGCTCTATTGATCGGCGAATTTGTTGATTAATTCGACGGAGAAGGCTACTTTCCTTGGCAAAATGGTTCTTCTCTGCGGCTGTTAAGGGAGTCATGGGCAGGCATCGCTAAGTTCGGTCTTCTCTGGTAGGTTTCCCATTGCTGTAGCATCACTACAATTTCTTAAACATTTCTTTGATTTTTGATAGTGCCAATAGTTTCCTAGATGGTGTGACGCTTCTCAGCACTTATGCGAAAATCACTAAGAGGTTGTCTGAGAAGTCTAGGTTGCTATCCAATCCGCCCCCTAAATCCCCCATTTTGGGGGACTTTGAAGAAGGAGTGGCTCGGAAGTCCCTGCCCCAAAATGGGGGATTTGGGGGGCGAGTGTAAGAATCTTTGATACTTCTCAGACATCCTCTAAGACTGTCTTCTCACTTCAATTCCTTCTTAAATTTTCCTATGGTTACTCCTTGGCTGATTGGCTTTGGACTAAATGCTGGACTGATGGCGATCGCTGCCCTCGCCCCCAAAAAGCTGTTGACCCCTGCCGGACTTCTCCACGCTGGAGCGCTAGGTATTATCCTTTGGGGCACGTTGGGGTGGCGAGGCTATGGGGTGATGATGTTTTACTTTCTGGTAGGTTCTGCTGTGACTCGGATTGGAATAGCACAAAAAGAGGCGCTAGGAATTGCCGAAAAGCGATCGGGGGCGAGAGGCCCTGAGAACGTTTGGGGATCGGCGTTAATTGGCGCGTTTTGTGCGCTGGGAGTTTATTGGGCAAACTGGAATGGCTCTAGTGATGCTCAAAGTTGGGTGCCGCTTTTACAGTTGGCCTACGTGGCTAGTATTGGCACCAAACTAGCAGATACGTGTGGCACAGAGATTGGCAAAGCTTACGGACAGCGAACGTTTTTGATCACGACCTTACAGGCTGTCCCTCGGGGCACTGAGGGAGCCGTTAGCTTAGAGGGAACGTTAGCCGGAATCGTAGGTTCCATTGCGATCGCCACCCTAGCCTGGCTAGTGGGTCTAATTAGCCCCGTGGGAATTGGGATTTGTGCGATCGCGGCTTTCATTGCTACCAATATTGAAAGCTTGATTGGAGCGACCATTGAAGGCAAGGTAGGCTGGCTCACCCATGATGTGGTCAATATTTTGAATACTTTAATTGGAGCGATCGTCGCTATTTTGATCGCTTTAGCATTGCCATCCGGTCTGTAAAAATAACAAAATAAAGTTAGGGAATAATGACGCAATAGAGATAATTTCTACCCTTTTACCTGAGAGAGGACAAGACCATGAACGCTTGGATGCTCAACACCGTTCGTTTGTTTGTCACTGATATTGAACGCGCCAAACAGTTTTACTGCGATCTGCTAGAAATGCCTCTTAAGGCAGATGGCAGAGATAAAGGCTTTCTACTTTTTGACTTGGGCAGCGTCTCTCTAGTCGTTGAAAAGGTTACCGAAGGCAGCCAGCCAAACTTAGTAGGACGGTTTGCAGGGCTATCTTTTAGCGTTGAAGATGTTGATAAAGTCTATAGGGATCTGGCGACCCGTGGCGTAGAGTTCATGGGCAAACCGCAAGAGCAGGCGTGGGGAGGCACCACCGTTAGCCTCCTTGATCCAGATCGCAATGGGCTGTCACTGGTATCTGGATTGGCTTAAACACTAAGATCTTAAACGCTAAGATAGCGCCGCAAGTAGCTTTCCAACGTTTCTAGCTTGAAATTAAACAACGTTTCTAGGTGCTGAATCTCGGTGGGCGTGCAGAAGAACTCGTTAGCCAGGAGCGATCGCAAGGTTCCTAAAGCTTCCTGCGAGTCTGGGTTCACAAAGCCCAACAGTGCCCTTACTCCATCTAGCGCTGCCAAAGGCGGATTGATAATCAGTGGCTGTCGGTTAAAAATTCGCCCAAAAATTTGAGGAACTTCATCTCGTGTTAAAGCCTGCGCCCCTCCTACAGGCAAAGCTTGATTACGCGCCCCTTCCACGCTTACTGAGTCAACAGCAATTCGTGCTAAGTCGTCGATACTGACAATAGACGATCGGTTTTTGGGATCACCAATCAATAGATAAATGCCCGTTTGCTGAAATCGTTCTGCCAAAGGCAGTAAATTAGATGAAAACCCAGAGGGACGCAAAATCGTGAAGTTCAACCCACTGGCTCTGAGATATTGCTCGACTGCCCACTTTGCTTTGAACACAGGCGCATCTTCATAGCCGCGATCGGCTCCGAGCACCGAAATAAAGACGAAGTGCTGCACACCTGCCGCTTTAGCCGCATCAATCAAATCAACATTTGCTCGATAATCGATCGCCTCAGGTTTACCTCGATTAAACTCATTCGAGCCATGGGCACTGATCACATACTGCGCTCCCTGACAAGCCTTCTGAATATCCCGCTCCTGCTGCAAATCTCCAATAAAAACTTCTGCGCCCCGCTGCTCCAACTCTCCATACCGAGAGGTAAGGCGTACAAATGCTCTTACCGCGATCGCTCTTTGTCGAAGCAAGCTCACAATCTTACGTCCTAGCTCCCCCGTTGCACCTGTCACTAAAAACATAGGTCGATCCTCCTTCAAGTTACTGACCGATTGACCAAAACCTTTCGCAGAAACAATTGCTTCGGCTGCCCCAATAACCACGTCCCTATCCCTGTCTCTACTTCATGAAGTTGGTAACCCGCCTTCCGGTACAGCCGCCGTGCAGAAGCGTTATTTTCCAAAACATGAAGATAAATATTTTCAAATCCCCAGTCCAGCGCTGTTTGTTCGCAAGCTTGTAATAGCTGCTGAGCAACCCCATGACAGCGATATTCAGCTTGCACTGCCAAGTTAGAAAGGTAAAGATATCCAGTGCCTTGACGTGTGTGCCAGGGCTGAGAGGCTCGAACCGTTAGCTCGACGGTGCCGATCGGACAATCGACCATCCTCGGTATCGTGGCTAACTGGTGCAGATGTGCCGCATTGAACGTCTCTGTTTTAGAGGTATGAACCGCAACTAAACAGACATATCGGTGGGTCTTATTCCGCAATCGGCTCCGTAAGTCCTCGTAAATTCCCATTCTTAATAAGGGGTAAAGAAGCCCCAATATGCCTGCCTTGGAATGAAAGCTATTGACCAAAACCTCCGCCAAGCTTGCCAAGTCCTGTTGCTGAACAGATCGAACTGCCACAGGAAGTGTTCTGCCCCAAGGACTTGCACCTCCATTTTGAGGTAAGTCACCCGACCAGTTGCGAGGGAAAGGAGATGTAGACATGGCTGAATGAAATGGAATGCCTCTATTTTAGTCTGGCATTTTCGACCTAGCTTTTACGACTCGATCAAAGGAATTCCTGAGAACTCGCTACTGATTCGTTAAGGAAAAAACAAAAAGCATCAAATTTCTTTGCCTTCTTTTACTTTTCTCAAGGTTATGCTCTTCCAGAATTGGGAACTCTTTATGCAGGCATCTCTCCGAGATCAATGCTGAAAGCTATGAATGTAAAGACTAAAACCAAGTTCACGATCCTTGTTGTTGATGACGAACCGGATAACCTAGATCTGCTTTATCGCATCTTTCACCGCGAGTTCAAGGTGCTGAAAGCAGAAAGCGGCCCGGCTGCCCTAGAGATTCTCGATCGCCAGGGCGAGGTCGCTGTCATCATTTCAGACCAACGAATGCCGCTCATGAGCGGCACGGAGTTTTTGGGTCTGACGGCAACCCAATATCCCGATACGATTCGAATCATTCTCACGGGTTATACCGACGTGGGCGATTTGGTAGAAGCCATTAACTCTGGCAAAGTCTTCAAATATGTTACTAAGCCGTGGGACGACGACGAACTCAAAGTCGTGGTGCGCCAAGCCGCAGATACCCATAGCATTCTCAAAGCCCGTACTCAAGAGCTTCAGCGCACGCTGCGGCAAGAGTCGTTGCTCAATGCAGTCACCAACACCATTCGCAGTGCCCTCAGTTACCAAGAAATTCTCCAAACCATTGTGGAGACAGTCGGGCACATGTTTGAGGTAGACTGCTGCCTTCTCCGTCCTTTTCAAAACGGACACTTAGAAGACGAGTGGTTTGTCTACACGATTCCGGCTCCTGGTGCAGGACAAGCGACTTCAGAAATCTCTTTGTCACGAATGGATGGTAGCTCCAGCAGCCTGGCGCATACCCTTTGGGAAACCCGTCAAGTTCAGGTCATTAATGAGGCTCAAACTGACGAACGAATCCAGGGAGATGTAAAAGATCTCCGTCGGCAGGCATACCAGGCGGCTGGAATCGTCTCTAGCTTGATTGTCCCCCTTGTCCTTCAGCAAGATTTGATGGCAGTTCTGGCGTTGCACCAATGCGGTAAGCCGCGCACCTGGGAAGACGACGAAGTTCAGCTGATTAGGATGGTGGCAGATCAAGCTGCCCTGGCTTTGTCTCAGGCAAGAGCCTATGAGCAAGTCCGAGCTTTGGCGAAACGAGAGGCATTAGTTAACACCATTACGGCGGCGATTCGCTCTAGCCTCGATCCTCAGGAAATTTTTGCTGCTATTACTCAGCAGCTTGGGCAAGCGCTTCATGCCGATGGCTGTGCTTTGTCTTTGTGGACTGAAGAAGATGAGTTTGTCCAGTGCGTGGGTTTACATGATGCCAACGAAGAGCAACAGCCACTGTTACCGCAGTCTAAAGCTCCTATTGAGGGAAATCCTGTTCTGAAGCAATTACTGGAGACGCAGGCTCCAGTCGTGATTGATGATGTGAGCGATCAGTTAGAACTGAATGTGACTGATATGCTGCTCCGATCGCCTGCTCGTGCCCTCTTAGTCGTGCCCCTGCTATACGATGGCAAGATCATTGGCAGCATTTCCTTGCGCCAAACTCGCCAGCCTCGGCGCTGGGAAACGGCTGAAATAGGTCTGGCTCAGGCTGTAGCCGCTCAAGCAGCGATCGCCGTGCAGCAGTCTCGGCTGTACCAAACCATGCGGCAGCAGGCAGAGCAATTGCTTGAACTCGACAAACAAAAAACCGAGTTTTTTCAAAACGTCTCCCACGAGTTCCGCACACCCTTAACGTTAACAATTGGGCCTCTAGAATCTGCGGTTGCCCAAGAAGAAGGACTTTCCTACGACCAGTCTGTCATTGCCCTTCGTAACTCCCGCCGCTTACTCCGCTTGGTTAACCAACTGCTCGATTTGCAGCGCCTAGATGCAGGACTGATGCAGCCCAAGTTCCGTCCTTGCAATCTCTTGGAGTTTGTCAACCAAGTGGTCGGCTCCTTCGCCTCCTACTGCGAAAAGAAGCAAATCCGCCTATTGCCTCATTTAGAAGAATGTCCAGCAGTTTATTTAGATCTAGAAAAATTTGATAAAGTTCTCTACAACTTGCTATCCAATGCCATTAAGTTTACCGAAGCAGGCGGCAAAATTGAGATCATCCTCAGGCAGGAGGGCGATCATTGCTTAATGCAGGTTAAAGATACGGGCATTGGCATTCGTCCTGACCAAATTCCTCATTTGTTCGATCGCTTTCGCCAAGCCGACGGCTCAGCAAGTCGCAGCCATGAAGGCAGCGGCTTAGGGCTGTCTCTAGTGAAAGAATTGGTGGAAATGCATAGTGGGCAAGTTACGGTTGAATCAATTTACGGCGAAGGTACGAGCTTTTCTGTGTGGTTACAAACAGGGACGACTCACTTACCAACGGCTCAGATCATTGAGATTCCAGTAGAGATTGAACAAAGTCGGGCACAGGTTGAACTGGCAGATGTAGACACTGACCCACATCAACAAACCGAAAATCCGCTGCCCTCTGCTTTGGCAGTCGCCCCAACTTCCCCGTTGCCCACTGCGCCAGGTGAGGCAGAACTGGCAAAAACCGCCACAATTTTGGTGGTAGAAGACAATGCCGATATGCGGAACTATGTTTCTGGTGTGCTGCAACAGATGGGACATCGGATTTTGACTGCTCGGAATGGCGCTGAGGGTTTCCAGGTTGTCCAATCCCATCGCCCTAACCTCATCATTACTGATCTGATGATGCCAATGGTATCTGGGCTAGAAATGATCGGCATGATTCGTCAAGACGAGGCGTTAAGAGGAACTCCAATCATTCTGTTAACGGCTAAAGCGGATGAAGACACGCGACTAGAAGGAGCCGAAAAAGGAGCAGATGCTTACCTGTCAAAGCCTTTTAATAACCGGGAGCTAGTGGCAGAGGTGCGCAACCTGCTTGCCCTCAAAGAAAACGAGCAACGGGTCGCTGCGTTGAATACCTACCTGACCGAATCGGTTTTAGGGCGCTTCTTGCCGCCATCGTTAGTGAAGAAAGCGGCTGAGGGCAACCTGACGTTGGATTTACGTCCAGAACCGCGGATGATTACTATTTTGTTTAGCGACATTATTGGGTTTACGCAGCTCTCGAACAATTTGCGATCGCGCCGGGTTGCCGAACTACTCAACGAATATTTGACCGAAATGACCCACGCTATTTTTGAGAATGGCGGCACAGTAGACAAGTTTATGGGAGATGCAATTCTGGCAATTTTTGGTGCCCCCGAAGAACTTAGCCCTAACGAGCAGGTGAAACGCGCGATCGCCGCTGCCCGCCAAATGTATCGCTCCCTCGCGGCTCTCAACGATCGGTGGGAAGCTCAAGGCATCCCTAGGGTGCAGTTTCGCTGCGGCATTCATCAGGGCACTGCTGTTGTAGGCATGTTTGGCGGTCCGGTGCGATCGGACTATACGGCGATCGGTCCTAGCGTCAACATTGCCGCCCGGATTCAAGAAGCTGCCGAACCTAGCTCTATCCTCGTTTCCGCGGCTGTCGCAGATTACTTAGAACTAGAAGAAGACACCATTACCAAGTTCAGCCCGCTGCAACTAAAAGGCGTTGACGAGACTGTCCTCACCTTCTCTGTCCATCCTGATCCCTCTGTAAAAATGAAATCAGATCACTAGAACAACACTCATCACTCTAGTAAATCTGATCTCCCCTAAGTTAGTTCTGTGAACTGATCTCAATCCTCTAGCGGACTAAATGGGGATCAAACTTCTAGCGACCTCATGATCTTGTATCTATAACCTCTTGCCAACTTCCACATACCATCAGACACTAAAGTTTGGGAGTACGTGAAGTATAAAGAAACGGTTAAGAGGTCTTTGTGAAAAAAGTATTAGCAATCATTTTGGGCGGCGGTGCTGGCACCCGTTTATATCCTTTAACGAAGCTACGAGCAAAACCTGCCGTGCCTCTTGCCGGGAAGTATCGCTTGATCGATATTCCAGTTAGTAATTGCATTAACTCAGACATCTATAAGATTTACGTTCTAACTCAGTTCAACTCAGCCTCTCTTAATCGACATCTTTCTCGTACTTACAGCTTTTCTGGCTTCCATGAGGGTTTTGTAGAAGTTTTAGCGGCTCAACGAACTCCCGAAAACCCCAACTGGTTTCAAGGCACAGCAGATGCAGTGCGTCAGTATCTTCCCTTGTTCAAAGAATGGGACGTGAGCGAGTTTTTAATTCTCTCAGGCGATCATCTCTATCGCATGGACTATGCCAAGTTTGTGCAGCGCCACCGAGATACTGGAGCCGACATTACAATTTCGGTGTTGCCCGTAGATGAGAAGCGCGCCTCTGACTTTGGACTCGTGAAAATTGATGACCACGGAAAGATCATTGACTTTAGTGAGAAGCCTAAAGGCGATGCCCTTCATGAGATGCAGGTCGATACAACAACCTTGGGACTAACGCCTGAGCAGGCGATCGCCAGCCCTTATATTGCCTCAATGGGCATCTATGTATTTAGCACTCAGGTTTTGGTTGATCTTCTCAAGAAATATCCTGATCAAACAGACTTTGGTAAAGAGATTATTCCGGCGGCTTCCATAGACCATAATATTCAGGCGTATTTATTCAATGGCTACTGGGAAGACATTGGAACCATTGAAGCATTCTATGATGCCAACTTGGCGCTGACCCAGCATCCCCATCCTGCGTTCAGCTTCTACGACGAAAAGGCTCCTATTTATACTAGAGGTCGTGCCTTGCCACCTAGCAAGATGCAAAACTGTCGAGTGACAGATTCCATGATTGGCGATGGCTCAATTATGAAAGACTGTCAAATTCACCATTCAATTTTAGGAATTCGGACTCGGATTGAGTCGGGCTGCACCATTCAAGATTCCTTGTTGATGGGGGCAGATTTCTATCAGCCTCTTCCAGACCGAGAAGCTGATATCGCGCGGGGCAGTGTGCCAATTGGCATTGGTATGAATACAACTATTCGGCGGGCCATTATTGATAAGAACGGGCGCATCGGTCGAAATGTCCAAATCATCAATAAGGACAATGTTCAAGAGGCGGAGCGTGAAGATTTGGGCTTCTATATTCGCAGTGGCATTATTGTCACGATTAAAGGAGCGACGATCGCCGACAACACAATCATTTAATTCTCATTCTCATTCCTTCATGAACCCCAATGGGTCGTTTAGCTAAGCAGGTGCTTAATGGATAGCTTGGCGATCGCCTCCTTTTCAGCATAGGTTTCTAGCACCTGTTGGATCTGTTGGGCAGTCTGACAAAACGCTAACTCTCGATCGATCTCTTTCTTTTTCTGTAGAAGATGTTCTTCGAGGTTTTCTGCTAGTAAGTCTCCGACGGCTGCATCAGGTTCGAGCGTTTTACTGTTGTGCTTTTGTAGAAAAGGGATGCGATCGCGCAGACAGTAATCAATTTCGTTTAACCAGAAATCTAAATAGGGGTCATGGCTGGTTGCCAAGAGAATATCCTGCAATTGTCCTAACGCTTTATCGGTCAAAGTTTTTTGCAGTGCTAGTTCTAGGTAATTTTGGGCAGTTTGTTGTACCTGTTGCCTGTTTTGAGAAGGGGCTACATCAAGGGTGTGCGACACGTCTTCTTGGACATCGTAGAATAACTCTCGAAAATTTACCAAGCCTTGCTTAATCATGCGGCTCACTTCAACTTTGCTGACTTCGTGTTTTTGCAGCTTGAAGATGCGGCTAATTTGTTTGATAGTTAAGCCGTCCATGGTTTTCATTTTGAGAGCTTTGTATTCAGGCGATCGCGCTGCCATTTCTAGGCGATCGAAGGCGTGGTTAATTTGCCAAAAAATTCGTTCAACTTCAGACGGTTCAATTTCAGAGAGTTCACCCCTTGTGCAAGCCAGGGGCGATTGTTGCGGGGGTTGGCGATCGGCTTCAGCTTGCAAAATTTCATAGCACAGCCACTTGGTCAAAGCGCTGGGATTATTAATGAGAACATCAGGATGGGTATAACCCGCATAGAAAACGATGGTGCTTGCCTTCAACGTAATGTCATAAACCCGTGCATCAGAGGGTTCAAGATTGAGTTGCCAACAGGTACGGCGCACAAATGCCAAAATTGATCCAAACGCAGCAATAGGCTTTTCCATCAACGCCTTCAGCCGACGGCAAATGGGGATATCTCCTAAGGTTGATGATTCTGCTGTGATTAACTGAATCTGACCTAGCCCAATTTTCTCAACCAGTTCAGAAGCCGTTTTGACCGATAAGCTCTGAATTTGTTCTTCTAATTTTTTCCAAGCTTCATCAGAGACTGATAAGTTTCTTGCCCGCTTTCGTTCAGCTTTGGAGAGCATGGGTCTGCCACGATGACGGCTGTTTAAGGTTTGATCCAAGCTTGTCATTTGTCTCATCCAACTTAAAGTGATAGGGCTTATTTTATATGCGCATTGTTATTTGATTTGTCGTGAATCATACGTTTGTAAACTGATTTGTAGATAAGCACTGGCTCTGGATTCTCTTAGAAATGACATGCGCACAATGCGTACATATGTGTCCATCTGTACAAAAATAACGGTTGATCTGGCTTAAACTGCTCTGACGGGGCGATCGCTTTGATTTCCCGATCGGCGCTGATCCTCGTTAAATTTATCCAAAACATTAACTGAATGATTGAAAACTAGTCGTGATGGACAAAAGCCCATGACAAACTTACCTGCTGATTTGTGTGCTTATGGAAATTGCCCCGGAACTGATTTACAAGGGGCTGACCTACAAGGTTTTGACTTACGAGGCTGCGACTTAAGTAGCGCTAACTTAAGGGGAGCTAATCTTTCCGGCGCTAATCTTTCAAGCGCTAATCTTTCGGGTGCCGACCTCTCAGGTGCAGACCTACGGCGCGTTGACCTTAATAATGCCAACCTGTGCCATGCAAATCTAAGTGACACAAACCTCACAGGTGCCGATTTAATTAATGCGAATTTGAGCAACGCCAGCCTATACCGTACCGATTTACAGCGCGCTAACCTGGAACGCGCTGATTTGAATCATGCTTTTCTGATCGAAGCCCAACTCTTGGGAACGCGCTTGCGGCGCGCCAAGCTAAATAGTGCTCAATTAACCTGTGCCAGACTGGATGGCGCTAGATTAAGAGGAACAGATTTAAGCCATGCTGATCTTCAGGCAGTGTCGCTGAACCGAGCCAACTTGACCTTTGCCACCCTCCACCAAGCCAATCTTCAGGGTGCAAGGCTTATTGGGGCAGACATGCGAGGCATCAACTTAAGCAATGCCCAGTTAGCCAACGCAGACTTGAGCGGTGCTCTTTTAGTAGCAGCAAATTTGCAGGGTGCCAACCTGCAAAATGCTAAGCTGTTTCGGGCTAATTTAAGTGATGCCATTCTAGAAGGCTGTAACCTTGATGATGCAAAATTAAGCCGCGCTTACTTAAGCGGTGCCAATCTTAAAAATACGACCTTGAATCGGGCTGAAATGACTGAGGTGATTTTGCTGCGTGCGTGCTTGCAAGGGGCAGAACTCTGTCACGCTTTACTCAATCGGGCATATTTAAACGAAGCTGATTTGAGTGGAGCAACTTTGAATGATGCAAACCTGAGCAGCGCCAACTTAACCAGAGTCAATTTGCAGGGTGCCCATGTTATTGCAACTCGGTTTGAAGGAAGTTTGGGGATTGATGAAAGACTAAGAGATGATCTGAGCCAGAGAGGGGCGATCGTCATGCTGATTCCTCGTTATCTATATCCAGCAATACTGGGTCAAACTGAGTTAGAAACCTTGTGTCAAATCAACGAAGCCAAAGATAACATTACGCGACGTTATGATGACTTGAACGAAGCCTTGCAAGCCTTCCGAAGAATCATTGAGTTTGTTAAGGTCGCGGTTCAAGATCATCCCAAGCTGGCTCTGACTGATCCCTGTCAATTTGATCAGGAGCATGAATCCTTTAGAGAATTGATTGATGTTGAGCAAGAAAATATTTTTGCCCATTTGGAAACTGTTCATAATGGAGAGCTACAACAATGGTTATTGGATCAATATCCTCAAGAATTAGACGCAGTTCATAACAACATTCAGCAACTTAGTTGGTTGACCTATGCTTTCCATGAGCTTTGGATTAGCCTTTTAGATTGGATTGATGGTGAAGGCTATAATTCTGACCTACCTGAAGAATAAAGTCGAGTTAGGCATTTTGAGCTAGGTACGGCAATTTCCCTATTTCCAGCTTTGGAACCGAACCTAAATCACTCAAAGTCCTGATAGGTTAAGGATAGGTGTTTTATGTAAAATCCATAGGGAAACCGGAATGGCTGCGACTGATTTCAAAGATTATTATGCGACGCTGGGTGTAGGGAAAAGCGCCACTGCTGATGAGATTAAGCAGAGCTATCGCAAACAGGCGCGGAAATACCACCCGGACGTAAACCCTGGAGACAAGTCGGCAGAAGCAAAATTTAAAGAAGTCGGTGAAGCTTACGAGGTGCTGTCAGATCCAGATAAGCGGCGGAAGTATGACCAGTTTGGTCAGTATTGGAAGCAGGCGGGCACATCTGGCTCACCTTATGGTGGCGGAGTGGGTGCAAATAGCGTTGACTTTGGTAAATACAACAATTTTGATGAGTTTATTGATGAACTGTTGGGTCGCTTTGGGAGCACTCCTCCAGGAGCGCAGCGCAGAAGCAGCAGTAGCAGTAGCTATACCTATCGTCCGGGCGCACCAGGGTCAGGGTATGGAGATTTTTCTGGCTATGGTGGCGATCCGGCAGGGGCAGGACAGGATATTGAGTCGCCGATCGCCCTGACACTGGCTGAAGCGTTTCATGGCGTGCAAAAGCGCCTAAGTTTGAATGGCGAAATGGTAACGGTACGGATTCCAGCTGGGGCAAAGCCAGGGAGTCGGATTCGGGTGAAGGGTAAGGGACAGATTAATCCTTACAATCAGCAGCGGGGCGATTTATATTTAGTGATGGAAACGCAGCCCCATCCGTTCTTTCAGTTTGATGGGGATAATTTGTTGTGCGAGGTCGCGATCGCCCCTGATGAAGCGGTCTTAGGTGCCTCGATTGAAGTGCCGACCCCCGAGGGTTCTGTCACGATGAATATTCCCGCAGGCATTCGCTCAGGGCAAACTTTGCGGCTGCGGGGCAAGGGATGGCGGAAAGTTAAAGATGGCAGAGGGGATCAGCTTGTCAAGGTCATCATTGTGCCGCCGACTGATTTAACCGAGGTGGAGCGAGAGTTGTACGAAAAGGTACGAGCGAGTCGAGTGTTTGACCCTCGTAGTCAGTTGAAATCGGTCAAGCTATAGGATACTGTCGTATAGAATCCGACTGTCAAGACATCTGACTTCGCTAGCCAGCCAGATGTCTGGGGTTTCTAAATTATTTGTTGAGTCTCGAGATTGAACAATACCTGCAACGTCTGCATGGCTTTCCGGCGTGCCTCAATGTCTTGTTGAGCGCGAAGTTGTACCATTGGGTCGTGGAGAATTTTGTTAACAATGCCGCGTGTTAAGGCTTCAATAACTTCTTGATGCTTTTCGCCAAACTCGGAGCCTAGGCGCGAGAGTGCTTTTTCCATTTCCTGACTACGGATAGTTTCGATTTTGTTGCGAAGGCTGCTAATGGTGGAAATCGTGTCGAGCGATCGCCACCAAATATCAAATGCTTCTACTTCTTCTTCCAAAATTCCTTCTGCTTCCAACGCCATTTGGCGGCGACTTTCCTGATTTTGCGCCACTACTGCCTTCAGGTCATCCACGTTAAACACCCAAACATGGGGCAGTTCGTTGGCATCGGCGGCAACGTTGCGCGGCACGGCGATATCGAACAGCATAAGGGTTTGATGAGGTTCTAGGACAGCTTCTAAGCTAGTGCGATCGAGCAGGGGTTCGCTAGTTGTGGCGGCAGTAAATACCAGATCTGATGCAGCAACGACGGGGATGAGATCTGCTAGGATGCAAAGCTTCAAATCTGCATCCTTAAACTGCTGCGCCAGTTCTTCAGCGCCTTGCATAGAGCGGTTGACGATCGTGATTTGCGTCGCGCCTTTAGATAATAGATGTTGCACCACAAGGCGCGACATCTTGCCTGCGCCAATAACGGCAATTTGACTAGCAGCAAGGTTTTTCACCTTCATTTGTGCCAGTTCGACGGCTGCCGAGCTAATGGAAACAGCACCTGTACCAATGCTGGTTTCGGTGCGGACTCGTTTGCCGGCGGTTAGAGCTTGCTTAAAAAGTTGGTTAAGGACGCGCCCAATGCCTTCGCACTGTTGCCCTACTTTGTGAGTGTGCTTGACTTGGGCTAGAATTTGCCCCTCACCCAGGACTAGGCTGTCGAGTCCGGCAGAGACACGCATCAGATGGCTGACAGCATCTTGGTGGAGCAGAGTAAATAGGTAGGGACGAAGTTGGAGCAGAGCAAGCTTGCTGTATTCTGCTAAAAACTGGCAGACTTCCCGGACTCCTTGCTCAGTTTCGCGGACGACTAGATAAACTTCGAAGCGGTTGCAAGTGCTAAGGATAGTTGCTTCTTCAATGTGGGGGTAGCTGCAAAGGTGAGCGATCGCCGCTTCCATTTGCGGGGTGGGAATGCTCAGTTTTTCGCGCACTTCTACAGGGGCTGTTTTATGGCTCAGTCCCACGACAATTATGTTCATCCTTCCTCCCAAAATTTTATCTGACTGTCTGTTAGCATCGCTAATTAGGGCAAATCTAACAGGCTAAAAAACGAGCGTTTCTTATAGTTTGCGTGTTTTAAACAAATACGTGAGTGCGAACATCACTCAAACACCAATTAACAGAAAGTTTACCAATTCTCTGTAATCCTTAGAGCAGCAATGTTTGCGTTAGAGAGGACAGACAACGTAAATTTTTGTGAATGCAAGAGACTGCGAATACAAGAGACTTTTGTGAATGCAAGAGACAGTGAAAGACAGACGAGCCACTCTACTAGAACGGCTCGTCATTAGTGAATCGCAGCGTGAACTCCGCTTCCTCTGCTCTCTTAAGGAAGAGGCTAAAGGGTTAAGTGCAGCGAGAGAAACCTCTCCCTAAACCCCTTTCCTTCAGGAGAGGGGCTTTGATATCGGCTCATACTTTCACTCGTCAACATTAGATTTGAAAATAACTCAGTTCCTTAGAGGATGTCTGAGAAGTATCAAAGATTCTGACACTCGCCCCCCAACCCCCCATTTTGGGGCAGGACTTCCGAGCCAGTCCTTCTTCAAAGTCCCCCAAAATGGGGGATTTAGGGGGTGGATTGGATAGCAACCTAGACTTCTCAGACAACCTCTTACTTCAATTCGATGTGCTTGGGCTTGTTCCACATGTGGACAGAATCTACAAACCGAGCAGTTTTGGACTGATTGGAGATAACTAAGCTTTCAGTACGAGCGCCGCCGTTAAAGAAGCGTACACCTTCCATTAATGTGCCAGAGGTAATGCCACAACCCGCAAACAAGAGGGTTTTGCCTGAAGCTAGCTCATTTGCCTCATAAACTTTGTCAGGGTCAGTGATGTTCATAGACTTGAGGCGATCGACGTTGCTTTCGCGACTCTCGCCAATCAGACCCGTCTTAACAATGGCAGGATCGTAAATCAATTGACCTTGGAAATGTGCGTCCAAGCAGACCATTGCCGCCGCTGAAATAACGCCTTCAGGAGCAGCACCGATTCCCATCAGGGCGTGAATGTTGGTTCCAGAGAAACCACAGGAAATAGCTGCTGAGACATCACCATCTGAAATTAGGCGAACTCTAGCGCCTGCATCCCGAATTTCTTGAATTAAGTCAGTGTGACGATCGCGCTTCATCACCACAATCACGAGTTCTTCGATCGCCCGATCAAGGCACTCAGCTAGAATTTTGAGGTTTTCGGTGGCTGACTTATTAATGTCAACATGACCTTTAGCAGCTTGGGGCGCAGCCAGTTTCTTCATATAAAAGTCGGGGGCGGCAAATAAGCCACCTTTCTCAGCGATCGCCAGAACCGCCATAGAGCCAGGTTGACCATAGGCGCAGAGGTTTGTGCCTTCGCAAGGGTCAACAGCGATGTCAATTTCTACCAGTTCTTCAGGGTTACAAAAGTCCTTGGCATCGGGCTGGGTACAAACTCCCACTTCTTCACCGATGTAGAGCATGGGCGCATCGTCTCGTTCGCCTTCACCAATCACGATCCGACCGCGCATATGAATTTTATTCATCCGTTCCCGCATGGCTTCTACTGCCACATGGTCAGCCATGTTCTTATCGCCTTTTCCCATCCACCGAGCCGACGCGATCGCCGCTTGCTCAACGACTTCAATAATTTCTAAACCTAATGTACTTTCCACCGGGATACCCTCTATAACTATTGATTTAACGCTGTTCTGTGGACTCTGACCTGGACTATGCCCTAGTAAGAAAGTCTATCAGAAGTCGGGATCAGCACGTTATGCAGAGACGAAGAGCAGGTACTTTTTTGATTAGTACAGAGAAACTAATTAGTCAAATCACGCTAGGATCGATTCACGTTAGGGAGTTGCAATTAAATAACACCCTGAATCGCCCCCTAAATTCCCCATTCTGGGGGACTTTGAAAGGTGGTTCGGAAGTCCCCCAGAATGGGGGATTTAGGGGGCTGAAAAGTCAATGCATCTCACTGGGGTTGTATTTTCATGCAACTCTCTTAGCAAACTGACTTTAACCTTAGAGGTTAGAAACTTTATGGGATCGGATCAACTCCCTGGAGAGTTAACGATAGAATTGTTAAGAACTATTTCCTGCCTTGCCCCTAGTTTTCTTTAGTCCCTGTCCTCCTCTAGCCGCCCCCTATGCCCAAGCGCACCCGCACCGCTGATATTTCCAGTGCTGATCATCCTCCTAGTGCTGAACTTCAGAATGGCAATGGCAAATACTCGCCAGCCAACCCCCAAAATACAATTCGCATTCGGGGAGCACGGCAGCACAACCTCAAGAATATTGATCTGGAAATTCCTCGCGATCGCCTCGTTGTCCTGACTGGAGTTTCTGGCTCAGGCAAGTCTTCCCTTGCCTTCGACACAATTTTTGCAGAGGGACAGCGGCGCTATGTTGAATCTTTAAGTGCCTACGCCCGTCAGTTTTTGGGACAGGTTGATAAACCGGATGTCGATGCCATTGAGGGGTTAAGTCCAGCGATCTCGATTGATCAAAAATCAACCTCTCACAACCCGCGATCGACTGTCGGCACGGTGACAGAAATTTATGACTATATGCGATTGTTATATGGGCGAGCAGGCGAACCCCACTGTCCTCAATGCGATCGTTCCATCGTGCCGCAGACGATTGATCAAATGTACGATCGCATCATGCTACTGCCCGATCGGACTCGGTTTCAAATTCTTGCACCTGTGGTGCGGGGCAAGAAGGGAACGCACAAAAAGCTCATTTCGAGTCTTGCCTCGGAGGGCTTTGTGCGGGTGCGGATTGATGGCGAGGTGCGGGAACTGAGCGATTCGATCGAATTAGAGAAAAATCAGTTTCACAATGTTGAAATTGTGGTCGATCGCTTAGTCAAAAAAGAAGGTATTCAAGACCGCATTGTCGATTCGCTAGGCACCTGTTTGAAGCGATCGGAAGGGATTGTGATTGTCGAAGTCATGCCCGACGCTGAGAACAATGTGGTGGAACTCAAAAATCCTGACCTGCAATTGGCGGTATTGCCAGCTATGGCGGCAGAACCAGCAGGCAAATACGGTAGAGAAAAAGACACTGATCTAAAATCTGTCGATTTGGTTTTCTCAGAAAACTTTGCTTGTCCAGAACACGGGGCAGTCATGGAGGAGCTATCGCCGCGATTGTTTTCTTTCAACTCGCCCTATGGCGCTTGCCCTAACTGCCACGGCTTAGGCACGCTGAGAACTTTTTCAGCAGAATTGGTGGTGCCCGATCCTAGTTTGCCTGTGTACGCCGCGATCGCCCCCTGGTCAGAAAAAGACAACACCTATTACTTCTCACTTCTTTACAGCGTCGGGCAAGCTTTCGGGTTCGAGATCCAAACCCCCTGGAATCAACTCACACCCGATCAGCATCAGATTATTTTGCACGGCTCAGATGAGAAAATCTACATCGAATCCGACTCCCGCTACCGCGACACGAAGGGCTATTCGCGTAAGTATGAAGGCGTTTTGCCGATGTTAGATCGGCAGTATAAAGACACTACCTCAGATTTATACAAGCAGAAGCTAGAGCAGTATTTGGTCGATCAACCTTGCGAAGTGTGTCAGGGCGATCGCCTCAAGCCTGAAGCGCTCTCGGTTCGGATTGGGCAGTACGGCATCAAAGACTTTACAGGTGCCTCAATCCGGGAATGTTTAGAGCGGGTCAACGATGCCAACCTCACCGCTCGTCAGGCACAAATCGGTGAACTGGTACTCAAAGAAATCAAAGCGCGTCTCCAGTTTTTGCTGGATGTCGGGCTAGATTATCTAACACTCGATCGTACTGCCATGACGCTCTCTGGCGGCGAGGCACAGCGGATTCGCCTAGCCACCCAAATTGGGGCAGGCTTAACCGGAGTTTTGTACGTTTTGGATGAACCCAGCATTGGACTGCATCAGCGCGATAATGCACGGCTACTCAACACCCTAACGAAATTGCGAGACTTGGGTAATACACTAATCGTCGTGGAGCATGACGAAGACACCATGCGGGCAGCAGACTACATCGTTGATATTGGCCCTGGTGCAGGGGTTCATGGTGGGCGGATCGTTTCTTCGGGTTCACTCGAAGATTTGTTGAACTGTGAAGAATCGCTGACTGGGGCTTACCTTTCTGGGCGGCAAGTGATTGGTACTCCCGCTGAACGCCGGGAAGGTAACGGTCGCAGTTTGCGCATTCGGGATGCCTACCGCAATAACTTGCAACACATTGATGTTGATATTCCCCTAGGCAAACTGGTGTGCGTCACAGGCGTATCTGGCTCAGGCAAATCAACTCTGGTGAGTGAATTACTTTATCCAGCACTCCAGCACCATTTTGGACACAAAATTCCCCATCCCAAAGACATGGAGGAGATTGGTGGACTGAACGCGCTTGATAAAGTAATTGTGATTGATCAGTCACCCATTGGACGCACACCCCGATCGAATCCTGCGACCTATACAGGTGTCTTTGATGTTATTCGTGATCTCTTTTGTGAAACCATTGAGGCGAAAGCTAGAGGTTATAAGCCAGGACAGTTTTCGTTCAACGTTAAGGGCGGACGCTGTGAAGCTTGCAGCGGACAGGGTGTGAACGTCATTGAGATGAACTTCTTACCTGATGTGTATGTTCAATGCGAAGTGTGTAGAGGCGCACGGTACAACCGAGATACGCTACAAGTGAAGTACAAGGGCAAGTCGATCGCCGATGTTCTTAGCATGACTGCAGAAGAGGCGCAAGACTTTTTCCAAAACATCCCTAAAGCCGCTGCCCGCCTGCAAACCATGGTAGATGTGGGTTTGGGCTATGTCCGACTTGGGCAAACTGCGCCCACTCTTTCTGGTGGAGAGGCACAGCGCTTAAAGCTGGCAACGGAACTTTCGCGGCGGGCAACAGGCAAAACGCTGTATTTGATTGACGAACCGACAACTGGGCTTTCATTTTACGATGTTCACAAGCTGCTGGATGTATTGCAAAGGCTGGCAGATATGGGCAACTCAATCTTAGTGATTGAGCATAATTTGGACGTGATTCGCTGTAGCGATTGGGTGATTGATCTGGGCCCTGAAGGGGGCGATCGCGGCGGCGAAATTGTGGCGATCGGCACACCGGAAGAAGTGGCGAAGAATGAGCGATCGTATACGGGGCAGTATTTGAAGCAAGTGTTGAAGCAGCATCCAGCAGGCAAATAGGCTAAAAACTTCTGAGTAATCTCTCAGACCTTTCTCTCATGCGACGATAAACTCTAACCAGTTTATGTAAACGTAAGGAGCTTATATCAGTGGCAGATAACTCTTTAGCTAAGGCTCGTGATTTTGGGCTTTTAAGTGGAAAAAATCGAGTACGAAACGCAGTTGGAAGAACGGATAAACTTGACTTCTATCAATTTAATATATCCGGACAACAGACCTTATCGCTCAAGTTGAAATCGCCACGGTTCTCTGATATTAACTTTTCACTACTCAATAGCAGTGGAGCCACAATTGGCAAGGGCGATCGCTCGAATGGTCGCACTAAGCCTATCAACACAACGCTTCAAACTGGCATTTACTACATCCGAGTACGGTCTGCTAGTAATAAACCAGTCCGCTACAGCCTTGTTAGCGAAGCTTCGGTTCCCACTACAATTCCTTCAGTCCCAGGTATGCCTTCAGGTTCAGGTGTTCCCCCAGCACCTGTCCCATCCACTGTTGATGTCGGAATTCTTACAGGTACACAGATCCTTCCAAGGCAGGCTGTTGGAGGTAGCGCCAATCCTACCGATTCATATCGATTCACTTTGTCTCAAATTGGCAGCTTTAATGCGACAGTGAGCAATGTCATTGGCAATGCTGCTATGCAACTTTACCTTGACTCTAACGGTAATGGTGTAGCAGACAGTTCGGAATCCTTTTTGTCTGGGAGTGGTTCCAATGGAGCAAGTTCGCCTGTCTCGGCGACAGCTTTGCCTGCGGGTAATTACATTCTTCAGGTCAAATCTAATAGTTTCAATAACTCAGTAGGTTATGATTTGATCCTCTCAACCACCCAAAATCCTGGCAACATCTCGCCTGATCCAGGCAGCGAGGCACCAACTGCTTTTGCCTTAGGTAGCCTGCCAAATACATTAGTTGCGAAAGACTATATTGGTGAACTCGATAACGTAGACGTTTATCGATTTACTGTGAACACAGTTGTAACCGCTAATATCAACGTTGGTAGCATCTCTGAGAATTCTGTAGACGTTACTTTATTCAAAGATAATAATACTAATAATCTTATAGATAGCGGGGAGCGAGTTACCTCTCGCATCTTTTCTAGCGGTAGCGTAGCTCAAACTATTAGCCGTACTCTAGATGCGGGGACGTATTTCTTGAGCGTTGATCGACGAGGTTTTTCTGACAACTTAGTTTATACCCTTACTATTCAAGGCTAAACTCACCAAAGGGTTGGAGTGGGCATTTTGAACGATACCCACCCCACAAGAATTTCTACGAGAATTAAAAACTAAGGACAGCGAGTCACGGGTTCTCTGGTTCCAGCGTTAATGCGGGTGAAATTATTTAAGTTAACGATCGCGCTGTTATATTGAATGCGATCGCCCGTTTTCACGCCTCGCCGTACTCGCAAGAAACCCGCAGCATCCCAAACCGCAAAGCGATCGCCTGCGCTAATGACCGATGCATCTCCCTGCTCAACTGCAATTCCAGTTAAGGTATTTTCTCTAACTTGACCATTCAGACAAATTCCTACGTTGTCAATTTGCCCATAATTCCCGGTAACTTGGTTGCCTTGCTTACGAAACACAAACAGAATGCCGCCATTCTGCAACAATTCCTCATCGCTGACGATCGCACCGCTAGGACGACCTGTCCAATATCGATAGTTACCATCTGGCAGATTGGAAATAAGCGTGGCAGGTGGTCTTGTTGCGTTAGGGGAGGAGGTTGGGGTAGGAGAGGGCGTCAGGGTAGGAGAGGGTATTGGAGTGGGAGAGGGCGACGGTATCGCCCTGGTTTGGCAGGTTAAAACTGCATTTACAGGTGCAAAACCTTCAGGATCATCATTCCCCAGTAAGGTTGTGTAATAAGTAGGCGTGTTCAACATTAACTGACGGGCAGCAGCAACATTGGTGTTGTAAAAAGTCAGTTCTCGACGTTGGGCGATCGTCACAGCCGTTTGGCTTCCACTTACTGGAGAGGGAAGTTGTTCATAAATAAACGTTGTGTTGCCTTCAGCCTCACGGATTGTCACAAAGGCTCTCATGCCCAGCGGATTTTGTTTTCCTGAATTGGCATCAAAACTACAGGTGGTACCGGGTTGTGGGCGAGGAGGTTGAATTTGTGGGCGGGTTTGAGTCTGAGCAGAGGCTATAGACAAGGCACCAATGCTCAGAAGTGCAGTCACTGCGCAAGCGGGCATTAGAGATTTAAGAACAGATTGTTTAAGCATATTTTTACTGCTGTGGTAATAAAAGTGAATCGAAGCTGACGAGCAATACACAGGTAACGATGAACTTTGCAGATATTGCCAGGATGTTGCCGATATCGCTAGCAAGCAAACGCTACAGGTACACAATATCAGACGATTCGCTTTTGCTACTCGGGCAGTTTATATTGCGCTACAATCCGTTTCGCGTACTCAGGCACATGGGCTTCTAGCTTTTCAGGATGGTTCCGCTTGACGTAAAGGTAATTGCGGGTAAAGTGCGAGTCGATAGAGAAACGGGCGTATTCCAAACCTTTGGGTCCAATCTTTTCAATGACAACGCCCATGATTTTGGCTGCCCACATTGGCAGGGTTACCCCTTTATCATAGGCAGGAATGCTTTGTTGAACGGCATTATGGCGATCGCCCACCGACATCACAGCCTGGGTTTCAATTAAATCTTGCACCAAGTCCAACATCTCTCGCCCTTGCTGATTGCGAACTACAATCCACTGCCAGCCAAAGGGTGCGCCCATGTATCCCACCACCAAATCGGCAAGAGAATTCACGTAGTCGAAACAACTCATGCAGGAGGGCGCAAAGACATCCTTAAGCTGATTCGTTTTTAAGCCAAAGAAAGGAACGGTTTCAGTTGAGCCATCTTCGTGCTTAAAATGCACCCGAAAATCTTGCATAAACTCGTAGGAAACCACGGTATCAGGCGATCGGCTAGTTGTGTCTAAAAACTTCTGCAATCCGGCGCGAGTCACGTTATCGACGCAGGGCGTACCCAACACATAGAGCTTTTCTAGCCCTAACTCTTTTTCTACTGCCCGTAATGCTTGAATCTGACAGCCCACGCCAATGACCAGCAGCCGCTTCATGCCAGATTTCTCAATTTGCTCTAGCACCGACAAATTGGGAGATAGGGTGGGTTTATTAACTCGTGCTGCCAAAATTTCTTCGGCTGTGCGGGCGATGATGGGCATTGGCTGGAAGCGATCTTCCTGGGTATTTTGAACGCAAACGACTCCTTCGACCCAGCCCCGATTGAGCATTTCAATGGCGATCGTGCTGACAATGCCTGTCCACTGTGCCCCGGCGATCGGCTCCAGCTTTCGGGCTGCCATCATTTCCTGGTTTACCCCAAAATACCAATCGTTCTGATCCTCTAAGTTGCGGCTGCGTCCGTGGGTCTGCTCCTCTAACGGCGCAATTTGCTGATTAATGAACGCACAGGCTTCTTTGACATAATGAACGTAGTAGGTATCGCACAATCCGCATTCGCTGCAAAGTTCTTTGGCAGGACGGCGGCTATTAGGCTGAAGTGCTTTAGCTTTCTTATGCTTGGCAGAATTGGGGGTGGCAGAGTTGGAGGTAGCAGTCATGGGGCAAACAAAAGTGCTGATTATTCTCAGGTTAACAGGACTTGGTCGGTTAGCGGAATTTGAAGAGACAGGCTTCAAATCGCCCTTGCTAAGCAGGATCAGAAATAAAACACGCCCCAGAGTCTTAGCAGGCTAGGTTGGCAAAAACTTCTGGGCGATCGCCAAAATTAACTGATATGTTACATCGCCTTTTCGAGGAAAAACGCGAATATAGTACGTTCCCTCTGCCAGTTCAGCCGTAATAGTATCGCGCTGCTGGCTACCTTTTTGCGAAGAGAAAAGTACTTTCCTTGGCTGGTTTAAAAGCTGAAGATCAGCGTTTCCTTGATTTCGGTTGCGCAGGGAAAGGGAAATACTGCTGGATCTCGTTAAGGTAAAGCGATAGAAATCTACTGGATCATTCGTGCCGACGAACGCGGTTTTTACTGTACTTCTAAATTGGGCAGTTATCGGGCTACCCAAGTTATAGGCTTGGGTGGGGGTGTTTCCGGCAAGGTCTTGATACATTTGTTTTTTTTGCAAAAGATCTTCGGGCTAAGGAGCTTTAGGCTCAAGCCTCTCAGTATGCTTTTCGCTGAAGCATTCTTCTCTCCGGTTGATTCCAAAAAATTTGTTCATTAGCAACAAATCGAAACGCTAAACTTCTGGCACACTGAAGCCGATGTGCTTTAGGTTGGTTATGAACACTTTAGAAATGACCCAAACGCTTTTAGATGCAAAAAAAGCTAAGGGGCTGAGTTTTGCTGATCTTGAAACGGTGATAGGGCGAGATGAGGTTTGGATTGCAGCTTTGTTTTATGGGCAAGCGATCGCTTCAGAAGATGAAGCCACTAAGCTGCTGTCGTTCCTAGGCTTAGGCGCTGAACTGGTGGAGCCTTTAATGACTTCTGGGGTTAAAGGCTTGGGGGGAGTAGTGCCCACAGACCCGCTCCTTTACCGATTTTATGAAATCATGCAAGTCTATGGAATGCCGATGAAGGCAATCATTCATGAAAAGTTTGGTGATGGGATCATGAGCGCGATCGACTTCACCTTGGATATTGAGAAGGAAGAAGACCCCAAGGGCGATCGGGTCAAAGTTACTATGAATGGTAAATTTCTACCCTACAAAAAGTGGTGAGTCCATCGTCGCGATCGGGTCAATCCTAGCGATCTGATTTAATAAAGTACGACGGGATTCATCAGACTTGTGCCAAAGGGAAGTGAATCTCGATCGCTTTCAGAAGTCTCAACTGTTTTTGAAATTCTACTTTGCTACCATCCAATTCTCTCCAGCACCTATCTCGACTAACAGCGGTACACTCAATTCTGCCGCCGCTTCCATGGTGGTTTTAATTTGAGGTTGTAAGATTTCCCATTCATCGGACGGCACTTCAAACACCAGTTCATCATGCACTTGCAGCAAGAGCTTTGCCTGGTACGGCTTGAGGATTTCGTGCAGCCGCACCATGGCGATCTTAATAATGTCGGCGCTGGAGCCTTGAATAGGAGCGTTGGCGGCTTGGCGCAGCATTTGGGCATCGTACTGGTCGCGCAGTTTTAAGCGCTCGAGATTAATGCTATTAGGGTCAGAGCCTTTAAGTTGTCTGAGGCTTTCGCTGTTGAAGTTGAAATACCGCCGCCGTCCTTTGATCGTGGTGACGTAGCCCAACGCGATCGCCTCTTGCTGCATTCGCTGGAGATAGTGAAAAATACCAGAGTAACGCTCGTTGAAGCGATCGATAAAGATCTTTGCCTCGTTTTTCCCAACTCCTACTTCCCGCGCAAACCGCTGTGCCCCCATGCCATAAATCACGCCAAAGTTGATGACCTTACCAAACCGTCGCTCCTCGGCAGTAATCTCGTCCTTCTCGAAGATCAGCTTGGCGGTAATGGCATGGACATCATCATGGTTGCGATATGCCTCCAACAACACAGGCTCTTGGCTCAGATGCGCTAAGATGCGCAGTTCAATTTGGGAATAATCGGCAGCCACCATCAGCCAACCTGATTCTGGAATAAAGGCAGCCCGAATTTGGCGGCTAAATGCTGTGCGAATCGGAATATTTTGTAAGTTAGGGTCAGAGGATGACAGCCGCCCTGTTGAGGTAACCGCCTGGTTGAAGTCAGTATGAACCCGTACTGTGTCTGAACGCACTAACTGGGGCAAGGCATCGACGTAGGTAGATTTCAGTTTAGTCAGCGTGCGGTGCTCTAAAATTTCATCAATGACGGGATGATCGCCCTGTAGTTTTTCTAAGACAGCCGCATCGGTGGAATAGCCCGTTTTAGTTTTGCGAGATTTTCCCAGATCAAGTTTCAGCGTGTCGAATAATAGTTCGCTCAGTTGCTTGGGTGAGCTAAGGTTAAATTCTTTCCCTGCCGCCCCATATGCCCGTTTCTCGATCGCCTGCAAATCAATCTCTAACCGCTTAGAAAATTCCTTTAAATATGCCTGATCTATCCGAATGCCCCGATTTTCCATTGCCGCCAAAACGGGCTCCAAAGCAAGCTCTACCTCTAACAGCAAGGCATAGAGTTCTGGTGCCTCTTCTAGCTCTGCCAGCATTTTGCCGACCAGTTGGTAAGTAAAATGCACATCCATGCCGCAGTAATGTGCCACAGCCGAGATAGCAATATCTGCAATGTTTTTACCCTTGGGCACTAAGTCTACATAGCTTTGGGACGAAAACTCTAAATAGCGCAATCCTAGTTCGCTCAAGCCATGCTTTGCCTCAGGATTCAGCACATAGCTAGCCAGCATCGTGTCGAACACCACGCCCTGAAGCTCAATGCCTTGAAAATGCAAGACTCGGCGATCGAACTTGGCATTTTGCAGTGATTTGGGATAGTCCGTACTTTCTAAAATGGGGCGCAGCGCTTCCAGCACGATCGCCAGTTCTAGATTTTTTCCAACCTGATGCCCCGTAGGAATATACGCCATATCGCTTAAGCCTGCTCCCCAGCAGCAACCAATGCCCACCAAAGCAGCATTTCGCGGCTCTAGAGCAGTTGTCTCCGTGTCCCACGCCACAGGCGAAACTGCATCTCGATGAGTTTTCAGGCGTTCTACCAGTTCAGCCAGCTTGGTAGGCGTATCAATAATTTGAGGCACGATCGCCGCTTCAGTCATCCGCTGGCTGGTTTTAGTCTCTTCTGCACTAAAAAACCAGGTGTCGCCCCCTTCAAAAATCGGCACAACTTTCTGGCGATCGGGCTGAGGAGCAGGAGTCAGAAGCTCTGGGGCAACTTCGCCCCCAAATTGATGCTGCAACTGATTAATTTTGCTGAGGAAAAGCTTGAACTCTAGTTTCTCCAACAGCGGCACTACGGCATCGGCATCAAAACCCTTGAGTCGAAAGTCTTCTATGTTGGCAGCGATCGGCACATCTAAATGAATTTGCGCCATGTATTGTGAATGCCGCGCCATGTCCTTGCCGTCTTCCAGCTTGGTTTTAACAGCGCCCTTGATTTTATCCAACGACTCATAAATTTTCTCCAACGAGCCGTAGGTCTTCAACAACTGCACCGCTGTTTTGTCACCAATGCCGCGCACGCCCGGAATATTATCCGATGCATCGCCACATAATGCTTTGTAATCCACAATTTGAGACGGCGAAACGCTCATCTTCAGGGTCACTTCCTCAGTCCCAAATTCCTTGGGTGGGGGTGTGCCTTTGCCATAGCTAGTGCTGAGATAAAGCACCGTCACCAGTCCTTCAGGATCGACCAGTTGAAACAAATCCCGATCGCCCGATAAAATCTGCACCCGCATCCCGATCGCTTTAGCCTGGGTTGCCAACGTGCCAATAATATCGTCTGCCTCATAGCCCGACAGCTTCAACACAGGCAAATTGAGCGCCGTCAAAATTTCCTGAAGGTTCAGAATATCGGGAATAAAATCCTCTGGCGTTTCTGCCCTGCCTGCCTTGTAGGTTTCGTCGGCTTCGTGACGAAATGTTGGGTCGCTCAGGTCGAAAGCGATCGCCACATATTCCGGCTTTTCTTGATCCAACGTATCGAGCAAAGATTTGAGAAAACCGTAGGAAACGCTCGTAGGAATACCCGTCGAAGTTCTCAGCCCACCGTCTCGCCCTTTGGCATGGGCATAATACGAGCGAAAAGCAAGAGAATGCCCATCAATCAGAATGAGCTTGGGGGCAGAAGAGTCGAGGGGCATGGCAAAGAGGCTATGGAAATACTTAATCTCTACACCATAATGATAGAAGTTGTTGAAACCTTATGAATTGGGACAAAATCTGTGACTTTGGAAGAAGTGCTAAACCAGGTCAAGCAGCTTTCCTTAATAGATAAAGTCCGGTTAATTGAGCGAGTTGCCCCTGAAATTGAGCGAGAGCTAACGACAGATAAGGTTAGTCCTCGGAAATCTCTGTGGGGACTGTGTGCCGACTTAGGAGGTGCACCCTCAGCGGATGAGATTGAGCAAGTTCGGCAGGAAGAGTGGGCGAACTTTCCGAGGGAAGATTTTTGATGCCACGACTTGTTCTTGATACTCATGCTGTTATTTGGTACCTATTTGCAGACCCGCGTCTTTCTATAACTGCTCGTAATCTAATTGAGCAAATTGCGTTCGAGGGTAACCAAGTTGCTTTCTCATCCATCACCTTGGCAGAAATTGTTTATCTTGGCGAAAAGGAACGAATTGATAGGACTACACTGACACGGCTATTGAGCGAGGTAGACAGTGAATATGGCTTATTCGTGGAGATCCCATTTGACAAATATGTTGCTCAGGCGATGCAACAGGTGGAGCGATCGCAGGTTCCAGACTTGCCTGATCGGATTATCGCGGCGACAGCGCTTTTTTTGAGGTTGCCGCTGATTAGTCGCGATCGCAAAATTCAAATGTCTAGTGTTGAAACAATTTGGTAAACAGTGACAGTAAAGAGTCTCTAATAAGCGAGTCTACTAAGAATTGGTTTATAGAGAACACTCGCTCTTTATAATGAATGGCGTTATGTGATGTTAAAGAAAGCCATGCCCCGATCGCTCCCTTCACTACCACCCCAAGCCTCTGTCATGGGGCTGCCTGTGCATCTACAATCCAACTATGTAGACTGGCTCCTATCCCAATTGCAGCAAAAAAAGGGTGTGCATATTGTCACGCTCAATGCTGAAATGGCGATGCAAGCAGAACAAGACGAAGCCCTGGCAACTGTGATTCGTCAAGCCGAGTTGGTCATTCCTGATGGGGCAGGCGTAGTGTTTTACCTGAGGTTGCGCGGCAAATTGGTAAACCGATGTCCTGGAATTGAGTTAGCCGAAATGCTGTTAACGCGCGCTGCTTCGCAGATACCGCAAGGGTCGCCCGAACTTGCGCCTTGTCCTATTTTCTTCTACGGTGGTGCGCCCGGAGTCAGCGAGGCAGCAGCAGTAGAATGGCAAAGACGAGCGCCGGGAGTAGCGATCGTAGGTACCCAAAACGGCTATATCACCCCCGCCGAACAACCCCAGCTTCTACAAACCCTAGCCGAGCTTCAGCCCCGCATTATCCTCGTAGGGCTAGGCGTACCTCGGCAAGAATTTTGGATTGCTGAACACCGCCACATTTGCCCCAATGCCATTTGGATTGGCGTAGGCGGCAGTTTTGATATTTGGGCAGGCAGCAAAGATCGCGCCCCCGGCTGGCTCCGTAACAATAACCTAGAGTGGACTTACCGACTTTATCAAGAGCCTTGGCGCTGGCGGCGAATGATGGCGCTGCCCCAGTTTGCCCTGAAATCATTGACTTATTGGTAGAGTCAATCTTTGGTTTGCAGCGATCGCCCCTTTAAATTCGTAGAATGTTCAGGTAAGGCAAAGCGCCACAACCTTTAAACTTGTTCTCTGGCTAGCAAAACCTATGCTAAGACTAAGGACAAAGCTTAAACCCTCTCACTTCACACCCTTAAAAGGAAGATAGTCATGGGATTATTTGACCGTGTTAGCCGCGTCGTCCGATCGAATCTTAACGCTGCCGTCAGTGCTGCTGAAGATCCAGCCAAAATTCTCGATCAAGCCATTATTGATATGCAGGAAGACTTGGTGCAATTGCGGATGGCAGTTGCCAGCGCGATCGCCAGTCAAAAGCGAATGCAGCAGCAGTCAAACCAAGCGCAAACCGAAGCAAACAACTGGCAACAACGGGCGCAGTTAGCCCTCCAAAAAGGCGACGAGAACCTGGCACGAGAAGCCCTTAGCCGCAAAAAAGTTCAGTCGGAAACCGCTGCTGCCATCAAAGCCCAGCTTGACCAACAATCTGGCACAGTCGATACCCTCAAGCGCAACTTAATAGGTTTAGAAAGCAAGATTTCTGAGGCAAAGACCAAGAAAGATATGCTCAAAGCCAGAGCGCAAGCCGCTAAAGCTAATGAACAGCTTCAGTCGGCTGTTGGCGCATTGGGCACTAGTACGGCAATGGGTGCGTTCGAGCGCATGGAAGAAAAAGTCTTGCAAATGGAAGCCCGTGGACAAGCAGCGGCTGAAATTGCAGGAGCTGATTTGGAAAGCCAGTTTGCAGCATTAGAGTCGGGTGGGGATGTGGATGACGAGCTAGAAGCTATGAAAGCACAGCTTTTGACGGGTTCATCTTCCTCTAACCAAGCGCTGCCTGCGGGTGCGACTGCGGGTGCATCTGGTGCATCGACAACTAGTACACCTGCTGCGCCCAAAGATGCGGTTGTGGATGCCGAATTAGAAGATTTGAAGCGGCAGCTTGACCAACTCTAGCAATTTTGGATTTCAGAATTTAAACCTCAATCTCACATCAAAGCCCTCCGACTTTTTTAAGAGCCGGGGGGCTTCTGCTTTAAACTAGGAGGTAGTAATTTTTGTCCTAATTTTAACCATGAGTAAAGTGCTGACTATCACCGATGCCGAGTTCACTAACGAGGTACTCAGCGCTAACCCACCCGTTTTGGTTTATTTTTGGGCTTCTTGGTGTGGTCCTTGCCGCCTGATGGCTCCTTCTGTAGATTGGGCGGCGGCAGAATATGGCGATCGCCTCAAGATTGTTAAAATGGAAATTGATCCTAACCCTGAAACCGTCGCCAAATATCAAGTAGAAGGCGTTCCTGCTCTTCGCCTGATTAAAGCTGGAGAACTCCTCGCAGCTTCAGAAGGAGCCTTGAATAAGGACAAACTTGGCAGCTTTTTGACAACTCATTTACCTGCTTAAGCCTATGCTGATCGAGCAGTCTATCAATCTATTCTACTGAAACCTCCGCTTTTGTAAAATCAGGTCACTATGCTCCAGTTTGCCCAGCGCCTCCAACTTGTGCAGTCCAATGTGTTTGCTGATATGGATCAGGGAGAAGCCAGGGCAGGAGAATCTGGACAGGAATTTAGAAAGTCGGTTGACTGATAAATCTTCCCATCCTCTTCCTCAGACCCCTCATTGGAGAGCAGGGCTGATCTATTGAAAGAAGGAAAATACCTCTGCTCCTTATCCTTCTGTTGAGTATCGGTAGACACCCATATAAGCTCAAACCCAAGAATGCGGGTTATGAGGTTTTCCTCTAATCAATAGATCAGCCCTGCTCATTGGAGAGGGGCTTTGAAACTTTAATCTAAGATTGATTTGAGTTTAAGGCTCCTTTCCCACTTTGGCCAAGAGGTTGAGGGGGCAGATCGATGTTACTTAGTCAATTAGGGCAGGAAAAGAAAACTTCATATTGAGTCTTGGCTGTACTGATCCAAAAGTTCTCTCTCATCTTCATATTGGTCAATCGACCTTCCCGGTGGTATTGACCAAATCTTGCTATCTTCATGCTCCGCTCTGTCTGCCAGTGAACGCCACATATCAATAATCGTTTCATCAACTTGGTCAAGAATTTCACACTTATCCAGAGCTTGTCCGCCCACGCCAGAGTACCATTTAACTACATAATCCTTGTTAGAGATCCACATAAAATCATAGGAGTAATCCTCTCCCATTTTTGGAATATATTTCACTTCTACGCCACTCTCTTCCATAAGCCTTTTAGCATGTCTATAGTCCTCTGCTTCTAGATGACGTATGTCTTTTGCTGAGCCAATCAGAATTCTCACAATTTTTCCGCCTGCTTCAATGAATTCCTTCTGATATCTCAGCAGAGCACGAGATCTCATTTCCTTTTCAGGGATCCATAAATTTATATCGTTTGTATGCGTAATTCTTGCGATTAAACATTTATCGGGATCAGAACCTATTTTTTTTTGCTCGGCGACGAGGAACCTCCATAGTTTTTCGTAACTCTTTAAAGCCCAAAATGAACCATCAACGGCAAATCCATGCTCAGTTTTCTTAATGCTTTCGAGATAGCTATCTAGAACATCAGAGCCTACGGCTTTAATAGCACCATTAAGAAATGATAGATGTGTCCTAAGTTCATGAACTCTATTCCCATCCAGGCTTAGAACATCAATGAGTCTTTTCAATTCAACCTGTTGAAGTTGAATCCTTTGTAAGATATCTTGAATACGAGGAACTCTTCTTACTTGCTGAATGAGTAGCGTCAAGCAAGATAAAATGACTGAAATGAACAAACCATAAGTAGTAGCATCAAACTGGTTATCGGTGAAATGCAACGTAATTAAGCCATAGCAAATACCGATCATAGTTGAAATCAATATAGCCAAAATTTCAGGTAAATATCTTTCAAGCCCAAGCCAAGGTGCACTAGTAGAGTGCTGTCTTCCACTCGTGTTTTTACGCAGCATATATACTCAGTAAAAGCTCTAGAATTCTTGATTAAAATACTACATCAACATAATATACAAGATTATTCTAGAGAGAACTCTAAGGTTTTGTAAGACTTGCATACTAAACCCTTGTAGTCAAAATATGGGGATCACTCTTTCACTAACTTCATTCACTTCTGTTCGGAGCTAGTCGAAGCTACAGGCGTTGCCGTTTCTCCGGGTACAGGCTTTGGCAAATCGGGAAAGGGCTACGTGCGGTTTGCGCTCGTCCATGAACCGAAGATTCTAGAGACAGCCGTTGTTAGAATGGCAAAGTTTTTACAAGGGTAATGCATGATTCCTTCGAGTCGGGTTTATCAAGGATTACTAGTGAGTACAGTTGGCGGGTTAACGATAGCGCTGTTAAGCAATAATTCTATGCCCAGTTTGGCGCTGACTTTGACCTGGGATCTAATCCTCTTGGGCTTGACAATTCTAGATAGCCAGCGGGTGCAGCGTATTAAGGTATCCCGTCAGTCCTTATCCCGTCTTTCCATTGGTCGAGATAATCCGGTGCATCTCACCGTAGAATCGGGTAAGACTACCGCGATCTTACAAATCCGCGATTACTCGCCCCAAGCATTCACCACGACTCCCGAAGTTCTAAAAGTCACCCTGCCGCCTCAGACGCAAGAACTCCTGACTTACAAAGTTTTTCCAGCCCAGCGAGGCGAATACAACTGGGGGGCTATCCAAATACGACAGCTAGGAGCCTGGGGCTTGGGATGGCGCAACTGGAAAGTGCCCCAAAATGAGACTGTAGCGGTTTATCCCGATTTGATTGGGCTACGATCGCTCTCTATCCGTCTTTCTCTCCAAACGACAGGCAACCTCAAACAGGCAAAACGGCTCGGCACAGGCACAGAATTTGCTGAACTGCGCGAATACAGCACAGGCGATGATCCTCGGCTAATTGACTGGAAAGCTACGGCTCGGCGAAGTCGGCTTTTGCTGCGGGTGTTAGAACCCGAGCAAGAGCAAACCCTGATTATTTTGCTCGATCGCGGACGGCTAATGACCGCTCAAGTCAAGGGGCTAGCCCGGTTTGATTGGGGGCTAAATGCGGCATTATCACTAGCTCTAGCTGGATTGAGTCGGGGCGATCGCGTCGGCATGGGCGTGTTCGATCGGCAAATGCACGCCTGGATTCCGCCCGAACGCGGACAAGCCCATCTACCCAAACTGATCGAACGCCTGACCCCCATCCAGCCCGTTTTAATGGAGCCTGACTACATTGGTGCAGTCACGACCGTCAACCAACAGCAAACCCGACGCGCCCTCGTTGTCCTGCTCACCGACATCATCGACCAAACTGCCTCTGCCGATCTACTCCTGGCAATGACACGGCTGACACCCCGCTACCTGCCCTTTTGCGTCACTTTGCGCGACCCCCAAGTAGATGTTCAGGCAAATGCGATCGCCCCAGACATAGACACCCTCTACACCCGTGCCGTCGCCCTAGATTTACTGGCTCAGCGGCAAATTGCATTAGCAACGCTGGAGCAAAAAGGCGTGTTGATTTTAGATGCGCCCGCTCACCAAATTACTGATCGATTGGTCGATCGCTATTTGCAGGTAAAAGCGCGGGGACAGCTTTAGAGGACAGGTATCTTCTAGAGCGCAACGTAATTTTCCTCTGTACAGAGTTTCAGAGACTTGTAGACATTGCCTCTAAAATCAATGTCGTAAACTTCAACTCGATCGAGATCAGAATTGACCGTGAAGACTATCCGAACTTTACCAACACGCATCCTTAAATAACCTTTCCAATCGCCTTTTAAGGTTTTAATATCCAATTACATTAGACGGAATAATGCCTTCTCTTTCAATTACTTGCAAAAGAAAAGCTAGCTTTTCTCGAATCTTTTCAGTTTCCTTGGCAGAAATTTTTTCAAGAAACTTCACAGCGGTTTTACTGAGGACAATCTCCATTCCTGACCCAATTTGTCATATTGATATATTCAGTTTGGCTGTCGTTAAGAGCATCGCCTAACTTAGCTTGAATTCCCTGCATTTCTTTATCACTAACCCAGGGAATAAGAATTTGGCAGAGGCGCAACCGTTCTTCACGGAGAACCTCCCGCACGCTTTCTTTAACTAACTGCCTCAACTCATGGGTTTCCATTATTGGATGGGTTCTTAAAACATTTTCTGTAGGCATTTATCAAGTCTATCGCAAGCACCGCTGAAGTTTAGAGCAGCGCCGTCGTCAATGATTGATGATTTACTACAACACATCTGCTCGCAACCGGGCGATCGGCAAACTCAAAAACTTTTGCCACTTGGGTACAAAAGCTCGTTTGCGGAATACATCGTACTGATTGCGCTCGATCGCATCTAAAATTTGGCTGTAGAGCAGCAGCGCCGACCAAACTGGGAAACGCGCGTCAGGACTAAGCTGGCTAATGCCTTTTTCAGCTTCAGCGTAAAACTTACGGGCTCGTTGAATTTGAAACCGCATGATCGATCGCCAGCGATCGTCTACCACACCCTTAATCAGGTCTTTTTCGGTGTAGTTAAACCGCTCTAAATCTTCTAAAGGCAAGTAAATTCTGCCGCGCCGTGCATCTTCGCCCACATCTCGGAGGATGTTGGTCAGTTGATTGGCAATGCCCAGAGCGATCGCTTCCGGTGCCGGGTTAGGCTGCGGCTGCGCCCGACTCCAGGGAGCACTCCCTAAACTCGTATCAATACCCATTACCGAGGTAGACATTAAGCCGACTGTACCCGCCACGCGATAACAGTAAAGCTCTAGCTCCTCAAAAGTTTCGTAGCGGCTCCGGTATAAATCCATACGCTGTCCCGCAATCATGTCGCGGAAGGGTTGGATGTCGATGGGAAATCGCTCTAAGGTATCGACTAGCGCCACGTCTGCATCGTCTACGGGATGCCCCGCAAAAATCGACTCCAGGTTACGTTCCCAGTGATCGAGGGTTGCATCGGTGGTGGTCGCCGCTTGGGCACCATCGACTAATTCATCGGTGCGGCGACACCAGACATAGATTGCCCAGATAGCTCGACGCTTCTCCGCAGACATGAGCCGAGTTCCTAAATAAAACGTTTTGGCGTACTCTGCGGTCACTTGACGGCAAAGTTCGTAAGCTTCCTCCAAGGGCACAAGAGTCATGACGCGGGGAGATTCAGGCAATTGCAGCATTACATTGCAGACTGGGGGTTAACTTCAGGTGACTGGGCTGTTCGCCACGCTCTCCAGTATCTACTTAGATGGGACTCTAAGGAAACAGTATCGAGCGATCGCAGCCCTAATCACAGAAAATCGCAAGAAATCACAGCCGGACTACGCCGTTTGTAAATCCTTCACAGGCGGAACAGCAGGAGGAATGACAGGCTGTTCAGTAATCGCTTGTGCCGCAAGCTTACCAGAAAGGACTGCACCTTCCATACTTCCTAGGTAGCGCTGCATCGTATAACTGCCTGCCAAATAGAAGTTGGCAATGGGCGTTGCTTGAGTTGGACGGCAAGCCTGTCGCCCCGGAGTCGCTTTGTAGACCGATCGCGGAGTTTTGACCACTTTCGACTTTAGCAGCTTTGCCGGATTCTCACCGCCTAAATGATCAGGAAAAAGTTTTTCTAGTTCCTTCATCGTGGCGCTGACAATATCTTCGTCGGAGCGATCGATCCAATCTTTGGCTGGGGCTAAAACGAGTTCTAGCATCGAGCGATCAGGATTTTCGTACTCTCGGCAGGTGTTGCTCATGTCGGCATAGACGCTGAGCAAGTCTGAACGAGAGAACAAAAGCTGATCGATACTTGATAGTTTGCGATCGAACCACAAGTGCAAATTGATCACCGGAACGCCCTCTAAACCGTTGAGCTTCTCAAAAAACTCCATCTCTTGCCAGGGCTTCGGCATCAGCACTTTCATGACATCAACCGACATTGCCGAAACGTAAAGGTCTGCCGTCAAAACTTCATCGGGTGCGCCGTTCAGTCCACGCAGTAAGAAATGCTTGACAGTGCCGTCATTGTTCAAAACAATTTCTTTAAGAGGGGAGCTAATCCGCACTTCGCCACCGCGATCGCTAATATATTCCACTAGAGGTTCGCACAATCGCTCGGTCGGAGAACCGTCCAGGAAAGCAATTTTAGAGCCATAGCGCTCTTGCATGAAGCGGTTAATAGCGGTTAGGGGAATAGTGGCAGAGACTTCATCAGGATTGATAAACGTTAAAGCTTTGGAAGCAGCAATAAAAATATCGCTGTTGACGCGCTCATCCACGCCTTGCAGCCGCAGCCACTCCAGCAGGGAGTACTGATCCATGTTTTCGACGTACTTTTGACCTCGAACGATCGCCGGTAATAGCCCGATCGCAAATCGAATTTTTTGTTCCCAGGTCAGCATGTCGTTGTTCCGAATAATCGACATGATGACGTTGACAGGAGCCGGAATATCAGGAACATCGAACCGAGAGAGGGTGCCGGGCTTTTCGGGTTGGTTAAAAATGAGGGTGTGTTCTTTCCACTGAAGCCGATCCTCAATGCCTAGCTCTTTGAACAACTGGAGCATATTAGGATACGCTCCAAAGAAAGCATGTAGACCCGTTTCATACCAGTCGCCATCTTCGTCTTTCCAGGCAGCAACTAAGCCCCCTAAGACATCCCTACTCTCTAAGACAATGGGGGTGTGTCCGGCATCTGTAAGATACTTAGCACAGGATAAACCCGCCAGCCCGCCTCCAGCGATCGCAACTCGCATTAACGTCACTACCCTCTGAAATACTTGTGTTTACTAGGATTACATTATATGTTGCAAACTGTTACATTTCGACTTCCCTTCCATAGAAATTTGAAGGAATTACAAAGTACTCCTGTCAATACGAAGACTGCTTCTACAAAAATCTTGCGGAATTACTGAGCAATTACTGAGCAATTACTGAGTCATATGACCAGACAAAGCATACTTCTGTTCTTTAAACAACGAATCTGGTTAGCCGCTTCGCTCTTGGCAATCTTGGCGATCGGCGGCATCTTGTGGAGGCAAAGAACGCCAAACGCCACGTCTCTCACTGCACCTATCGTTTCGCCCTCCAGTACAACGCCTGCCGTCCCAACGCTGCCTACCCCGATCGCGGTTCTCCCATCGCCCCTGACGGCGCCAACTGCAAGCCCTAGCCAAAGTTACACCCCTTCCCCTAGCTCAGCCGTAGCCGTTGATCCTAATGCCCTGACATCTGAAGAAAAAGCCTTGAACGAAGCGGCAAAGCAAGAGCTTGCTGGAGCGGGGGCAGCTTCAGTCGATGGTTTAGTGGAAATGCGGGTGGCGATCGCCCAAGGCGTTCTGGCTTTGTCTCTGACCCTCACCCAAGGAGCAGTCTTAATTGACGCTCAGACGGGTCGCCAAATTCAAGAGCTTTCTGGGGCTTATTCTCTCCAGCCCAGTGGGGACGGCATTCAGTTAGATGGTCAATCGTTGCCCTTTGCGGTGAGAATTGAGCCTTCATCTGGAGGAAATATCACCCTAGGCGATCGCACTTACCGAGGCAGATTTGTAATTGTCAATGACGCTGGCAAGCTTTGGGCTGTAAATCTGGTGAACCTTCGCCAATATCTCTACAGCGTTGTTGCCAGCGAAGTCTCGCCCGATTGGGAAGCCGATGCGCTCAAGGCACAGGCGATCGCTGCTCGTTCCTATGCTCTCACCTATCACTTCAAGCCCATTAGCTCACTGTTTGACTTAGGCTCAACCGAGTACTATCAGGTCTACAGCGGTATTGCCCGCGAAGCAAGTGCCACTAACCAAGCCGTCGATGCGACTGCGGGAGAGTATGTCAGCTACAAAGGCGAGGTCGTTGAATCGTTGTATGCTGCATCAGAAGACATTGTGTCGGAAGCTTTTCAGGGACAAGGAATGAGCCAGCTTGGTGCCTTGAGCTTGGCAGAGCAAGGTTTTACCTATCAACAAATTTTAGGAAAGTACTATCCTGGAACAAAAGTAGGACGGTTTCAGCAGGATTACTAGAACCTGAAGATACCTTAAAATCTTAAGCCTGTCTCACCACAACCCAGCGTCCGGTTTCATCGCGGTAGGTTGTAAAAGGGTTAGCCCTCAGCGGTTTATAACAAATCTGCAACTGGATTTGTTGCTTTTGAATGAGGCTGACGTTTCTGGGGTCGGGGTATTTTTTGCCTGAGATACCACTTGCTTTCATGGCGGTTGCTACTGTCCAGTATGACGTTAGTGCTATTTTATACTTCTTGTTGCGATGAAAGAAGTGATAACCGTCACTTTGCGCGTTTTTTGCTGCGCTGTTCGCTTGCCCGTTTCTGAAAGAAGGTCACGAGAGGAATGCCCAGAATGTAGCTACCCAATCCACCGACAATGCCTGTCGTTAAGCATCCTACAAGGTATGCCCCGATCGCGGCTCTTCCTAGCTGTAAAAATCCATCAACGGTATAGATTTCTTGAGGAGGAGCAGTCCAAGTTCGTCCTAGCAGTGTTTGCCCCACGTGGAAGTTTAAAGCGGTTAGCGGAAGCGTCGTCAGTGGGTTACCCAGCCAAGTTCCAGCGATCGCCGCCACCTTACTCCCGCGCAAAACTGCTGCCGTTACAATAGCAGTCAGCATTTGCACTCCAGGCAAAGGGAACATTCCCCAAAACACACCAATGGCGAACCCACGCGCCAGGTGTTCTGGGGTGGCTTTTAAGCGGATGAATCGTAAATAGAAGTAGCGGAGCTTCCGTTTCACTTGGGTGCTTGCGATTTTCTCAGCCTCACATTTCTTAGCCTCACATTGCTGCTCCTATTATGGTTTTTTTACCCAGACAAGGCTTGTGTCTGAAAGCACAGAGGAACCTATTAGACTAGTCAGCAATTTAATTTAGTCATCCATAACACTAGCCATCCACAACAGCAGACGTAACTTGAAATGCCTGTTGATAGTCTGCTGGCAGCTTCTCTCGTGGTAATCCTTTTTAGAGTTTCAAGCCAATTTTCAATTTTGCAGATATGATTCCGGGGTAATGATCCCATGTTGTTGATCAATATTGGAATTTATAGTATTTTTGTACCAAACTGATTAGGCTGACGAGTGTACATTAAGCGCGTCGAACTCACAAACTTTAAGTCCTTTGGTGGCACAACGGGTGTGCCTTTGCTGCCAGGGTTTACTGTCATTTCTGGTCCTAACGGGTCAGGAAAGTCAAATATTTTAGATGCCCTACTGTTCTGCTTAGGTCTTTCTAGCTCTAAAGGGATGCGGGCAGAGCGATTGCCAGATCTTGTCAATCAAACCCAGGCAGGACGAGGGCGATCGATTGTAGAAGCCAGCGTGACGGCGACGTTTGCCTTAGATGAAGAAGACTGGATACGAGATGACCTCGAAGAGGAAGGGTTGGAGGCAGATCTGTCTGTAAATCAGTCTACGGAGCATCCTTTCGAGAGCGATCGCCCTGAAAATGGTCATCTAGGCAGCGGTCATGTTGCCCCCCTACCTGTGCTAAATGAATGGGTCGTGACTCGAAAACTACGGGTTACCCAGCAGGGTTCTTATACTTCGAGCTATGCCATCAATGGGTTGCCCTGTACCTTGACCGATTTACATGAGCAATTGCATAAGCTGCGCATTTACCCTGAAGGCTACAACGTCGTTTTGCAGGGAGACGTGACCAGTATTATTTCTATGAACCCACGGGAACGGCGAGAAATTATTGATGAGCTGGCAGGTGTAGGAGCGTTCGATCGCAAGATTAGGCAGGCGAAGGAAAAGCTAGACGCGGTTAAAGAACGAGAAGAAAAATTCCGAATTGTTGAGCGGGAACTGATGGTGCAGCGCGATCGCCTGGCGCAAGATCGCATCAAGGCTGAGAAGTATCAGCGCCTCCGAGCAGAGCTAGAGAACAAGAGCCAATGGGAAGCGATTCTAGGTTGGAAAGCCCAGGAGCGGCAGGCAAAAAAACTGGTGGGGCAATTGGAGGAGGGCGATCGCTCTCAAACTAGCCTTAATGAGCAACTTCAGGTGCTTGTGGTTGAAATTCAATTAGCAACGGCTGAACTAGAGCGGTTGAATGCCCACGTCAAAGCCTTAGGTGAAGATGAACAGTTGGCGATTCAGGCAACCCTGGCAACGCGCGAGGCAGAGCTACGGCAGTTGCAGCGGCAGCAGCAAGAATTGGCAACAGCGGAGAGAGCAGCGGCAGGGGCGATCGCTCAGACTCAGCAGGAAATTCAGGAACAAACGCAAGCCCTAGAAAAGTTGGGACAAGAGCATCAAAATTTAGAAATAAAAGAACTGTCGATTTTTAGGCGAGAGCGAGACGAAGCGAAGAGAGCCTTGGATCGAAGTCGGGAAGATTCGACGGCTGTAGCGGCGGCTTCTGATGCCTGGATTCAGGAGCAGGCTGTTCTCCGTCATCAAATTGAGGCGTTATTGAAGACTCTTGAGCCTCAGCGTACCGAGCAGGCAAGATTGCAGGAGCGGGTAGAGCAGCTGCGGCTGAAAATCCAGGAACACAGTGGTGCTTTAGCAAGCATTGCAGAAGGGATAACCACGAAGCAAACCCAGCATAATCAACAGTCGGCAGACCTGCGGGGCGCACAGAAGCGCACCGAAACGGCACAGCAGTCGTTCGCCCAAGCCGAGCAAGACCTGAGGGTACAGCAAGAAACCCAAGACCGACTGATCAACGAACAACGCGACAAGCAGCGGCAGCTAGACAAACTAGAGGCGCAAGCCCAAGCAATTCAGGAAACCCAGGGCACGGGAATCATTGAGGTGCTGCATAAGGCAAAGCTAGAGGGCATCTGTGGGTTGGTGGCGCAGTTGGGGCGGGTAGAGCCACAATATCAACTGGCGCTAGAGATTGCGGCAGGGGCACGGCTGGCAAATTTGGTAGTAGATGATGACGGCGTTGGGGCAAGGGCGATCGACCTATTGAAACAAAGACGGGCAGGACGAGCCACGTTCCTACCGCTCAATAAAATCAAAGCACCCCATTTCTCACCGATCGCCGCTTGGAATCGCCCAGAGGGGTTTATCGACTATGCTCGCAACTTGATTGAATGCGACGATCGCTACTTGCAAGTCTTTGCCTACGTTTTCGGCAGTACCGTGATTTTCTCCACCTTACAGCAAGCGCGGCAGGAAATGGGGCAATATCGTATTGTGACGATAGATGGAGAGCTTCTAGAAACTAGCGGGGCAATGACTGGGGGCAGTTCTTCGCGGCAGAGTTCCTTACACTTTGGGCGCGTGGAGCCTACGGAATCCTTAGAGGCGATCGCCTTACGGGAACGGCTTCAAGAACTTGATCGAATTTTGAGGCGCTGCCAAGAGGCGATCGCCCAAGCTGTTGACAAAGTTAGAGAAAACTCACAGGCATTCAACGATTCGCGCCAACAGCACCGAGAAATTCAACTTCAAGCTGAGCAGATTCAAAATCAAATTGCGACTCAGGTGGCGCAGGAAGGACATATTCGGGCGCAGTTGTCGCAGAACACGCAAGAGTTGACGACGGCTCAGGAGCGTCTGCAAATTCTGGAGAACGATCTGCCCCAGCGGGAAACCCATCTGCAAAACCAGCGACAGGCATTAGCAGCCCTAGAGCAATCCTATGCCCAAAGCGAATGGCAACAGATTCAGAACAGCATCCGTGAGAAAGAAGCGCAGTTGAACGATCGCCAACTGACACTGCAAACTGCTGAGCAACGGTTAAAAGATTTGGACAATCAACGGCTGCGGATTCAAGAAAAAATTGAGCTATTCCAGCAGCGAGTTCAAGAATATGGCACTCAGCAAACCGCCCAGTTAGATCAGCAGGCGACCCTCAGCCAACAGCAGACGGTCTTAATGGATCAAATTGCCCAGAATCGAACTTCCTTAGCAACCTTAGAACAAACCTTAGCCGCCGAGAAGCAAGCCCGCGATCGCGCTGAACGGTTGCTGCGCGATTATCAAACCTCGCAACAGCAAGTCGAGTGGCAGCGTCAAAAGCTGATCGAAACTCAGCAAGCCCGCCGCGAAGAATTGATCACGCTGGAAGCTCAAATTGAGGCGAAGCGGGTAGAGTTACCTGACCCATTGCCCGAAATTCCAGAAGACTTGGGACTAGAGCAACTACAGCAGGAATTGCGATCGCTGCAAAAGCGTTTGCAGGCAATGGAACCCGTCAATATGATGGCGCTGGAAGAATACGATCGCACCCAAACCCGTCTGGAAGAACTCACCCAAAAGCTAGAAACCCTCGACGAAGAACGCACCGAGCTATTGCTCCGCATCGAAAACTTCACAACCCTTCGCCAAAAAGCCTTTAAAGAAGCCTTCGATGCCGTCAACATCAACTTTCAGGGCATCTTTGCCGAACTATCTGATGGCGATGGCTACTTGCAACTTGATGATCCCCAAGATCCGTTTGGCAGCGGCCTAAACTTAGTTGCTCACCCCAAAGGTAAGCCTGTTCGTCGTCTGGCTTCCATGTCAGGTGGTGAAAAATCGCTGACAGCACTCAGCTTTATTTTTGCGCTACAACGCTACCGTCCTTCGCCGTTTTACGCCTTCGACGAGGTCGATATGTTTCTGGATGGAGCAAACGTAGAACGATTAGCTAAAATGATCAGACATCAAGCTCAACAGGCACAATTTATTGTTGTAAGTCTCCGTCGTCCCATGATTGAGTCAGCAGATCGTACAATTGGGGTGACTCAGGCGCGGGGGGCTTATACCCAAGTGCTGGGTCTGGACTTGCAGCCGCAAAGCGCATCTTTATAATGCGCATCCGTATAATGTTGGGTTAATTCGATTGAATTTAGAGATCTCTTGGTTCTAAACTCAATCGATCGCACGTCTAGCCCACTTCGAGATTTAGGACTCGAAATTTAGGACTCGAAAATGACATCTGAACAATCCTGGCAACGCTCTGATATTATTGGCACTCAAATCATTACCCGCGACAATGGCAAACGCTTGGGCGTGGTTAGTCAACTCTGGATTGATGTAGACCAGCGCGAGGTCGTGGCGATCGGGATGCGCGAGAATATTCTTTCTGGCGTTCTCTCCAACATCCAACAAACCATGCTTCTGAGCAGCGTTCGCCAAGTGGGCGACGTGATTTTAGTAGATACCGACACGGTCGTTGAAGACAGCTTCAACACTGAGCTTTACAGCAGCCTGATTAACAGCGAAGTGATCACAGAAACAGGCGATATGCTGGGCAAAGTTCGGGGCTTTCGGTTTTCCCCTTTAAGTGGAAAAGTCGAAACGATTATTATTGCTTCTTTTGGTTTGCCTCAAATTCCCGATCAACTCATTAGTACCTATGAGCTATCAATGGATGAAGTGGTCAGTAGTGGACCCGATCGCCTCATTGTGTTTGAAGGGGCGGAAGAAAAACTGAACCAACTTTCCGTCGGGTTACTAGAACGGATCGGCATTGGTAAATCGCCTGGGGAAAAAGACGATATGAATGCCTATCCCAAGCCTATGTCTACGCAAAACCAGCTGCCTTCGGGTGCGCGTGTTCCTGTCGAACCCCTAAAAACCCGCACCCCGATCGCCGCTCAAGAAACTTGGGACGACGACAACTGGAACGAACCCCAACGGCAACGCGAACCCTTACGCCAACAGGCTCCTCTCCCTTACGACGAAGAACCCGCCGCTAACTGGGGTGATGACGATGACCTTGAGGAGTACGAAGACGTTGATTACCAAATCATCAGTGATGCCCCTGTGGCTAATGCCGCAAATCCAGTTCTAGAAGAATCACCGCCCCTAGAACTCGATACAGATACTGAAAAAGACCTTTGGGAAGATGATGAGAACCCTAAGCCTTACCGTGCCCCCAAGGTTGAGATTCCTGAGCGCAAACGGGTGGTGGAATATGAGGAAGAGACAGATTATTAGCGATCGGGCGCATGGGTGAATGAAAGGATTAAATCTGCTCAGCCCCTCTTTCCTTCAGGAGAGGGGCTGGGGAGAGGTCTATCTCGCTGCGTTGCCGACTCAACCTCATCTCACGAGCAGACTGATGAGGATTGCCTCTCCTTTTATTATATTTAAACTTTTATAAAGGCTGTAAAGGCTGATCACGCTCCAGTTTCTTTCCCGTAGGCTTGCCATGCGAGTTCAATCAGACCATTGGCGATCGCCGCTGCTACGACTGCGCTGCCTTTACGTCCCTCAATCCGAATATGGGGCACCAAAGAATCTTGAAGCTGTTGCACGATTTTATCTTGGCTAATAAACTGGGCGGGAGTGCCAATCACTAAAGCTGGCTTAATTTCTTCGGCAACAATCAGGTCAACTAGAGCCGCCAAAGCCGTTTGTGACTCACCCACAATAAAAATTCCTTCAGGGTAGCGCTTTGCTAAAGTTTCAATTCCCCATGCCGCGATCGTTCTATCTTTTTGTGGACGGGTGAGGGTTTCCATACTGCAATAGACTGGATTGGCAAAGGTGTTTTGAATATTACCAGCAATGCCAACCTGCACCATGGGCACATCCACAATTAAAGTACTACGAGCGGCAAGGGCAGCGGCTCCGCCCTGGAGCGCCTGGTCAGAAAATTGAATTAAATGCTTGTATTCAAAATCGGCGGTAGCATAAATGACCCGACGCACAATCTCATATTCAGACGGAGAGAATGAATTCTCGCCCATTTCCCGATCGATGACCCTCAAACTTTGAGCGTCGGTGATATGCCACTCCATTGCCACTCCGCAGACGACCATTCAAAGACCTGCATTCATTAGACCCCAAATTCTGCTTTTGATAACGTTTACTGTGCAAACCCGTTTTGAGGAGATGATCTGTGGGCATCACACTGTTAGGAATGATCGCTGGGACTTTGACGACGATCGCTTTTTTGCCTCAGCTTTTGAAGGTTTGGCGATCGAAGTCAGCTAAAGATATTTCTATGACTTGGTTGGTAACATTCAGTGGCGGTATCTTGCTTTGGTTAATTTATGGCTTGTTGCTAGGGCAGTTACCCATTGTGCTGGCAAACGCCGTGACCTTAGGATTGACAGGGGTAATTTTGGGATGCAAATTGAAATATCGCTAGTTACTTAATCCAGAGCTACTTAACCTGAACACTCAGATCGCCACCTGAGTTGTTATACCCAGCAACTACGCCGTTCTGTAGCTCTACCACACTGCTGCCATATCTTAATTCTTCACGGCATGACGACCCATCTAAACTGACTTCGGTCGGAGTGCCCTGTACTCTAAAAATTTCGTTGCGGTCTGCTCCCAATGACCAAGAGTTCGGTTGGCTATTTGGGTCACTAAACTTTTCGCTGGGCAAGGGTCTTACCGCAACTTTAAGATTGCCGCTAAAGTTGGCATAGCTGGTCACTCGGTTATCGGTAATTTGAATTGTACTGTTGCCATAGTGCAAAATTTCTTTGCTAGGCGCATCATAACGCTCGACCCGAGCGGGTGTGCCTTGCACTCTGAAAACCTCTTCTTTGGTAGAGCCTAGCGTCCAAGACAAACCATCTGCCATAGCGGTCGTGGGCATAGATTCTTTGGCGGCTTTGAGGTTGCGATCGATGTCTTCAAAGTTAACAACAATGCTGTTATTGAGTTCTACAGTACTGCTGCCATAGGTCAGAACTTCTTGACACAAAGCATCATATCGCACTGATTGAGTTGGTTTGCCTTGAATTCTCAAGACATCGGCTTTCCGAGATCCCGTTGTCCACAGATGTACGGTTGCAGAGGTATCAGGATCTTTAGCTTGGCTTTTGCGTTGGGCGTAGGCAAGATTTTGTTGATACTCTTTAATTTTTTCTTGGGCAATCTTGCGGTCTTCGCTGGTGTAAGCCACCGATTGCATCAGGCGAATTGAGTCTTTCCACCAATCTACAATAGTCAGCCATTCATCTTTGGTTTTAGCGACTTGAGTCATGTCGGCAGCGCTCATCGCACGATTGACTGCCCAACGAAATGTGTCGGTTTGAGAAGAGGGTTTAAGGGTAGGCAGGTTAGAGTCTTTGAGGGTAGTAATGCCAACGGCTGTCCCAATGGCTAGACATAAAATGGCTACGGGTAGTAGGGGTAGCGATCGCGAGTGAGTCGTTTTCGGCATGTGCCGCCATCTTCGTTCTAAAACTGGGTATGAGCCATTTTTAGAAGAAATTTTGCTATGCATAGACCCGTTGCTCTTACCGTTGCCGTTGCCATTCCCATTAGTATGTCCATTACCGTTTGTTCCTGATCCCGGTCGATTATCCATGTAAGACTACCCTAATGATGTTGGACGGTTTCCGAATACTCTCGTATAGCCAGTACTAACGTGGCAATAGACGATTGTTAAGTAAGGTTTCTAGTGGAAAATAATGTGTTTTTAAGTGATGGACGCAGCTTCTGCCTCTTGATAGTGAATGAGCAGGTGTTTCAAAAACTGAGCAGCGGTCGTGGAATACTGTTTTTGTCCATATCCGCTGAGCCGAGCCGCTGAGGCTGCGTCTATGGCTTCATGAGTCCACCCTGAAATGGTTTGGGGCGATCGCCACAGTTCTAAATGGGTGACAGCGGGGTCGGCATAAAAGCTAGAATCACTCCTTCCCCAAAGGGTAGAACTCCAATCAGTAAAGCGATCGTGGCTAATTCGATGAATTGGAAAATTACCTAGTAGTGGTACTCCCCAACCGTCAAATGCAATCACAGCCTTCACTTGAACTCCAAGGGTTTGTAAGATTTGGGCTGCACCAATGGCTCCCACCACTCCGGCACTAAACCCGATTAACAGCAGCGGATGCAAGGTGCAATGTTGTAATTGCGAACTCTGAGCCGAGGGCTGTACACTCAAAAACTTTAAGATGTGAAGGGCTGAATATGCTGGAAATTGTCTTGTTGGAAAGACATAAACCTCTTTAAGGTTGAGCAATTTGCCGATTCCTTCTAAAAAATCTTGAGTTAGTTCCGGCGGATGCACTCCAGGGCAAATAATAACACTCATTTTTAATTTTTTATTTGAGCAATAACTATATTTGAGCAACGATTGGGCTTTTGTAAAGTTCAGATGTATGTTTTGCTGAAATTTACGGGTGCAGTCTCTAAGAAATCTAACTCCCACAAGAATTCTTGATCTCAAATACCCTCAAAAAATCGAGTTTTGAATCCTTTTACTAATTCGTTTAGAAGAGCCGTTGCATTGTTCTCCTGAACAGCGTCAACAAGTGGAGACTTTAATTCATCGGGGAATTCAGGATCTGCTCATCAAAAGTCTGCCTCAAGTGGCGATCGACACAGGAGCTTATGAGGAGATGGAAGACAGGAAAGTTGGGTCTATGACTTTTCGCGGATTCAGGTAACCCAAAGAGGGATTGCTCATTAGGAGGATACACGCCTTATTGCTAAGTTACTGGGTTGGGCAATCGGTGATTGCGACTCTTTTGTTCGGTTTGTCGGTTGGCTGTGATTGTCCCATGCCAGTATTGTCGTAATAGCAACGTTGGAGGAGCGACCCCTTGTGGGTATCTCGAAGGGTGCGCTCTAAGAAGCTACGCTTACGATCAATCGGATGGAACCTGTGTACAAGTGGTATCTGCCAACTTTTAGTGAAATTCTGGCTCTTGATAAGCCAAATTTAAGCTCACGCCCTAGGTCTGTAGCACAGCGGCGGGTTAAGGCTGAGCGCGAATGGTTTGGGGCGATCGCGGCTTTGAATCAGCTTTTGCAACAGGCGATCGCGTCGACAGAAACTCCTGGCTCAGTGAAGGGTATTCTGCTCTCTGGGCCTTTGCCAGTCTTAACTCAACCTGATTTAGTTAACCAAGTGGCGACTTGGACTTTTACCGTGGGTAACACAGGTCAGGTTTCTCTGCGGCTTCCGGCAGCCATGGGGGGCAAGGGTTGTGAGACTGCGCCGCCCACTCTACCCTTGCTACCCGATGACCCGCTGGCGGCTGAGCCATTTTGTTTAGTGTTAACGTCTCACTTTAGTTTGGCGATGGCGTTGGGCGAAACAGAGGATGGCACGCCTGCATTCTTATTTTCCTTTGAACCAGAAGTTGTCTGGCAAGTCTGGCGATCGTTGCAAGCTCGTCTTATGTTGGTTGCGCCTCAGCCGCTGAGTTTGCTCAATGGATTAGTCGAGCAATTCCCTACAGTTGCGCCCGACTATCGTACCGTGATGCAGTTTAGCCGCTTAATGCTAGCGAATTTATCTGACTCGGAAACAGAGGGGAAGCGGGTTCACATTGTGCCCAAAGCGGCTCAAACGGGAGCTAAGTTTGCAGCAATGTCGTTTGCATCGTCTTTCAGTAAGCCTTGGCAAGCCAAAAAATCGCAGAAGAAGGGGGGGGCAGATACAGAATTATTACAAGCGATCGCCCACGAAGTGCGCACGCCGCTGACTACGATTCGTACCCTGACCCGCTTATTACTAAAACGCAAGGAACTGGGTGCAGATGTCATTAAGCGTCTAAAAATGATCGATCAAGAATGCACTGAACAAATCGATCGGTTCAGCCTAATTTTCAAAGCCGTGGAGCTAGAAACTACCGATACTAGCACTCCCCTTTCACCCCTCGCGCCTATCTGTCTGGCACAGGTTTTTCAGCAGAACACACCCCGCTGGCAGCAGCAAGCCCAGCAGCATCGCCATACGCTAGACATTATCTTGCCGCAGAAAATGCCGATGGTTGTGACTGATCCGACGATGTTAGACCAGGCGTTAACGGGATTAATCGATCGCATTACCCATAGCTTGCCGCCGGGTAGTCATATTGAGGTACAGGTAACGTTAGCAGGGCATCAATTGAAGCTGCAATTTAAGTCGCAATCACAAGCTGATTGTAGTGTCGACGGTAAAGACAAATATGGTTTTGCACCCGTGCTTAAGTCGTTAGGGCAGCTATTAATGTTTCAGCCAGAAACAGGGAATTTGAGTTTGAGTATGCCTGTGACAAAGAATTTTTTCCAAGCGTTAGGCGGTAAGTTAATTGTGCGGCAGCATCCTCAGCAGGGAGAAGTGCTAACTATTTTCTTGCCGTTAGATAATCGTAGGGTAGATGATTAGTAGATCGTCTCGTCATTTATACAAGAGAAAAATATGCAGCTTGTTTTGTACAGTAAGCCTGGATGTCATTTGTGTGAAGGCTTGGAAGAAAAGCTGCGACAGATTCAGGGCGTTGAGCTAGAAGTTCGAGATATTACTACCCGTAATGAGTGGTTTCAATTGTATGAGTACGAAGTTCCAGTCGTGCTGATGATGCCTGCTGCTGTACCGCTGCCTCGGTTTTCTCCCCGATCGTCTGTGCCACAAATTGCCCAATTGTTAACAAAATATTGTGCCGATCGCGCTGAAAAGAGTTAAAAATAGGCGACGTGCAGTAGAGGCATCAGGAGATCGCAATGAAATTAAAAGAATTACTGGCTGTGTTGCCTGTGGCGTTACCTCAACATCCAGCATTAGAAGCTGAAGTGACGGGCATTGTCACCAATTCTCATGCCTGTAAACCGGGTGATTTGTTTATCGGAATGCCAGGAACGCGGGTAGACGGCGGCGACTTTTGGACAAGCGCGATCGCGGCTGGGGCGATCGCGGCTTTGGTTTCTCCTACTGCGGCTCAAAAGTTCTCTGTTGGCAACGCCTGCGTAATTTCCTGTCCTGACATGGTTCAAGCTTGCGCCCTTGTCTCAGCAGCTTTTTATGGCAATCCTGCTCAGACCTTAAAGCTGGTGGGTGTAACGGGGACAAATGGCAAAACGACTACGACGCACCTCATTGAGTTTTTCCTCACCCGATCGCAACAGCCTACGGGGTTACTGGGAACGCTCTATTCTCGTTGGCAAGGGCACCAAAAGACCGCCATTCACACCACGCCTTTTGCCCTAGAACTACAGCAGCAGCTTTCCGAAGCGGTAACTGCTGGCTGTAAAACTCTGGTAATGGAAGTGAGTTCCCATGCATTGGCACAGGGTCGAGTATTCACTTGTCCTTTTGAAGTAGCTGTATTTACAAACCTGACGCAAGACCATTTGGACTATCACAAAGATTTAGAAGATTACTTTGAAGCAAAGGCGCTGCTGTTCAATACAGATTATTTGAAGGGGCGGGCTGTGGTGAATCTGGATGATGCTTATGGGCGACGGCTGTTAGACTCGGCGGCTGGCGAGGTGTGGTCTTACAGCGTAGAAAATGCGGCGGCTGATTTGTGGATGAGTGATTTGGTGTATGAGTCGGAAGGGGTGAAGGGCATTTTGCATACTCCAAAAGGAAAGACAACATTTCAATCGCCTTTAGTTGGACAATTTAATTTGTCGAACTTGTTGGCGGCGACGGGGGCGGCGTTGCACATGGGCGTGGAGTTGGAGACGATCGCCCAATCTCTCCCTTACTTTACGGGCGTACCTGGACGCATGGAGCAGGTGCAAATTCAGCCTGATCAAGATATCAGCGTGATTGTAGACTATGCCCACACGCCGGACAGCTTGGAAAACATGCTACGGGCGGCGCGACCGTTTATTCAGGGTCAAATGATTTGTGTGTTTGGCTGCGGAGGCGATCGCGATCGCACAAAACGTCCGCAGATGGGGGCGATCGCGGCAACGTTATCTGATTGGGCAGTCGTCACTTCTGATAATCCGCGCACCGAAAACCCTGAGCAGATTTTGCAGGATGTGGTGGCAGGAATTCCAGATGCGACAAACTCGACGGTGATTGGTGATCGGGCGGAGGCAATTCGGACTGCTATTTTGCAAGCGCAGCCGGGAGATGGGGTGCTAATTGCTGGAAAAGGGCATGAGGATTATCAAATTTTGGGGACGGAGAAGGTTCATTTTGATGATCGGGAGCAGGCACGGGCAGCGCTGGAATTGCGATTGAAATAGTTAGGGTTTGTTTTGATTTGGGTAAGTGGCGATCGCTTAGAAGTCAAGCTTTACCAAAAGAAGCGAAGAATTCTGGTTAATCCTCCGGCTGAGGTATTGTGCCGCATTGATTCGGGCTAATTGTCTCCTAGAGTATTATGCCAAACTGATTCAGTCTCCTAAGAAGCTAGATCTTAATTGAGCCTATATACTCGTCTTGTAAAACCAGTTTCTTTCATCTTGACGAATCAGTCATTACGTCAGCCGCGCAACAACGCTATTGCCGCAGACTGTCAGAAGCGATCGGGTTATGGCAGAAGCGATCGCCCAATCTCTACCTCACGTATTGTAGATAGTTCCTGTTGTTAAACTTAGTTGTTTTCTACGGTATAGATAGCGGAGGGCGATCGTTCACTATGATACTGTTGAGATTGGTATTTTTGCTTCTCAGCATACTGAGAAAAAATCATAGCTATGCGGTAAGAATCTGGTGTAATGAAGCGCGTAAAAGTATTCAGCTAACCATTCTTTAAGTGAGGGCGATCGGAATTAGATTTAGGGCGATCGGAATTAGATTTACATCACTTAGAATTAGATTGAAGGCGCATAGAATTGAATTTAGAGTACTTAAAATTAGATTAAAGGCACTTAGAATTAGATTCAGGGCACCCTACATCTAATTTTAAGTACTTTCATCCGCTGTATCCTCACTTGAACATCCCAGTGCCAGCATTGGTGTAATTTTTAAGCAAAAAGAGAGCCGTCAGCGGCTCTCTTTAAGTAAATATGCGGAAAGATTCTTGCGATCTATCTAAATCAGCGTAATATACCGAAAGGTTCTTGATCCACCTAAATTAGGGTAATGTGATAAACTTCTCTCTAAAAAGAACTTGGGCGGCTTGAGTCCCTGGCAGGGACAATCTAGAGACCTACTTGTTATTACTTAAGTTTGAGTTGAATCAGAGTAGATTGCCAAATAACTAGGTCAATGTTAGCTGGTGTGGTTACTCTAGGAACACACAGCTATGTAGTAATTTCTAATGGACGGCGCAGTCTAAATTAATATGAGTGAGTATGGAGGCTTTATTTGGGTTGTTGATGAATCAAACCGCGCATCTTTATTAAAAGGGTGTATTAAGTATGACAAAACATTTACAGATACAATGAGCGCATCTGATTGGCAAACAAAGTATGCTGAGATATTCCTTATTTCTTTTGACACGCACAATATCCACTACGCTGCGATAGCACGTCGTAGTAAAAAAGTAGTTACAGACAAATACATAATTCGCCTGTCTAATTTTGTTCAATTCACACCATGTATTCCATTTGGAGAAATAGAAACATTACTCTCATCTTCTGTAAAACGTTATTTTAACAAGTCTTCGACGGGGACAGGACAACGAGTACCTCCGAAAACATGGAATGAAGTTACAAGTGCTATTAAAAGACTAAGACCGGAAGCTTCTGAGGATTTTGACAGGTTATATAGTCTAAGGCAAATTACCCGAAGTTTGTTAGATAGATCGGGTGCAGAAATCCTGCTTCAAGAGCGTGATGCTGTTAATTTGTCTTTAAGAATAGCTGATTTTGATCCAATTGAATTAACAGATTGGACACCACCTGAAGAGAAATTAGCTCCATTCTTAAAGGGCTTAAGAAGTGCAGTTCTCATAGAAGACCAAATGATTGCCCATGATGCAGAGATATTTGGTGATTGGAAGAGAATTCAAAGATACTTGGTCGGAACTGCGATATTTGAAAAGGGCAATGAGCAGCTTACTATTATGAATGTCAATAGACATGTTGTAGAGCAAACAGCGGGTGTTGATTTAATCTATTACTTTCACAAATTCAAGTCTTACATATTAATCCAGTACAAACGAATGATGCGAGAAAGTGATGGACTTATGTATAGACTGAATGACGAGTCTTACAAAAAGGAACTAAGTCGAATGGAGAAGTTAGACCAAATACTTAATGACAACTTACAGCTATCTCTTCCTTTGGACAATCAACTCGTAGACTATAGACTCAATCAAGGTAATCTCTATTTTAAGTTATGTCCAGCAGAAATCATAGATATCACTTCCACAGATATGATTCAAGGGATGTATATTCCTCTTGATTACTGGAAACTCCTAATTTGTTCAGATCAAACTCTAGGACCTAAAGGTGGAAGAAGAATGACTTTTAATAATGTGGGGAGGTATTTCAATAACACGTTGTTCATTGGGCTTGTTCAGGACGGTTGGGTAGGCTCTCAAGTAAAAAACGAAGACATCATTACAGAATTTATTAAGCAGGCTATGGAAACAAATAGATCTGTAATATTGTCTTCCTTAAAACCCATTGTTCCACAGCAAAAACAACCTAAAGCAAGTTAACTGCTGCCCAACAACTTGGGTACAGCGGGTTGACAGAAGCTGCTTGGGTGAGATACTAAGATGTTGACAATCACTGATCCGAACCGTTAAATCGACGTTGCGGTCGAAGCTTCTGAAGCTAGTTCTTCTAATCGCTCCTGCTGATCTTGGGTAATGCAAGATTGGATAAGATCTTCCACTTCACCTTCTAGTACCGGATTCAGGGTGAAGTTTTGCCCTAGACGATGATCGGTAACACGATTATCTTTGTAGTTGTAGGTGCGAATTTTTTCAGAGCGTGAACCTGTGCCGACTTGCGATCGCCGCATCGAAGTCACTTCTGCCTGTTGCTCCCGCAGCTTAATCTCGTACAACTTAGCCCGCAGAATTTGCATTGCCCGTTCACGGTTTTGAAGCTGCGATCGCTCCTCAGTACAAAAGATCCGAATTCCCGTCGGTTTGTGCATCAAATCAACAGCCGTCTCAACCTTGTTGACGTTTTGTCCACCTGCACCGCCCGATCGCGCTGTCGTCAGTTCAATATCTTTTGGATCAATCACCACTTCTACATCATCGACTTCTGGCATAATTGCCACCGTTGCCGTTGAAGTATGAATCCGTCCACCTGCTTCAGTGACCGGAACCCGCTGCACTCGGTGAACACCCGCCTCAAACTTAAGCTTGCTATAAACCATATTGCCTTGCACTTCCAAAATGGCTTCCTTAAAGCCGCCACCTTCAGCCAAAGATTCGCTCACAAGTTTGACGCGCCAACCCTGCCCTTCAGCATATCGAGAATAGAGACGTACTAAGTCGCCAGCCCAAATACTTGCTTCATCGCCGCCAGTTCCTGCCCGAATTTCCAACATGATGTTCTTGTCATCATTCGGATCTCTAGGAAGTAGCAGTACTTTCAGCTTCCGCTCTAAACTTTCTAAGTGTGCAGCCAACTCTTCTGCTTCTAGCGCTGCCATTTCTCGCAATTCGGCATCACTCCCAGATTCCTTTAGAATTAACCTGGCTTCTTCCCAACCTGCCTGAGTATTTCGCCATTCGTCGTAAGTATTGACGGTTTCTTCCAGCGACGCACGGGCACGGGCAATTCTTTGGAACTCAGTCGGATCACGCGCCACATCAGGGTCACCTAAGCGACGAGTTAATTCATTAAAGGTTTGCTCAACGGAATTGAGTTTGGCGATTAGATAAGATTCAGCCATGGAAGGTTACCTCAAGATCAGGAAGTTAGGGGATCTAGTCTCTGATTAACAACAAATAGCGGCTAGCTCTGATTTTAATCATTGAGCTAACCGCCGCAGTTTTGTTCAGCAAGACCGTTACTTTTGATCGGGGGCAGCCTGCGAAGCATCTGTCATGCCGTACTTACGGAGGAAGCGCTCAACACGACCCTCGGTGTCAATAATTTTCTGAGTGCCTGTGTAAAAGGGATGATTACCTGACCATACATCAACATGCAGTTCGGGTCGAGTAGAACCCACGGTCATCACGACCTCGCCGTTGCAGTAAACTTTTGCGTCAGGATACCATTTAGGATGAATATCTTTAGCCATGATTGTGCCTGTAATGCCTTTACAATTCTATCGAAATTTTTCTGAAGAGGCGAGGCAATAACTCACCTTCCCAGATTAATGCCCTTTTCAGATTAACGCTTGGAGTACTGAGGAGCTTTACGCGCTTTGTGCAAACCGTACTTTTTCCGTTCCTTTGCCCGTGGATCACGGGTAAGATAGCCTTCAACCTTTAGGGGCTTACGGTTATCGGGATCGAGTTGACAAAGCGCCCGTGCCACACCCAATTTAATAGAGTCTGCTTGCCCAGTTAATCCGCCACCGTGGACGTTAACCAAAATATCGTATTCCCCTTCTAGACCCAGAGTCTCTAGAGGAGCTTTCGCTGCTGCTAGATAGCCGTGATTAAACTGAAGATAGAGATCGCCTGGTTTCTTGTTGATAATCAGTTGACCCGAACCTGGAACGAGGCGTACCCGCGCAACCGATGTCTTCCGACGACCAGTGCCTAGGTAAACGACGCGATCGCTTTTATCAGTCGCTTGCATTAGTCTTTCCCTCCAGGAAGTGTATTAATTGTCAATACTTGAGGTGACTGAGCTTGATGAGGATGCTCACCACCTGCATAAACTTTCAGCTTGGTAAATAACTGGCGACCCAAGGTATTTTTGGGCAGCATTCCTTTAACAGCTTGTTCAATGATCCGTTCAGGAATACGGGCTTGCAATTTCTCAAAGGTTTCTGTCTTCATCCCCCCCGGACGACCCGAGTGACGACGATAAAGTTTTTGGGAACGTTTCTTCCCAGTCACTTCAACTTTCTCAGCGTTGATGACGACAACAAAATCACCTGCATCAAGGTGAGGTGTGAAAGTAGGCTTATTTTTCCCTCGTAAAATAGTAGCAACTTCACTAGCAAGTCGTCCGAGCCGTTGCTGATTAGCATCAACAATGTACCAATTTCGCTCAATCGACTCCTGGGAGGGGAGATAGGTCTTGTTCATAGCGCTTTAATATCCTTTAAACACATTCAAAAACTTAGGGTTAGATTTGTCCGAGGTATGAAGCTTACATAAGGCAATAAGCAGATTCACTCAGGGGCGGAAACACAAATCGAGGCTGGCTATCAAACCATAGCTCGGGCGGAAAGGGAAAATCGGGATAACCAACCCGTAGTAGGCAAAGCCCTTGAGGCGGTGCCGCATACTTCACTAGGTCTCGCCGCTGGTTTGTCCAGATTTCAGTGAATTGTGCAGGCGATCGCAATCCCTGCCCTACTTCCACCAACATCCCCACTAACAAGCGCATCATGCCATACAGAAAACCGCTTGCCTGAATTTCGATTTGTATTACCGCTCCCTGCCTCGTACATTCCGCTGCCTGAACATCCACCCAAGAGTGAGGACGGCTAGAACCAGTCCGATGAAATGCCGCCAGATGACGACGACCCAGGAGCGGAGCTAAAGCAGCTTGAATCAGCGACTCGTCCAGCGGAGCATGGTAATAATGCCAGGCAAAAGGTCGAACAAACAAGTTGGGGCGCGCCTCTGTATAAATCGTATACCGATAGCGCCGCCAAAGAGCCGAAAACCGAGCATGCCAATTGTTTTGCACTACTGCTGCTGCCCGAATAACGATGTCTGATGATAGACGCCCATTCAAAATATCAGCCCAGCGATGAGCAGGGATCAGCGTTTCAGCATCAAAATGCGCCACTTGGGCAGCAGCATGAACTCCCGAATCTGTTCTGCCTGCACCATGCAATTTAACAGAGCATTGAAGAACAGACTGAAGCGCAGCTTCAATTTCTTCTTGAACGCTACGGTGGTGCGGCTGCCGCTGCCAACCATGAAAATGAGTGCCCAAGTACTGAATGACTAAAGCAACTCGTTGCTGTTTAAGTGCCAAAGAAACTTCAGCATCTAAACAGTTCATCGTTTGAGACAGCTTTACTGACATAGCACAATCAAGTTAGTTCGATAATTGCCATTTCAGCATTATCACCCCGCCGGTTGATGGTTCGCAGCACCCGAGTATAGCCACCTTGACGGGCACCATACCGTTCTTGTGCTCCCTCAAACAGGGCGTGAACCAACTGCTTATCATAAATGTAGCCCATAGCTCGACGACGAGCTGCAAGCGATCCATCCTTCGCCAGCGTGACCATTCGATCAGCCTCTGCCTGCACCGCTTTAGCACGGATTTTGGTAGTGGTGATCCGACCATGACGAATTAATTCAGTAGTGAGCGCTCTTAAAAGCGCTTTGCGTTGGTCAGCGGGTTTCCCCAACATGGCAACGCGGCAACGGTGACGCATAGCAATTAGAAACTAGAGGTTAATAGTAAACACAGGCTAGCCTGCAATATTCCTGCCCTACGTAGGACGAGAAGCTTTATCATGGGGCAAGGTAATGCCCAACCGATCTTGGAGAGCTTGAATGACTTCTTCAGCCGACTTTGCTCCAAAATTCTTGATTTCAAGCAGATCCTCTTGAGTGTAATCCAAGAGATCTGCAACAGAGTTAATCTGTGCCCGTTTCAGACAGTTATATGCCCGGACGGAGAGTTGGAGTTCTTCAATGGGAATTTGATTGTTAGGATCAATCTCACCATCATCCTCAATATCAATTTGTCGAAAATCAATTTCTTTCAGTGGGTTAAATAGATCCACTAAAATATTTGCTGCCTGACTTAGAGACTCTTGAGGGGTTAAGCTGCCGTTTGTCCAAATTTCCATGACTAAACGATCTTTCTCAACCGAGTTGCCTACTCGACCGTCCTCAATGGTGTAATTCACCTTACGAACAGGCATGAATACTGCATCAATTTGCAGAAAATCCAGTGCGCCTGCGTCATCACGGTTGCGATCGATCGCTCGGTAACCGACACCTCTCTCGATCCGGAACTCCATTTCTAGAGTTGCACCTGCTGCTAGAGTCGCAATGTACTGATCAGTATTGATTGCTTCTACCTCCGTAGGCAAATCAAACATACCAGCAGTCACAGTGACAGGACCTTCAACTCGGATTCGACCAATTTGAGGCTGAGCCGAGTAACTCTTCAGAACAACTTCCTTCATGTTCAGCAGAATATCTAAGACATCCTCCCGCACACCCGGAATAGTCATGAACTCATGGCTTACCCCTGCAATGCGAACAGCAGCAACAGCTGCGCCTTCGATGTTTGACAGTAGAACACGCCGTAAAGCATTCCCTACAGTGATGCCTTGTCCCCGATCAAGGGGTTCTAAAACAAACTTGCTGTATGAACTCTGGTCATCTGCAATGTCAGTTTCTACACATTCAACCTGAAATTGTGGCACAGCCGATCCTCCCTTTTCCTTAACCGCCTGGAAAGCAACCTACTTCCCTAACCCATCTCACTTAAATATTGCTTGAATCAAGAGTGACCTATAATCAAGCAACAACTCCTGCCTACACTCGACGACGCTTAGGAGGACGACAGCCATTGTGAGGAATGGGTGTTACATCCCGAATAAGGGTGATTTCCAAACCTGCACCCTGAAGTGCCCGAATCGCCGTTTCCCGACCTGAGCCAGGACCACTGACTAAAACCTCAACCTGACGCATTCCTTGTGAAGTTGCGCCTTGAGCGGCTCTTTCTGCTGCTGTTTGGGCAGCAAAAGGAGTACCCTTTTTAGCGCCCTTGAAGCCACTAGAACCAGATGAAGCCCAGGAGATTGCCTCACCGTTGGGGTCAGTGATTGTCACAATCGTGTTGTTAAACGTGGACTGGATGTGAGCTACACCGCTGGGTACGTTGCGCTTAGATTTTTTAGCTCCAGTCCTTTTTGTTGGTTGTCGCGCCATATTCGTGCCTTTACTTGAAATTCTCTATGACTTACTTCTTACCAGGAGCTTTCTTCTTCCCTGCGACCGTCCGACGACCGCCCCGGCGAGTGCGGGCATTAGTCCGAGTTCGCTGACCCCGAACTGGCAACCCCAATCGATGACGACGACCACGGTAGGTGCCAATGTCCATCAATCGCTTAATGTTCATTGATTCCCAGCGTCTGAGATCACCCTCAATTTGATAATCACTTTCAACTGTTTCCCGTAGAAGAGAAACATCAGCATCGCTTAAATCTTTAACACGGGTATCAGGATTAACCCCCGTTTTGGCGATTACCTGCTTGGCTCTAGTTAAGCCAATTCCATAAATGTATGTCAGACCAATCTCAATACGCTTATCGCGTGGAAGGTCTACTCCGGCAATTCGTGCCACGCTTCAAACCTCTCTGATTTTTGCTTTTAGCGACAGACTTAAAAATATAGCTAGAATCCAACTCTAAAACAGTTGCCTGGGCACGTTCTGAGTTCTGCTAACAGATGCAGACAGCTTCTAACCCTGACGTTGTTTATGCTTAGGATTTGAGCAAATCACCATTACACGACCCCGACGACGGATGACGCGACATTTTTCGCAAATTTTACGTACAGATGCTCGGACTTTCATGTCCCCTTGTTACCACAAAGACTACAAACACAACATAATATCTATATCTACAGCACTTGTCAAATGACTTAACTTTAAAGGGCTGCATTTCTTAGAACTTCACCTACTTCTTGTTACGAAGTCGGTAGGTAATTCTACCTTTTGTTAGATCGTAGGGAGTTAGTTCTACCTTGACACGATCGCCCGGTAAAATTTTGATGTAGTTCCGGCGAATTTTTCCAGAAATATGGGCCAAGACATTAAACCCATTGTCTAGGTCAACTCGAAACATGGCATTAGGCAGTGAGTCTGTCACTGTTCCTTCCATTTCAATGAGATCCTGTTTAGACAAGAGAACCTTCCCTACTGTAAGTTGATGAACAATCTAAAAAATTAAGATTACAAGTTTTATAAAAGTTTTCTTATAAAAAGTTTTGACAACCTAGCCTAGCAAACTTTCCTATAAAGTGTGGCGGTTTAGACAGGGGCGATGCCACGAAAGACTTGCCTTAGCAAGATATTTGTACGAGTCAGTCCCTTTGCCTATCCAAAAATTACTGAATGGCAGTGGCCAATTGTGCTGCAACCTCTTCAATTGATCGAGAACCGTCGATGGTGATTAACAGGTGTTGCTCTTGGTAGAAGTCTATCAAGGGTGCAGTTTGCCGTCGATAGACCTCCAAACGGTTGCGGATCACGTCTTCACTATCATCTTTTCGTCCCCGTACTAAGAGTCGTTCCACTAGCATCTCGTCAGGCACGTCAAAGTTAATCACTAAGTCGCAAGACTGATTAATCTCCTGAAGGAGTTGGTCGAAGAAGGTAGCCTGGGCAACGGTTCTAGGAAATCCGTCTAGGAGCCACCCAGAAATGGTATCAGCCTGGATGAGACGATCGCGCACCATTTCCATAATCAACGAATCAGGAACTAACTCCCCAGCATCCATGTAAGCCCCTGCCTTCAGACCTAACTCTGTCCTTTCAGACACAGAAATCCGTAGAATATCCCCTGTTGAAATGTGAGGAATCGCATGTGTTTTTGCTAACTCTTGTGCCTGGGTTCCTTTCCCTGCGCCTGGAGGGCCCAAAAAAATTAGCCGCGTCACTGCTTCACCATCCCCTCATAGCGCTGAGAAATCACGTAGGTTTGAATTTGCTTGGCTGTGTCGATCGCCACGCCCACTAGAATCAAAATGGAAGTTGCACCTAATCCTTGGAACGTTCTGACCTGAGTAGCACCTTCAACCGCAGTCGGCAAAATCGCTACTAGTCCCAAGAAGCCTGCTCCCAAAAAGGTTAGACGATTTAACACCCGCCCAATATATTCACTTGTTGCCTTTCCTGGACGAATGCCAGGAATACTAGCACCCATTTTTTTCAAATTTTGCGACATGTCTACAGGATTAACAATGAGCGAAGAATAGAAATAGCTGAAAAATACAATTAACACCATTTGAAGCAATGGGTAGAGCCACGTACCCGGTTGAATATAACTAATAACTGTAGCAATGGCTTGGTTGTTAGAAAATGCTTGACCTAGAGCAAAGGGTAATGACAACATTGCACTAGCAAAAATAATCGGCATAACTCCACCCTGATTGAGGCGTAGAGGAAGATAGCTGCTCTTTTCTTGATAGGTACGCTTACCCACTTGGCGACGCGCAGAAATGATTGGAATGCGTCGAGTGCCTTCTTGAACGAAGACAATACTAACAATCATGACCAAGAAGACAACGAGCAAAATAATAACTCGACCCACAATGCTGCTATCACCACTCTGAGCCAGTTCTAAGGTTTGACCTAAAGACTTTGGCAAGGTAGAGACAATGCTGACAAAAATCAGCAGTGATGCGCCATTCCCGATGCCCCGCTCTGTAATCACCTCACTAATCCACATGACAAACATAGAGCCAGCCGTGAGAGCAATGACCGTTTCTGCGATCGATGTGAATTCAGGACTAAGAGCTTTAAGGTTAACCAGCAAAGTTGTAATCATGATGCTGTTGAGAATTGCCCAACCCAAAGCAACAAAACGAGTAATTTGAGAAATTTTTCGTCTTCCTGCTTCTCCCTCGTTCTTTTGCAAATCCTCTAGCTGTGGAACTGCAGCGGTCATGAGTTGAATAATGATAGAAGCATTAATGTAAGGCAAAATGCCTAACGCAAAAATTCCTAGTGCTGAAATACCGCCCCCTGCTAACACGTCTAGAAAACTGACGAGACTGCCCAATCCACTGCCCTGAAGCGCAGACTGAAATGCAACTCGATCAATGCCAGGAATAGGCAGATAAATGCCAAGGCGAACTAAGATCAATAGTCCAACAGTAACAAGCAGCCGACCTCGGAGTCCGGCTGCTTGTGCCATCTGCACGAATGTTTCTTGTGCAGATGGCGCTTTATCTCGATTGACAACCATGCAGGTTTCCCTCTATGCGTAGTGGTAGTGGGACGGATAGATTCAGTACTTGATACATTCTATAGCGCGGAACTTTCGACTTCACAAATTCGATCGCCAGCGCTATTGATCAGGTGCATCACAACTGCCACCTGCTGCTTCGATTTTAGCGCGAGCAGATTTAGTAAATGCTACTGCCTTCACTTTCAAAGCTACTGTAATCTCACCCGTTCCCAAAATCTTCAGAGGTCCATCATCAGACGTGATGATTCCGACTTCCATTAGAGAAGAAAGAGTCACTTCGCTATTCGCATCTAGCCCTGCTAAATCCTTAACGTTGATAATCGTAAATTGCTTCCGATTGATTAAAGGAAAATGCTTCAGCTTGGGAATACGGCGGTACAGAGGCATTTGTCCTCCCTCAAAGCCAGGGCGAGTGCCGCTACCCGACCGAGACTTTTGACCCCTCATTCCAAAGCCACAGCTTGCACCTTGTCCAGCAGCAATGCCCCGACCCTTGCGGGTCTTACGTTTTTGAGAACCCTTTTGGGGTAAAGCGTCTTCTAATCTCATGGTTGTATCCAATAAAAAGCTTGTAAGTTCTGCCAAGTGACTCTAAGGCTAATCAGGTCTAAGCATAGAGGTTCTCAACTGGAATTCCTCGCTCTTCAGCTACTTCTGAGAAAGTTCGCAAGGAACCTAAAGCATTCGCTGCGGCTCTTGCATTGTTGAGTGGATTACCTGAACCTAACTGCTTCGCCAAAATGTTGCGGATGCCAGCAAGTTCCAGAACCATCCGAACCGCACCCCCAGCAATAACGCCAGTACCAGGTGCGGCAGGGCGCATCATCACTTTTGCCCCACCGCCATCGCCGTTAACCGGATGAGGAATTGAGTTTGACTTAGTTAAAGGCACTTCGACAAGATGCTTCTTACCGTCAGCAACGCCTTTCTTGACCGCGCCAATTACGTCGCTGGCTTTACCGACTCCAACGCCAACTTGACCGCGTTCGTTACCAACAATTACGACCGCCCGGAAGCTGAGTTTTTTACCACCCTTGACAACCTTCGTGACTCGCTTGATCTGAACAACACGCTCTTGCCACTCAGACTCTTTCTCTTTGGCGCGACCGCCTTTCTTACCGCCACCTTTAGTATTAGAAGCCATATTTATTTCTCCTAGAAGTCTAGTCCGCCTTCACGTGCTGCATCTGCCAAAGCTTTGACTCGACCGTGGTAGAGGTTTCCCCCCCGATCGAACACTACCCGCTTAATGCCTTGGGCGATCGCCCGTTCTGCCAACAATTTACCGACTTGTGCCGAAGCGTCGCAGTTGTTCGCCGAATCTAACACTTTCTTGAGATCTGCTTCTAAAGTCGAAGCTGAAGCCATCGTATGATGGTTTGTATCGTCGATTACTTGAGCATAGATGTGCTGATTGGAACGATAAACGGCTAGCCGAGGACGTTCTGTCGTCCCTGTCACGTCTTTGCGAACCCGAGCGTGACGACGACGAGTTGATTCCTTGCGCGTCATTTTCATAGCTATTTCTTCCCTGCCTTACCGGCTTTACGTCTGACCACTTCTCCGGCATAGCGAATTCCTTTACCTTTGTAAGGCTCAGGCGGACGAACTGCCCGAATTCGAGCAGTAGTGTTGCCGACAATTTCTTTATCAATGCCGCTGACAATGACATTGGTGTTGTTCTCAACCGCTACCTGAATTCCGTCAGGCGGCTCGATTTGAACCGGGTTGCTGTAACCCACGTTTAGCACCAAATTCCGTCCCTGAACCTGAGCCCGATAGCCCACACCTTGAATTTCTAGGCGCTTCTGAAAGCCTTGAGAAACCCCTTCTACCATATTGGCAATGAGAGTACGGCAAAGTCCATGCCGTTGCCGAGCAGGTCGGGACTCATTCCGGCGATTCACCAGAACAGTATCTCCTTCCTGGACAACCTCCACTTCAGGAGGCAGGGTGCGCGATAGCTCACCTTTGGGTCCTTTCACAGCAACGTGCTGACCGCTAATCGTGACGGTCACTTTGGGGGGAACAGGGATAGGGCGCTTACCAATACGAGACATGATCGTTTCTCCTGGACAAATAAATTCTTTTCTATGCCCTACCAGACATAACAGAGGACTTCGCCCCCTAACCCTTGCCGCCGAGCATCGCGGTCGGTCATGATGCCGCTGGAGGTCGAAATAATGGCAATCCCAATGCCGCCTAAAACTCGAGGGAGTTCTTTACGGTTGGAATAAACCCGAAGTCCAGGCTTGCTCACCCGCTTAAGGGTTGTGATTAAAGGGCGACGCGCCTTACCTTTATATTTTAGTGCCACCACTAACGTCCGCTTAACGCCGTCCTCTGTTTCAGAGAAGCCTTCGATAAAGCCTTCGTTTTGTAACACTGCCGCAATACTGCGGGTCATTTTAGTGGATGGTATGTCTGTCGTCTGATGCCGCGCCAAACCTGCATTCCGGATGCGCGTCAGCATATCTGCAATTGTGTCATTAGCCGCCATAATTTCCTCTTTGTGAAGATATGCCTCAGTTATCCCGGAAGGGCATTCCTAGTTCTTTTAGCAAGGCTCGACCCTCTTCATCGGTTTGGGCAGTTGTGATGATGGAGATGTCCATGCCTCGGACTTGGTCTACGGAGTCGTATTCGACTTCGGGGAAAATCAACTGTTCACGCAAGCCCAGCGTGTAGTTCCCACGCCCATCAAAGCTTTTCGGACTAACGCCCCGAAAATCTCGAATCCGAGGGAGAGACAGGTTAATGAGGCGATTAAGAAAGGAGTACATCCGGTCTGCACGCAGCGTCACCATAATACCTACAGGCATTCCCTGACGAATTTTGAATCCGGCGATCGCCTTCTTCGCACGGGTCACAACAGGTTTTTGTCCTGTAATCACACTAATCTCATTAATCGAAGCTTCCATTGCCTTAGCATTTTGAGCGGCTTCTCCCAAACCCCTATTCATGGTTACTTTAATAACCTTGGGCACCTGGTGAATGTTTTGGTATTGGAATTGTTCCATAAGCTTAGGAACAACTTTTTCCAGGTAAAGAGCCTTCAGTGTATCGTTCATCTGTTTATCCTTAAATGTCCCTGGACTTGGTCAGGGAAGAATGATTAGTCAATAATCTCGCCCGTTTTCTTCAGCATTCGTACTTTACGACCATCCGCATCGACGGTGTAACAAATACGGCTAGCAATCTTCTGTTGGGTGGAATACACCATGACATTAGAGCTATGAATGGGAAACTCGGTCGTCGTGATCTGACCGGATTCACCTTCCTGCTGAGGTTTAATGTGCTTAGTCTTGATGTTGACTCCTTTCACTAACACCTTACTGTTGGCAGGATAAGTCTTTAAGACTTCGCCAATAGTGCCTTTATCCCTGCCAGCAATGACCTGAACGGTATCGCCTTTTTTGACATGAATAGTGGTGCGTTGAGGAGTTTTCTTAGTTTGTTTTGGCATCACAGCACCTCCGGAGCCAGAGACACGATTTTAGTAAAGCTTTTGTCGCGCAGTTCCCGTGCAACTGGACCAAACACCCGCGTTCCCTTAGGGTTTCCGTCTGCATTAATAATGACAGCAGCATTGTCATCAAATCGAATGCTCATACCGCTATCGCGACGTAATCCTTTGCGCGTGCGGACTACAACTGCCCGGACTACATCAGATTTCTTCACGGCCATGTTGGGAATTGCATCTTTCACAACGGCAATGATCACATCACCAACTCCGGCATAGCGACGGTTGCCGCCTAATACACGGATACACATCAGCTTACGAGCGCCGCTGTTATCCGCTACGTTTAAATAACTTTCCTGTTGAATCATCGCCTTGTTCCCCTAGTTATCGGAAATATGTGGCTCTTAAACGTCGGGGGCATTACCCAGAATCTCAATCACAGCCCAGCGCTTGGTGCGGCTAAGGGGACGAGTCTCTTGAATGCGAACGCGATCGCCTATCTGACACTTATTTTCTTCATCATGGACTTTATATCGCTTGGTACGAACCATGATCTTCTTGTACTTCGGGTGTGGTGCACGGTTTTCGATCGCCACCACCACCGTTTTCTGCATTTTGTCGCTTACTACTAAGCCGACTCTCTCTTTGACTGCCATAAAGCCTACTCCTCTAAACTGGCGGAAGCCGCTAATTGGCGCTGTCGTTCAATGGTCATGAGTTGAGCCAGACGATGGCGCTTGTGCTTGAACTGATGGGGCTTATCCATCTGACGGGTAGCTTTCTGAAAGCGCAGTTGAAACAGATCCTTCTTAACCGTCGTAATTTGATCGCTCAGCTCTTGATCGCTCAAATCTTTAATTTCATCAACCTTGGGTAAAGGCATGATTAAAATTCTCCTTCCGCTGGGCGAACAATAAACTTAGTCTTGATTGGCAACTTAAAGGATGCCAGGCGCATCGCCTCACGGGCAGTTTCTTCAGGCACACCGCCAATTTCAAACATCACTCGACCCGGCTTCACAACGGCTACCCAAAACTCAGGGTTCCCTTTACCTGAACCCATCCGAGTTTCAGCAGGACGCATGGTCACCGATTTATCTGGAAAAATCCGAATCCAGATCTGACCGCCCCGGCGAATATAGCGAGTCATAGCACGCCGACTAGCTTCAATCTGGCGAGCAGTGATCCAGGATGGCTCTAATGCCTGCAATGCAAAATCGCCAAAGTCGACTTTGTTGCCAGCAGTTGCCATCCCGCGCATCCGCCCGCGATGCTGTTTCCGAAACTTAGTTCTTTTAGGACTTAACATAATCTCTATCCCTCGTTGGAGCGGTCTTCGTACTGCTGACGACGGCGCTGCTGTTGTTGCCGACGACGAGGTTGAGCGTTAGCAGGTTGAGCCTCGATTTCCTGACCAGGAATAATCTCACCTTTAAACACCCAAACTTTAATGCCCAAAATGCCGTAAATAGTTTGGGCTGTGCGGTAAGCGTAATCAATATCAGCCCGCAGAGTATGGAGCGGCACCTTACCTTCACGCGTGTACTCAGTCCGAGCAATCTCTGCTCCATTAAGTCGTCCGCTAACCTGAATCTTGATCCCTTCAATGCCTGCTCGCTGTGCCCGCTGAATTGCTTGGCGAACCACTCGGCGGAAGGAAACCCGACGCTCGAGTTGCTGCCCCACGTACTCAGCAATCAAGCCAGAATCAGCATCGACTCGCGCCACTTCAATGACGTTGATGCGGATTTGGCGATCGGTGTTACCCAACGCCTTTTGTAAACCAACTCTTAATTCTTCGATGCCCTGACCGCCCCGTCCAACCACAACGCCAGGACGCGCCGTGTGGACTTCGAGATCAATTTGATCGGCTTTGCGCTCAATTCGCACCTGAGAAATACCAGGGCTGTCTAAGCTTTTCAGCTTATAAGGATTCTTCTCAATGAAGTTCCGGATGGTGTAATCTTCTTGAAGAAGTTTTGGATAGCGGTCGGAATCGGCAAACCAACGAGAGCGATGCTCTTGGGTAATACCGAGCCTGAAGCCGACTGGATGAATCTTCTGTCCCACGGTGCGTCCTCTGAGATCAATAATGTGATGCGATTATGCTTCCGCGCCAGGGGCAACGGTAATCGTGATGTGACAAGTCGGCTTACGGATTTGATATGCCCGACCTTGTGCACGAGGGCGGAAACGCTTTAGCACAGGACCTTGATCCGCAAATGCTTGAGCAACCACCAAATCTGCTGGGGTATATCCTTCGTTATGCTCGGCGTTCGCTACTGCTGACCGGAGCACCTTCAAAATGGGTTCACACGCTCGATAGGGCATGAATTCCAGAATGATCAGCGCTTCCCGATAAGAACGCCCCCGAATTTGATCCAGGACTCGACGTACCTTGTGGGGTGACATCCGAATGAAGCGAGCAACCGCCTTAACTTCTCCATTTTCAAGAGCCATCGTTTTCTCCTAGCGGCTTCCTATCGACGTGCCTTCTTATCGCTTTTGGCGTGACCCCGGAAGGTTCGGGTTGGGGCAAATTCCCCTAGCTTGTGACCTACCATTTGCTCAGTCACATAGACGGGCACATGCTGGCGACCGTTGTGAACGGCAATGGTATGTCCAATCATTTGAGGCAAAATTGTAGAAGCTCTTGACCAGGTTTTAATCAACTGCTTTTCGCCCTTGTTATTGAGCGCTTCTACTTTGCTGAGCAAATGGTCTGCAACAAACGGACCTTTTTTAAGAGAGCGAGACATAATAATTTCAACTCACATACAGAAAAACGTGTAGAACCTTAAGACTCCCGACCGCCTCTGCCTCGCTTGGAGGTACGACGACGACGACGAACAATTAACCGACTGCTCAGCTTCTTCTTCTTCCGAGTCTTGTAGCCCAACGTTGGCTTACCCCAAGGCGTAACAGGTCCAGGACGACCAATCGGTGCCCGTCCTTCACCACCACCATGGGGGTGATCCACAGGGTTCATGACGCTACCGCGAACTTGAGGTCTACGACCTTTCCAGCGCTTGCGTCCAGCTTTACCAAAGCTAGTGTTGCGAACGTCGCCGTTACCGACTTGCCCAATGGTGGCGTAGCATTCTTTGCGAACAAGACGAACTTCAGTAGAAGGCAAACGCAGCGTGACGTAATCACCCTCTTTCGCAACTACCTGAGCAGATGTACCTGCTGCACGAACGATTTGTCCGCCTTTGCCAGCAACTAGCTCAACGTTATGAACGGTTGTACCTAAGGGCATATTGCCTAATGGCAAGGCATTCCCGACTTCAAAAGGCGAATCGGAACCTGAAATAACGATCGCCCCTACTGCCAAATTAGCGGGATGAATAATATAGCGCTTCTCACCATCGCGGTAGAACAGCAACGCCAAACGAGCATTCCGGTTAGGGTCATACTCAATAGCGGCTACTTTAGCAGGAATGTTGTGCTTGTTCCGACGGAAATCCACCATCCGGTATAGCTGTTTGTGCCCACCACCCCGATGACGGCAGGTGATGACACCTCGGTTGTTCCGCCCCTTGGGGCTGTGAACCGAGTAAGTTAGCGACTTCTCAGGTGTTGACTTCGTAATCTCAGAAAAATCTGAGACAACACGCTGTCGGGTGCCAGGTGTATAAGGTTTGAAAGAACGAATACCCATAATCTCAAGCTCTCAAAGAATTTTAGACTTCAGGGAACAGGGTGATTGAATCCCCTGATGCCAGGGTGACAACGGCCCTTTTGTATTGAGCGCGGTGTCCTAAAAACTTACCCACGCGGCGATCCTTTCTAGGAGGAGTCTGGGTATTTACATCGACGACTTTAACTTCAAATAACTCTTCGATCGCTGCCTTAATTTGCGGCTTAGTTGCTTTAGGGGCAACTTCGAAGGTGTACTTATTTTGCTCTAACAGCAAGGTCGCTTTCTCTGTTACCAAAGGACGGCGTACTAAATCTGGAAGATTACGAGGATCAAACTTGGCCACCGTATACCTCCTGAATTTTTGCGATCGCTTCTTCAGTCGCCACGATTTTATCGGCTGCCAAAATGTCAAAGACATTCAGGTTTGAGGCAGAAATCATCCGCAGCTTAGCAATGTTGCGGCTTGACAGATACACGTTCTCATTGCGTTCAGCAACAATTAGTAGCACCTTAGATTCTGGCTCAACGCCCCAGCGAGACATTGCCGACAGCAAGTCTTTGGTCTTAGGACGAGATAACTGCTCCGCAAAATCTGCAACCACTACTAAGTCTTCTACCCGACCGTAGAATGCAGTTCGCAGTGCCAACTGTCGCTCTTTGCGGTTCATTTTGACCGAGAAATCTCTGGGCTTAGGGCCAAAGATCACTCCACCCCCCCTCCACAGAGGAGAACGACTAGAACCCGCACGAGCGCGCCCTGTTCCCTTCTGCCGCCAAGGCTTACGTCCACCACCTCTAACCTCAGCACGGGTTTTAGTCGAAACCGTTCCCTGGCGAGAATTGTTCATCTGACGAACTAACGCTCGATGAACAACGTGGGAAGCAGTTTCTTCTTTGGCAACTTTTAATTCCAGCGATGCTGTACCGCTGTCTTCGCCATCCCAATTTTTTACTGTGCAATCAACCATTGCAGTCTCTCTCCGCTCCCGCTACTTTCCAACAATTGTTGCAGGCAGAATGTTTAGCAATGCGCCGGGTTTGCCGGGAACTGCACCCTTAATCAAAATCAAGTTACGTTCTGCATCTACTCTAATTACAGTCAACTTCCGAACCGTAACTCGGACGTTGCCCATCTGCCCCGCCATCCGCTTCCCAGGATAAACTCGACCTGGCGTGGTACCTGCCCCTGTAGATCCAGGTTCTCTATGGTTCTTAGAACCGTGAGACATGGGCCCTCGCCTGAAGTTATGACGCTTTTGATAGCCCGCGAAGCCTTTACCGATACTGGTACCGACTACATCAACGAGCTGACCGACTTCAAACGCATCTGCTTTCACTTCTTGACCAAGTTCATACGGGGTAACATCGCCGAGACGGTACTCCTGTAAATGCCGCAACGGTGCAGCACTCGACTTTACCAAGTGACCCAACTCAGGCTTAGTCAACGATTTGACCTTAGTCTCACCGAAGCCGAGTTGGATAGCTGTGTAGCCATCGGTCTGAGCGGTTTTAATTTGTGTAACTGTGCATGGCCCCGCTTGAACAACGGTGACAGGAACTGCGAGTCCTGCCTCATTGAATATCTGGGTCATGCCAAGTTTTGTGCCTAGAATACCAACGGACACAGTACGTCTCCCCTGTTTTACACGGTGCATTGGAGCAAACTGGCGCTTGCGCTCTGTATCAGAACACGCCAGTCTGTTAATCTCCGGTTGGGTTAAAGCAGAGGCTCAGCGCAAAACTCTCTACCTTTCGGCAAGAGGGTTGCGTCAAACCTTTGCAATAGCTCAAGCAGGCTTGAAGAGTTCTAAGAAGATCTCGTTCGCTTCAGCCTGAAAGTGCCAGGACTTGAACAGTAAACTGCTCAGTATCCCTGTAGCGCGAACTATTCTCAAGCGCTTTACCAATGTTTAACGCTGGGTAATTCGATCGCCTTATTTCGGCAACAGCTACCAATCATAAGCAATAAACATGCGGTTGTCTACTAATTCTTTAAAAATATGTCTAGTACGACACAACCTTTCTTATTTCATCCAGAGTAGGGTTCAGTGAGAGAAAATTATGGAAACCTCTGGATCAGGGGATACTATTCAGTTGACTATAAAAAGAGCGACAGAAGTGGCTTGAAGTGCGATCGCCACCTCACTATAATCAGCTAAGGCTGACGTGAACCACAGGAAAGGACACAGGACTTATGGCGTTGATCACGACTGGTAAACCGTTCATTAAAGCTCTGGAAACCTCCGGCGCAGTTGGGATCACGATTCCTCTTGAGGGCGGTGCTGAAGGACGCTATCAACGTCGAGTCAGGGCTGCGGGCTATGGCATGATGAACATCAGCGCTCGCGGATTAGGTGATTTAGGTGCTTACCTACTAGGAGTGCATGGGGTTCGTCCACCCCACTTGGGTAAAAAAAATACAGGGAAGGAAGGCGCAGTTGGATATACCTATTTCTTACCGCCTGCCGCCAAATATCAGTTAGAAACCCTGCCGCCTAAATCCAAGGGGCTGGTGATTTGGCTGCTGGAAGGAGGAGTGCTTTCACAACAGGAGCTACAGTTTTTGATCGCGCTACCGACAATGGAGCCAAGAATTAAGGTAGTAGTAGAGATGGGCGGCGATCGTAGCTTTAACTGGAAGCCTCTAAGCGAGTTCCTAAGGGCAGCATAGAGCATGAACTCGGTGATCTCTTAGAAGACTGAACATCTTCTCCAGACATCTAGGATCTGATTGGGGATCACAGCTATTACTCATGTTGCGCTTTTTAAAGAACTGTAGTGTAGGTCATCGTCTTTTCTAAAGGAAGCCTTTAGTATAGAAGAGTGACTTACTTACTTCATCCTCTGCAATCCTTAAGGGACGGTAACTGGTTCAAGCTCATTTGCGGAGCCAGCTTTCAGAACCTCCCTGCAATCCGAAGTTTGACCCTGTCCTACGCCTTGGCGGGTGCTGACTGTATTGATGTCGCTGCTGATCCCGCAGTCATTTTTGCCGCCCGTGAAGCGCTACAAGTGGCTGGCAGTCTTGCTAATGAAGCCCGATCCCGCGGCTTTCGACCTGGATATCCATGGTTAATGGTCAGCCTTAATGATGGGGAAGACCCTCATTTCCGAAAAGCCGAATTTGACCCAACCTTTTGCCCTTCAGACTGCCTGCGTCCGTGTGAATCGATCTGTCCTGCTCAAGCGATCGCCTTTAGTTCTGAGGGGTTTTCGGGCGTTATTGACAGTCGTTGCTATGGCTGTGGACGCTGCTTGCCTATTTGTCCTATCAATATCATTGGAACGCGATCGCATCGACTGACACCAGCCGCGATCGCCCCCCTGGTGCTGACGGGGGTCGATGCTGTAGAAATTCATACCCAAGTAGGAAGATTGGAGGATTTTGCCAAACTCTGGGAGGCGATCGCGCCTCAAATCCCTAAGCTTAAACTTATTGCTATTAGCTGCCCTAATGGAGAAGACTTGATTGGCTACCTAAGGGCGCTTCATGATCTAATTGCTCCTCTCCCTTGTGCATTGATTTGGCAGACTGATGGTAGACCCATGAGCGGTGACCTAGGTGATGGCGCAACTCGCGCTGCTGTAAAGCTAGGACAGAAGGTTCTGGCAGCTGATTTGCCAGGATATGTGCAGCTTGCAGGCGGGACTAATAGTCATACTGTTGAAAAACTAAGGGTGCAAGGATTATTGCGAGGAAACGGTGGTAAAAAGGCGATCGCTGGAATTGCCTACGGTAGCTATGCCCGAGCTTTACTGTCTCCCGTTCTAGAGCAGCTAGAAGATCAATCAAGACATCCACCTATACTCACTCAAACATCTGTTCATTCATCAACTCGTCTTGAGGATGCTCCAGATCTGCTGTGGGACTGCGTTCACCTCGCCCATACCTTAATTTCACCCCTGAAAACTATGCCCCTAAAACCTGCCATTCCAGAATTGCCTCTGGTTAAACTCATTTAATCAACTAAGATTCCGACCTGACTCAGAATACTGACCACCGCTCCACTGCCATCAGGAACCTGACATTACTCCCCATGACACTCAACGCTGCTAATCCTTTCGACGAACTTGACAAGCCTTCTGAATCTGAACAAACGACGATTCAAGACGAAGTCACCCCAGATTTCTTGGTCACCGATGATTTAGATGAGCTTTTAGAAATATTGCCCGACGAACTTTGTCAGCAGATCAAACAGCATCCTAAGCGCCAAAAGCTGGTAGAGATCGTGCTAGATTTAGGACGCTTACCAGAAGCTCGCTTCCCAGGTGAAACTGAGTATTTGGCAACTACACCTGTAAGCCGTGCTGAATTAGATCACTGCATTGAACGAGTGGGTCTGTTCAGTGGCGACAACCGGGCTGGCATTGAGCGAACTTTACATCGCATTAGCGCCATGCGGAACCGGGCTGGCGAAGTCATTGGTTTAACCTGCCGCGTCGGTCGTGCTATTTTTGGCACCATCAGCATGATTAGGGACTTAGTAGAGACAGGGCGATCGATCCTCATGCTGGGTCGTCCGGGTGTAGGTAAGACAACAGCGCTTCGAGAAATTGCTAGAGTTCTAGCCGATGACTTGGGCAAGCGCGTTGTTATTATTGACACGTCTAATGAAATTGCTGGCGATGGCGATATTCCCCATCCGGCGATCGGACGTGCTCGACGGATGCAGGTGGCAAGACCCGAACTTCAGCACCAGGTGATGATTGAAGCGGTCGAAAACCACATGCCAGAAGTGATCGTCATTGACGAAATTGGGACAGAGCTAGAAGCTTTAGCAGCCCGAACGATCGCGGAACGCGGTGTCCAGTTGGTTGGCACCGCTCATGGTAACCGAATTGAAAACTTGATTAAAAACCCAACGCTGTCCGATCTCGTGGGTGGTATTCAATCGGTTACACTAGGCGACGATGAAGCCCGGCGGCGAGGCAGCCAAAAGAGCGTCTTAGAGCGCAAAGCTCCACCCACATTTGACATTGCTGTAGAGATGCTAGAGCAACAAAAATGGGTCATTCATGAGGATGTATCAGAAACAGTCGATAGTTTGTTGCGGGGACGACAACCTAACCCTCAAGTGAGAGCAGTCAACGAGAAGGGTAAAACGATTATTACCCACGAGTTTCCTGACGCTCCTCATCCTCCCAATAGACCTTCATCGACAAGTGCTGCGGCTTTGCAACCCGGTAGCCGCAGTCGCAATGGAGGCTGGCGTACTTCCGGACAAATGACACCGCTTTCTTCTTATCGTCGTAATGATTTAGGGGCGGACGGGGTTTCTCATGCCTTTTTAGAACGTCAGCCGGATCTCTCCGAGATAACCGCAAGGGGTCGCTCCTTTGATCGTCAGCCTGAGCTACAGCAGTTCGATCAACTTCTCAGCGACTCCTTGAACTTCACCCCTGAGTTTGACGAAGTCGGTGTGACTCGAGGCGCTAATGGTGAAGACTTACCATTGCACGTCTACCCTTATGCTGTGAGTCGTCATCAGTTAGATCAGGTCATTCGGGCGTTAAATCTTCCGGTCACACTCACGAAAGATATTGATGATGCAGATGCGGTATTGGCGTTGCGATCGCATCTCAAAAACCATTCTAAATTGCGTCATCTAGCCCAGAATCGCCAAGTTCCGATTCATGCGGTTAAGTCTAACAGCGTGCCTCAGATCATTCGAGCGCTTCAGCGGATGCTGCATATGGATGTTGCGGGTGAAGATGAACCGATTAACATTGGTTTGTTTTCTCGCAACGGCGATGATAATGAGATTGAAGCGTTGGAAGAAGCGCGGTTAGCAGTTGAGCAAATTGTGATTCCTAAGGGTCAGCCTGTGGAGTTATTGCCGCGATCGCCCCAAGTTCGCAAAATGCAGCATGAGTTGGTAGAGCATTATCGGTTGAAATCGTCGAGCTTTGGCGAAGAACCGAATCGACGGTTGAGGATTTATCCAGCTTAAAGAAGGCTAATAAGTCCCTTTCTGCTTAAGCAATTAGAGTAGTTTGGATTTTGAATTAGGACGGCTAGGCGCTGCTGATTAAATAGGATCAACAGCGCTTTTTATGGGGTTAGCCTTGCCATGGTGACTGCATCAATCGATCGCAATGCGCTAGTCCAAACCGCGTAGCCTTGAGGACTTAAATGCAACCCATCAGTTGTAAAATCGCGGTGCAATATGCCATTACTATCGGTAAAGGCAGAAGTTAGCGCCAGGTATTTAACTCCTTCTTGTTCAACCAATTGGGCGATTTGTTGATTGAGCAAAGTGGTGCGATCGCTGGGAATAGCTGCCAAACGAGTCGGTAACACTGAATTAATAATGACTTGAGCTCGCGGGTGGGATTGACGCAACCGCTGCATAATTTTTTGAAGATTTGCCAAGATCTCTTGATCCGTTTTACCGTTCTTCAAATCATTCACACCAGCCATGACGTAAATGGTATCGGGGCGTACTTGATCCAGCGCAGATAATCGTCGTAAGATACCGCCTGTCGTGTCTCCAGAGATACCTTGATTAAGATAAAAGCGATCGCTCGACAGTTGCTCATTGGGCAACCACTGGCTAATCGAATCACCAATAATTACAGTAAGCCGATTCTGACCCTGACCTTTCGCCATTGCGGCAGCTTCTTGTTCCAGCAAAGCCGTCCATTGTTCGTAAGCCACCGATTTAGCAGCATTCGCCCATGCATTCAAAAAGCTGTCAGTCGGTAAGCGAGTATAGGTTTTTCCTTGCCGCAATGCCTCTAGGCGCTGTTGATAAAGTTGACTGGTTGATCTAGGGCGAAGGTCGCTCGTCCAACCAGGCTGTAGAGGATCAAGCTTGACTGAAAGCTGAGGCAGGTAGGGATTCGCAGCTAGATTAGCAGGCGGTAAAGCAGGGAGAGCAGGTTCAGTGACAAAAATAGGCAGGGCGATCCCTTGCGGGTCGCTCGGAGCGATCGGCACAGTGGAGACGGTAACCAGACTAAACTCTGGACAAGGAGTGCTGTCAACTACAGCGCTTTCGGGAGAACCAGATATTTTAGGAATTGCTATGCACGATAAAGGCACTGAAGTAGACACAGATCTAAGAACGGACGGTAGCACGGGCTTATGAACCGTTCCTGGCTGATTCAGACTGGCGATGAGGAGAGATAGATCCGGCATAGTGAAGTGACCAATGAAACGACCCTGAGAGCTTATAGTTTCATCTTTCAAAGAACTTCTTTAGCATTCAGGACATTCTTGGCAATTGTTCAATGTTTTGCTCTCAATTCACTAATATAGGGATGTAGATTGCGATCGCCCCCATGCCTAATCCTGGAACTACCCCTGAAGAACTGCAAACCCGTCTAGAAACCTTCAGGTTTGCAAATTATAATTTGCGCCTTCAACCCTTACAAACGGCCGAAGACTTGAATCGCTTTTGGGTGGAGCATGATCCAGATCTGTTAGATGAGTTAGAACAAGCGATTACGAGTTCTTTAGAAACCGAAAAACATCTTTTCACAGGACATACAGGCTGCGGTAAATCAACGCTGTTGGCGGAACTGCGTTATCGCCTAGATTCGCGATACTTTGTGGTCTTATTCTCTGTTGCCGATCTGGTTGAGATGGCAGATATCAACCATGTGAATATTTTGTTCACCATTGCCACGCAAATGATGGAAGTTGCAGAACAAAAAAATATTGCAATTAAACCTTCAACGAAAAAAGCTTTTTACCGTTGGTTCGGTCGTTACACAAAGGTGGAGACGAGTCAGCTAGAAGCAAGCCTAGATGCAGGTTATGAAGCAGGTGCTGGATTGAACTTGGCAGACTTGATCGCCAAGTTTTGGATCTCGCTCAAAGGCAATATAAAGGCAAATGCAGTCATTCGAGAGGAAATTAAAACTGAATTCGATCGCAAAATTTCTGATTTAATCGGTCGGATTAATGAGATCGCAGCAGTGATTCAAGCCGGGTGCGATCGCCCTATCCTCGTCATTATTGATGATTTAGATAAACTCAATCCAGATCTTGCCGAGAAAGTGTACGGTAACAATATTCAGCCTCTCTCCCAACCACAATTTCGGATTATCTACACAATTCCTATCTTTGTATTGCGGGATGTCAAACTGCGAAAGCTGCTTGATGCCAGTACTGACAAAATTCATACAATGCGGGTGGCAAAGTTTTTTGCCAAAGGAGACAGCCATCAGCTTCAGCCAACTCCTGTACAACCTAAACTCGTTGAAAGTTTTGAGAAGATTCTCGATCGCCGTTTATCGCCAGACCTAATTGATCCACAGACCAAACGCAAGCTAGTTCTTAAAAGCGGCGGTGTGCTACGGGAAATGATTCGGTTAGCCAGTCGTTGTTGTGACAAGTATTCTGTGCGGCTCCAGCGAGCTTTGCGGAATGCAGAGGCGATCGTACCTGTGAACATTGATGCGGAAATTTTAGAGCAGGTGTTAACAGACTTTCAGATTGAATATGACGAACCGTTGGGGCAAAAAGACTACGAGCTTCTGAAGGGAATTTATGACCAGGGGAAACCTCAAGACACGGAGGATCAGCGGTTTTTAGATTTGTTGCATGGGTTGCATATTTTAGAGTATCGCAATGCCAAACTTTGGTATGACTTAAACCCTATTGTCATTGATCTATTGCGTCAGGAAGACGTGCTTCCTGAACTTACCGAGCCATGAACGAATCTGCTAATCAGCAAAATGAAGATGCCTATGAAGAACTGGTAACGGTAATTGAATCCAGCAAAGGAACGTTAGCGTTATTAATTGCGGTCTGCGATAGTCGCGCGCTGCGAACCCAAATTATTGAACGCTATGAACAAGAATTGCTCCCTAATATTTACACGGTGCGGTTGCAGCTTAACCAAAAAGAACCTAGCCTCAGAGCCGCCATTGATAACTGGATTACTGCTAACCCCTGGGTAAAAGAGCAACAGCGGCACATTGTGCTAACGGTGACGGGGGCAGAGGAGTTGCTGTGGCTCAATTTGCGGGCAGATGATGAGGATGCTACGCAGCTAGACAAGTTTTATGGCTATTTGCAATGGACAAGGGAAGGATTGCGCGAGTTTCCTTACCCGATCGTGCTCTGGGTGACGCGCCGAATTTTGCGCACGATGAGCCGCAAGTCGCCGGATTTTTGGAGTTGGCGGCGGGGAGTTTATCGGTTTGTGGGAGATGAGGCGGTGGGGATGCAGCCTGTGGGACGAATGCCCGAACCTGAAAGAGCATTACCCGATCAGTCCGATGATTTTGGGTTGGCGCTGGCAGATGTGCAGGAGTTGATTGCCCAAACGGAGGCGAAGCAGGGGAAAGATGCAGTGAGTTTGGCGACGTTGTATGACCGCTTGGGGCAGGCGTATATGCAGCGGATTGAGCGGGGAGAGGCGACAGATTTGGAGCGGGAGAAGGAGTTGGCGATCGCTAGTTTTCAGAAAGCATTAGAGCTTGAGAAGCAGTTTGGGTTAGCGGCAGAGCAGATGCAGACCTTAACGAGATTAGGACTTTTTTATGATTCACAATCGCAGTATCATGAGGCGATCGCACTTCATGAACAATCGCTACAGATTGCGAGGGAATTGAGCGATCGCTACAGCGAGGCAGGTTCTCTGAATAATATAGGCATTGCTTACAAGTCACTCGGACAGTATCCGCAAGCCATTGAATTTAATCGAAAATCGTTGGAAATCTTTCGAGAGATCAATAATCGCGACGGTGAAGCTGGTTCTTTGAACAATCTAGGAAATGTTTACGATAAATTGAAACAATATCCGCAAGCTATTGAGTTTCATCAACAATCGCTGGAAATTAAACGTCAGATTGGCGACCTTAAAGGTGAAGCAATTTCTCTGATGAATCTAGGCAATGCTTACAAGTCAATTGGGCAGTACCCACAAGCCATTGAGTTTCATCAACAATCGCTGGAAATCAAACGTCAAGTTGGCGATCGCAGGAGTGAAGCAGAGTCTTTAGTCAACTTGGGCACTGCTTATCACTCCCTTAGACAATATCCACAAGCCATCGAACTCTATCAACAATCATTGAAAATCTTCTGTCAGATTGGCGATCGCCACGGTGAAGCTAATTCCCTTTTGAACAATGCTCAAGCATTAGCCAAACTTGACAACCACTGGCAAGCCTTAAAAAACTACCAACAGGCGCAACAAATCTATAAAGAACTCCAACTAGAGTATATGGTTAAGCAATGCAAAGTAGCCATTTACGAACTTCATCAAATTATTGCAGCAGTTCCTCGTGCAGTTCCCACTATTGGTGAACCAAAACCTTCTACCCCTGACTGGTGGGAAAACTCCCTGCCCAACGCCCCGTCTCGTCCTCGGCGATCGCAGCATTCCTGGTGGCAAAAGCTGTGGCAGTGGATGCAGCGCTTGTTTCGGCGGCAGCGTTGAGTCCTCAGATTACGAGCAAGGTTGATTTAAACAATACACAAATTTAATCCGGATTATCCGCACAACTACTGGAGAACATTAGAGTAACTTGAGGGGCTTGCGGTCAAGACTGGCAAATGATCGATATTTACCTCTACGTTCGGCATTTTTCGACCGAGGGCGATCGCCACCATGATGGCATTGTCAAGGCAGTACACGGCTTGGCATCTGGCTTAGTCTCAGCCGGGGCTGCTGTTACTGTGCTATCAGAGGGTTCTGCAACAGACAATACCTCCCTAAAAACCGAGGCAGGTTATACCCTTAAATGTTTTGCTAACCCTATTCAAACCCGCCCATCCTTCCAACTTTCTCTTCGCCTAAAAGCATACATCCGCTGCCTACCGCCCCATTCTCTAGTTATTCTCAACGGCATCTTTCACGCTAGCATCTACGCTATGTCGCGCTTGTGCCGCAAGGCAAACGTGCCCTACATTATTGCTCCGCATGATGTTTACAGTCCATCCATGTTTGCGAAGAGTCCTCATTTAAAGTGGACTTATTGGTGGTTGCTGGAGAAACACATGCTTCGGCAGGCTGAAGCCGTGCAAGTTCTGGAAGCTCGGCAGGGAGACTGGTTACGCCGCTTGGGGGTTCACACTCAAATCTTGACTATTCCCAATGGCACAACGACAGAGCCAGAATTTAGGTTGCGATGGCATAAAAGTCTAATGCCTAAGCTGTTCTTTTTTGGGCGCATTGACAAGCACCATAAAGGATTAGATTTACTTTTAGAAGCTGTTCATAAAGTCTTAAAAGAAACCCCAGTAGAACTGGTGATTCAAGGAGCGGATCAGGGCGATCGCCTTACCCTAGAGCGCCAAGCCCAGCAGCTTTCCCTCAATGTCACGTTTCTAGAACCAGAGTATGAGCAGTCTCCAATCGCAGTGATGAATAACTACGATATTTTCTGTCTACCTTCCCGCTTTGAGGGTTTTGGACTCGCTGCGTTAGAGGCGATGATGGCTGGGCGAGTGCTGCTTGTTTCAGAGGTAGCAGGAATTTCGCCTCATGTGCAGGCAAGCGGTTGCGGAGTTGTGGTTCAGCCAACAGCAGCAGCGATCGCCAAGGGTTTAATCACATTACTGCAACGTCGTCACGAGTGGAAAACGATGGGGCTGCAAGGACGACATTATGCAGTAGAAAACCTAGACTGGAAACGAATCGGGGCGATCGCGTTGAATCAATATATGAACGTGTTATCCACTTCAACAAATATCTAAATATTCTTGCAATGCCTCAGCATCAGAGAACACGCCCTGAATCATCATGACCGAGCAGGACGCATGGTGCAACACATAGTTACTGACACTGCCTAGCAGCATTTCGCGCAATCCCGATCGCCCTCGTCGTCCCATCAAAATCGCATCTGCTTTCCAATTCTCAGCAGTCTGACAAATCATTCTGCCTGGGTCACCCGTACTTTGGGAACATTCGACAGAAATACCCAAAGCGGTAGCTTGTTGCGCCAGCGATCGTAGAAATGCCATGCCCTCCTGCTCAAATCGTCGGATCTGTTCGCTGTATAGTTGAATTGTTTCCTCGTATAAGGCAGGATAAGCATCAGCACTAGGATATAGGGGGTATGGATACCCGCGATCGACTGGATTAAGCACATGAAAAAACAGGAGCGAAGCGTGTGTCGCTTTTGCTAATGCTAACGCTTCATCTAGAACGTGTTGATAGGTTTCAGAACGGTCTAAGGCAACTACGATTTTTTGTAGCACAGCTTCCTCCAGGGAGCTAGATTCTTTGCCAGGAGGCTCTTAGCAAAGGATTAAGCCATCATGGCAAATTGTTCAACTTGACTTGCTTTTAAGTGAAGCGCATCGGGTGTCTGAGCTAGCAGCACCGAGCAGGGGGCTTGTTCGGCAAACCAATCGCTTAGAGCAGAGTCATTTTGCTTCGAATCATGCTGACCTAATACGATTAGATCAGCACCCCAACGATTTGCCAAGTCATAAATAACATGGTCATGCTCTCCATGGAGTTGCGCAACATCAGAAGCAAGTCCTTGGTTTTTTGCAGTTTTGTGGAGCGATTGCAACGCATCCATATCAGAATGCTGTGCTGAGTTAGAGGGCAGTACGTGGAGCAGCATCAATCGGGCATGGTTTTGCTTTGCCAAAGCCAATGCTTTCTCAAATGTAGACTGACTCATTGCATCAGAGTTGTCCATTGTGACTAAAATTCTGTTAAACATTAGCGCCTCCTATAGGTTGTTTCTAAGTGCTATCAACAATTTGTTCCAATGAAGCTCTAACACTCACTCAACAGCCACCTACTGAATTGCGATCGCACAGGCTTAAGTGCAATCAAACAGCGCCCTACTTTACAGATGCCGCAAGGATTGTATTTTCCTCAGGTGTAACGTTTGCCGCAGCTTGTACCTTTCCTTGCACCACGAAAACGGAACAAGGGGCATGATGAATCACATAATTACTCACGCTTCCCATGAGCAGTTCACTCAACCCTGTTCTGCCTCTCCGCCCCATAACAATTAGGGTTGCCCCCCAATCTTTGGCAACATCACAAATGACGCGACCTGGGTTGCCAATGTTTTGAGTAAACTCGACTGTTACCCCTGTTGCTTCTTGGGCTAGCGATCGCAGCAGATTTAGCCCTCGGTTTTCAGCAATTTCCCACTCTGCCTGATACTGCTGCAATAACTCATCTGTAACAATCGGGTAGTAGTAGGGAACATAGCTCCGAGGCAGTTCTGGATGATGGCGCTCTTCAGGAGTTAGCACATGCAGTAGCATCAGACTAGCTCCGGTTTTACGAGATAAATCTAACGCCTCCTCAAATACCCCTCGGTTCATGAACGATTCATCCACTGCTACCAAGATCTTGTAAAGCATATAAACCTACCTTTGCGTAACCTTTAATGCGATACCTTTACCTATACTGCAACACTTTGAGGAACTTGTGAGGGAGAGAAAATTAATCAGAAAAAGATTTTTATTTAAGTATTTCCTTGGCAAGATGCTATCTTTTCGATACACAAGTCCACAGATTTTTCACTAGGATAAATAATGAAATGAGGAATGCTGCTCTGACGAATCATTTCATCTGTCTGGGGGCTGTCACTGACCACGAGCAGTTGAGGAACATGGGATTTCCTAGAATCCAAAAGAGATTGCCTGTACCCATTAATGGACTCAACTTGAAGTTGAAATAATCCAGGCTGAAAGTGAGGATTCAGCGCTCCATCGTACTCAAACTTACTTAACATTAACTGAAAAGCACTAACCCGTTGAGTATCAAGCGGACTATTGCTAACAGTCTTTGCCCGTAGAACGGGAATAAACTCAGTAAAAGGAACGTGAACAGTAATCCAGTTGTTTGCAACCGTATCGAAAGAATGACAGTGGGCAACGCCATCCCAACGGGCTTCAGTCCGGAGCATGAATTTGTAGCGGTTGCCGTCGCCTTTAACGCGCAGAGCAATGCCATCAGAGTTGGAAAGATCGATCGCGGGTTCAAAGTTGCGTGTCCGAACTGAAGCAAATCCGCCAGAGTTGGCGATCGAAACATTGCCTGAGAACTCAGCAACTCCATCTTTAAAGCGAATATTACTCTCACTGACTCCACCCATCACCACGTCATCTAGTGCGCCCCAAACTTCCTTAAGATTGCTGGAAGACTGGGTGAAATCGAACAGGGGTTGAGTCGTTTGTCCAAAGTCAAGTGCTGCTAGGGCTTGAATAAATTGTGGGGTTGAGTCAGCGGCATCAATCAAGATAGCAGTAGTGTGTTGGAGGATGTCGGGCGTGAGGGATTGATCAACAGTGAAAGGCAGAATGCGAACTTGAGGCATCTGTGAAGCGCTTCCATCTGTTGTTAGATTCTGCATTACCTGTTGGGCGATCGCACCTGTACCGCCAACCAAAACGATTTTTTCATCACAATTGGTCATATTTGCCAAAGGAGCCATGATGGACGCAGGGTTGACTTTAGGATGAGGACGACTGCTAAACCACTGCTGGAACCAGTCTAAATCGCTGAGAAATGGAACAGCCCCATAATAGGACAAGGTTTTTACAAATCTTCCCAGATCCCAGGTCGGGTTTTGCTGACGCATCGTTTCCTCCGTTCGTTATATCGGTTACTTTTACTTTAAGACAGCGCACGGGGTCAGCATAGAGTTAAAGGTTAGAGATAGATACGGGTATCCTTCCTCTGACAACTTTGGGGCAACTTTGGTGAACCAATTATGGGCGATATGAACGAATCTTCCTCGTTACAGTTAGGATTGGCAGCGCTGAAACGTCAAGACTATACCGAAGCGATCGCTACTTTAGAAAGCGTCCAGCAATCGACTCCTAACGCGCCTACCCGTGCCAGAGCAGAGATGGGGTTGGTTAAAGCCTATGCTCAAATGGGCGATCGGGAACGGGCGATCGCTCTCTGTCAGTTGCTTTGTGGTCATGCCAACTTACAGGTGCAAAGTTGGGCAAAGCAAACCCTGGCAGGGTTGAATGAGCGATCGAGTTCGGCGGCACATTTGGCGGCACATTCGGCGGCACAGTCTGAGACGCAATCTGAGATGCAATCTGAGGCGCAATCGACTGCAACTGATCTAACAGGATTTGTCCCTCTCACCGATGCTGCACCTCAACAGCGATCGGTGCTCGCGTCGGTAAAACCTGCTGAAACGAATCGAAGCACGGTTTTCTTGTCGTCTAAATCCGACTTATCGCCCGGATCTAAAGAGTCGCCTACACCCGAAGAGTTGCCCACACCCACAGTCCATCCTTCCGGGCGATCGCCCCTTTTAGAAGCATCTATCAAAACAGAAATTTATCCGCCCTTAGGAACCTCAGAAGCGGACACAATTTCACCCAAAGCAACTTGGAAACAGGCAGGCAGAGCAAAAAAATGGACGAACTTAGGCAAAGTTGATGTTTCTAAGCTTTGGGGGGTTGAAGGGCTAACTGTTATTGGATTTTTGGGCAGCGTGTGCGCGTTGCCTTGGTTTGGGCAGGGCATATTGAACTGGATGTTATGGCAGATTAGCTGGCCGATCGACTTGCGGCGTTTCGCGGCGTTTAACGTCAACTTTACTGTGGGGCTAGTCATGCTGCTGCTGATTCTGTTGGCGGCTTCTCCGTGGTTGCTAGATGCATGGCTGGCTAGAACCTATCAACTTCAATCACTGACGCTGCTAGAGTTGGAGCGCCATAGCCCAGAGGCAACACGGTTGTTGAAGCGATGTGGACAGCGGCAGCAGCAGACCCTGCGTTTAAGCTTGCTCCCTGGTGCGACTCCGTTGACCTTTACCTATGGTTATCTCCCAAAGAACGCTCGTATTGTTGTCAGTCAGGGACTATTAGAGCAGTTCAGTGAAGATGAAATTGCGGCTCTTTATGCTGTTGAATTAGCGCATATTATCCATTGGGACTTTGCAATTTTGTCTTGGATGACTGTAGTCGCACTGGTACCGCACTGGGTTTACTGTCAAGTGGCGACTTGGGGCGATCGCCAACACGATCGCGTTCTACAAACTGTTGCTGTTGCCGTTTCTTCTCTAGCTTACGGACTATATCGTTTTCTGCGGTTACCAGGGCTGGCACTAGCTCGAATGCGCCATTACTACAGCGATCGCACCGCCACTGAGTTAACTGGAAACCCGAATGCGCTGACTCTTGGATTGATCAAAATGGCGATCGGCATGGGTCAGGAGACGCTGCGGCACAGACAGACCAGTCCTTTATTAGAAGGCTTAGATTTACTGACCCCTGTAGCCGTAAGTCAAGCGCTGACAGAATTTCCTAGCCCGGTATTATTGGAGTGGGAGCGAAGTAACGCGTATCGTCGGTGGTTAGCGATTAATAATAGTCATGGGGCATTAGGCGATCGCTTACATTTGTTAGGAATGTATGCCAAGCATTGGCGGTTAGAGAGCGAGTTGGACTGGGGAATAAGCCAAAACCAGAACGACAACCGACGATTTTTATTGCAGGCGGCTCCATTTTTGGGAGTTGCCGTTGGGCTAGCGATTGCCTTAGCCTTGTGGAGTTTTGGGTGGATTGCAGATAAAGCAGGCTGGCTAGGATTAAGTTGGCTTTGGGGCGATCGCTCGATTCTTATTGGCTCTCCACTGATTGGTTTTAGCATTGGTACATTCTGGCGCATCAACCCTTTCTTTCCAGATATCAAACGCAATCTTCAAATTACATCTGATCTATCATCCTTGCTGAGTAATCCCACGGCACTCCCTGTAGATAGTCAGCCCATTCGCATACAGGGTAAGCTTTTGGGGCGTAAGGGCTTTGGGAACTGGCTGCATCAAGATTTACTGCTTTCCACCAAAACCGGATTGATTCGGCTACACCACACTTCTAGTTTGGGTGTCTTGAAAGATTTGATGCCGCAACCCGTTCGTCCTCAAAAGTTTATGGATGAAGTCGTGACGGTGACAGGCTGGTTCCGACGAGGCGTTTCGCCCTGGATTGATGTAGAAACGATCCAAACCAAGCAAGGCACAACAATCCGGAGTGAACACCCGGTCTGGTCTACAACACTGGGGGCGATCGCTGCTCTTCTAGGCATTTACATGATTTTCAAGGGCGGTAATTTCTAGAAAACTATTTATATTTTGAGCATGTGTCTTTTTCTCTTCCTAAAGATAGATCATTGTTTTCAGCCTGATCTACTCATGTGTAGATTCTTTAAGCAAGTTCGATCATCTACTTTATTACCAGTGAGGTTAACAACTTGGTAATTAAGCGGAGATAGCAAATGGGATTGGGCGAACCAGATTTAGGGGAACAGGCGTTAAGCAAAGCGGCAGAAGTTGGGATTACTCAACAGTTGGGTGAAGTTGAGGAAGTCAATGTTGATATCCGCACCGATCCTCTGAAATTGATCCAAGGAAAGGTTGACTCGGTATCGGTAACGGGAGAAGGTCTGGTCATGAAGAACTCCCTACGGATGGAAAAGCTGCAAGTTGATACTGGAGCAGTAGCCATTAACCCAGCAAGTGCAATCTTTGGCAAAATTGAATTGACTCAATCCGCAGAGGCTGATGCTCATGTGACTCTAACTCAAGAAGACGTGAATCAAGCATTCAACTCGGATTACATTCGCGGCAAGATGCAGAACCTGACGATCAGCCCCAATGGTGAGCCAATCGCCATTGAGGTTCAGAATGTAGACATTCAGTTTTTGGATGAGGGGAAAGTTCATCTTAAAGCGGATGTTTTAATGGGTGAAACGAAGGAAGCGCAGGAAGTAGAAGCGATCGTAGTTCCTTCAGTTAAAGAGCAGGGACAGCAAGTTGTATTTGAAGAAGTATCAGGCACCGATGGCGGCGCAAGTTCTCAGTTAACTCAGATGATCTTGCAAGAAATCATGACATTAGCAGATTTGCGAAACTTTGAACTATCTGGAATGTCGCTATCCATCCACCAGCTTGAAGTACAGCCCGGTCAGATGATTCTAAAGGCGAATACAGTAATTGATAAAATTCCACAAGCCTAACCCGATCGGACGAACATTCTTATGGCTTATCCTCAGGCACCCTGGAAATTGAAAGGTCACGGCTTTCTATCCTTACACTGGATTGACACCGATCGCGTGCGTTCTTTAATTCCTAGCCAACTCCAAATTTTCTCGTTTTTTCCTGGGAAAACTTTAGGCGGTGTCTACGTAGGATCTTATGAGGATGGGTCTACATTACGGTACAGCGAGTTGATTGCAGTCCCTGCTCTAATTTATCATCAAGGAAAAATAGGAGTTTGGATCTCTCACATCTATGTAGATAATCCTGATTCGAGGGCGGGTGGACGAGCTATTTGGGGGTTACCTAAGGAAATGGCTCAGTTTGAATGGGAAACTCCATCATCTGTAAGCGTTCAGCAAGGCGATCGCCCACTGTGTCAATTAAAATCTCACTGGAATTTATCTGGCATAGAACACCCAATCCAAGTACCCGCATTTAGCCTACTGAATTCCCAGTTAGCACAATTTAGCGGACAGGGAACTCTAAAGTGGCATTGGGCAGGAGTTGATGTCACTGTTCCCTTAGAAAGTTCGATCGCCACTTTAGGGTTGGGAAAACCCTTAGCAACAATTTTGCTCAGCGCTTTAGATTTGGATGTTAATGCTCCTGTCGTTATTTAACGCGCTGTGCAACTTTCCCAATCCCTCTCACCATAAATCCCTCTCTCAGTGCGGGAGAATATCAGTATTAATTAAAAGAAGACTCATGAAATAGTTGAATTGGCTCTTGGCGCTGTTGCTGCACGAAGGCAAGAAACTCATCGATCGAGTCTTCAGGTCAGAAGTCAGCAGCGAGATCCCGGAGGCTCCCGACAGTCGCGGGGGCTTGGGTCATGAGAAGCACATCAAAGATTAGTTACTCACAACATCAAAGATTTTCAGGGATTTTCAGGAAGGCATTGCTGAATCAAAATATGAATCCTTCAAAGTCCCTTTCCTTTAAGAGAGGGATTTAGGGAGAGGTCTGTCTCGCTGCGTTGTCGAAACCTAACCCCTAGCCCCTTCCCTGCGAGGGCAGGGGAACATGATTTTCATATCGCAATTCAGCAGCGCCTTTCAGGAAATCCTCAATCTGCGACTCATTACTTCTGACTTTTAGAGCGATCGCCCTTCCGCTAAAATTAGCTAACATTGCGGGATTTACGGCTCCTGAACTATGACTGCACTGCTGCAACAAGCGCGCGCTTCGCAGATACCGCAAGGGTCACCCCAACCGAGGCTTATCTTCGTCTGTAGATAGCCCCCTCATCTTTAGTAGGGGAAGAACCATCATCTTCAGCATAAAACGGTACACTGATCAAATCCTCTTGCGCCATCTCCCTATGGAATTCATGCCACTCTGGACTCTCCTTGCCGACTTGAGAATTCAGTTGCCTAATCCTGGCAGAATTCAGCCTGAGAAATCCCTCGAAAAGCTCAGTCCTCGTCAGCGCATGAAAGCACGTCAGGCTGAGATACATCCAGAAACTCCGATGGATATCATGGCAGCGCTAGAGCAGCTTTTGAGCGAGGGAGAACTTCAGCCTTACCGTCCTAAGTCTTCTTCTAGAGCGCAATGCTGGGTTGCGGCTGATAAAACTGTGACGATCGCCGACTACGACATTCCTGGCATGGTTTACGTGGGCGAGAGTTTAGCCAGTGTTAAAAGCTATAACTTTATTGAGCCTAGCCTGATTATTCCCAGCCTTAAAGTTAAGAGCGATCGCCCTGACTATGCAGGTCAACACGTAGACTACTACCCCACCTACGGACGCATTCCGCCCACTAGCCGCGCTGCCTATCTAGAATGGCTTTCCGACGGACGACGCACGCCTGATGTGCATGTGGCTTATCTGTGGTTGTTTTTCTATGGATTAGAACGTCGGGTTTTTTACGATCTATTGGGCGCGGGTCGGCAGCCTAATTCATCCATGCAGGAATTAGAGGTGATTCTTGAGGAAGTTGTGCAACTGCGGGCAGTGTATAGAGACTCTGAGATGTACAGCACCTTTACCCACAAAGCAGACTTGTTTATTGATCTTTGCAGCGTTATTTACTCCAAGGAAGCTCTTTACGAAACGTTGAACCCGTTTGAGGCTAATCTGATTTTGCTGCAAATTGGTTTAGGTCAGATGGTTGCACAGCGACACCCAATACCAGCAAACTGGGCTCTAGCCTGGTATGTGCGGCTTTCCAAAAATCGACTGCGATCGGCTGCGACTCGTTGCATGGAAGAGTTACAGGCGCTGTTTGCATTGCGCTATACCGAAAATTACGGCGAGGGAATGAAGCTAAAGCCAGGTAAATCTGTCCTCTCAATTGATTATTACCCTGCCAGTCAAACCTTTAATCGGTTTGTGCAAGTCGATGTAGGTAACTTGCCTGATGTCAGCAAGTTTACCAGCAAAATTAATCAACTCGATCGCCTAGTGATGGATTCCACAACTCAATTAGAACCGCTAGGACGCTTGCTAGGACGTAACCCTAACGCTCGTAATACATCGGCGGCGATCGCTCTTCTACCGCCCGAACTATTGGCAACTCACGGCGGCGAAACTGTCCAAAACCTCAAAAACTGGTTAGCGTCTCAGTTCTCTCAATCGTTAAATGCGATCGCGGTTTCTGGTAAAGAGTTGTTCCAATATTGGTCAGGTGCAAATTCCGAAAAGCTAAGCAAGAGCGAGGCAGAGGGCTTATCGCAAATGTTAGAACGTTTGGGCTACGGCATTGAGCCAGATGTTCGGCTGGGCGGTGCAGTGCCGAAACTTGCCAGTTGGGTCGGCATCTTTCGGTTAAATACCGACAATCTCTCTTACCTTTCTCCTGAATATTTAACTGCAACTTTAACAGTTCATTTAGCGATCGCTGTTGCCAGTGGTGATGAGTTACCTAATTCGGTTGAGCAAGATTATTTAAGAACTCATTTGGAATCCTTGATTCCCTTAACTCGTGGTGAGCGATCGCGCTTTCAAGCTCATTTGCAATTACTGCTTCAGGAAAAACCAAATTTGCGCGGCTTAAAGACGCGGGTTGAAGCAGTGCTGCCAGAGACGAGAGGAGCGATCGCCCGTTTCCTGGTCAGCGTCGCTGTTGCTGATGGTCAAGCCTCACCTAAAGAAATCGATCGCCTCACCAAGGTTTATACCCTGCTCGAACTTGATCCTCAAATCTTGTACAGCAACGTTCACGATATCAGCGCAAACTCGGTAAATTCTCGTCCTGCTACCGAACCCATTACCATTCGTGCCGCCTTTCCAACCAAAGGACATCAGATTCCGGCTCCCCCTCAACAAAATCCTCTCGTTTTAGATATGAGCATTGTTGAATCTAAAATATCTGAATCGCAAGAGGTTTCTAGTTTGTTAGCCGATATTTTTGTTGAAGAATTGCCTGCGCCTCAAACTACACCTATAACTGGAATCGCGGGGCTAGATGCCGCACATTCGCAGCTTTTGCAAGCGTTGGCACAGAAGCCAGAGTGGCAGAGAGCAGAGTTAGAGGCGATCGCTCTTGCCCTCAACTTAATGCTAGACGGTGCCCTTGAAGTAATCAATGAAGCGGCATTTGATCAGTACGATGAATCAGTGATTGAAGGCGATCATCCTTTCGAGGTTAACGCAGACGTTTTGCAGGAGCTATTGGCGTGACGAACGGAAATTTAATTAAAGCTAAAGACCGAGATATGGTCATTCAATCGTTGCAAGCAGGAGTAGTTCCTCGCAAAGGACAACACTTAATTCAAGTGGGGCGGGTTGAAGAAATTAAAGCCGTCATTCGTGACCTCGATCGCATGGCGGAAGGGGGTTCTGCAATCCGGTTTGTCATTGGAGAATATGGTTCGGGGAAGACTTTTTTTCTGTCGCTGGTGCGATCGATCGCTCTTGAGAAAAAGCTGGTTACGGCTCATGCTGACCTCACGCCCGATCGCCGCTTACATGCCACGGGTGGACAAGCGCGATCGCTCTACGCTGAATTAATGCAAAACTTAGCGACCCGAACTAAGCCTGAAGGCGGCGCGTTACCCAGTATTGTAGAACGATTTGTGACATCAGCAGTAAGCGAAGGGCGCGATCGTGATCTTAGTCCAGAGGCTGTCATCCGAGAACGCTTAGAACATCTGGCAGAGATGGTCGGCGGATATGATTTTGCTGAAGTTATTGCAGCTTATTGGAAAGGTCATGATAACGGCGATGAACATCTAAAAATGAATGCAATTCGCTGGCTAAGAGGAGAATTTACCACTAAGACCGATGCACGGCAAGCACTCGGAGTAAGAACTATCGTTGATGATGCTAATTTCTATGATCAACTCAAGCTTTTAACTCAGTTGATTCGCCTCTCCGGATACGCTGGATTACTCATCAGTTTAGATGAATTAGTAAACCTCTATAAACTCGCCAATACCCAAGCCCGTAAAAGCAACTACGAACAAATCTTACGTATTCTTAACGACTGTTTACAAGGTCATTCGGTAGGTTTAGGCTTTGTCATGGGCGGCACCCCTGACTTTTTGATGGATACTCGCCGAGGGCTATACAGCTACGCGGCTCTACAATCTCGTTTGGCTGAAAATACTTTTGCGGTCAACGGCTTAGTCGATTACAATAATCCGATCCTTCGACTCGGCAACCTCAGCCCGGAGGATCTATTTGTTCTATTAAGCAAAATTCGTCACGTTTTTGCCTCGGGCGATCGCACTCAATACCTTTTACCCGATGAAGGAATTCAGGGCTTTATGTTGCATTGCTCTCAACGCATTGGCGAAGCGTATTTTCGCACGCCCCGCAACACTGTTAAAGCATTTATCGATCTGCTTTCAGTCTTAGAGCAAAATAAGCAAGTGTCTTGGAAAGATTTGGTCGTTCAAGTCAAAATTGGTGCAGAACCTAACCCAGATGCGCTCGTTCCTACAGAAGATGAAGATGACTTAGCAACCTTCCGCTTATAAAAAATTACTGACGAAGAACCTAGAATAAAAGATACTGCAATTGGAAAGCTCGAAGGGATGATAAACTTGCAAAAATTATTACAGACTTAAGACCAAATTATCCCGATGGACGATCGTTTCTTCACCCACATAACCCAAAATCTCAGCAATCTGTTCTGATTGTGCGCCGCAAATTTTCTGTAGCTCGTTGCTGCTGTAGTTGACAATGCCACGGGCAATTTCTAACCCCGCCGAGTCGCAGATCTGTACAGCATCGTGGGCATGAAACTCACCCATGACTTCAGTAATTCCTGCGGCTAAGAGAGACTTTCCAGATTTTTGCAATGCTTTAACCGCTCCAGCATCCAGGTATAACTTGCCTACAGGGGTCAAACCGTGGGCAATCCAGCGCTTACGAGCATTAATGCTGCCAATCTGTGGCTCAAATAGGGTACCAATGGCTTCGCCTTGAAGGATTTTGATAATGTTTTGAGGCGATCGCCCTTCTGTAATCACCGTGCGAATTCCTGCGGCTGTGGCAATTCGCGCTGCCTCAATTTTGGTGATCATACCGCCTGTGCCCCAGTCAGAACCGCGATCGCCCACTTTTACATCGACCAAATCAGCGATATTATCCACGATAGAAATAGGCTGGGCATTAGGATTTGAGCGCGGGTCTGCTGAGTAAAGTTGGGCAACATCGGTCAGTAAAAACAGCCAGTCGGCTTTGACTAAACTGGCAACTCGTGCCGACAGGGTATCATTGTCGCCAAACTTAATTTCTTCGATCGCCAGCGTATCGTTCTCATTCACAATTGGGATGACTCCCAGCTTAAGCAGCTGGCGAAACGTGCGATAAGCATTGATATAGCTGCTGCGCCGCTCTAAGTCGCTGCGGGTGAGCAATACCTGGGCAATGGGCTGCTGTAAGATAGAAAACAAGTCATCATAAACTCGCATTAATCGCCCTTGCCCCACGGCTGCCACTGCTTGTTTCATGGCGATCGTTCGAGGGCGATCGATCAAGCCTAACCTCGCGCAGCCCACGCCTACTGCACCCGACGAAACCAAAATCACCTGATATCCTTGACTACGAAGCTGGCTCAAGGTTTCGACCAGTTGGGCTAAAGTTGCTAATGCTAGGAACCCTGTGCTGGGTTGGGTGAGGCTGGAGGTGCCAATTTTGATGACGAGGGTTTGAGACATAAAGCGGCGGATTTTCCTCGATCTTATCTGAGAGGATGTCTGAGAAGTCTAGATTGTTATCCGATCCGCCCCCTAAATTCCCCATTCTGGGGGACTTTGAAGGAGGACTGGTGCGGAAGTCCCCCAGAATGGGGGGTTGGGGGGCGAGTATAAGAATCCTTGATACTTCTCAGACATCCTCTGAAAGTAAAGATCTGATAGAGATTGAGGAACAAAGGACAAAGAGGGACAAAGCTATAGAGCGCCACCCCTCTATCAGTGAAGGCTAGCGCTCTACAAATAAATAAGTTTTAACAGGCAAGGGTCTAAAATTGGCTGACCCCTTTAATCTCTTACTGAAATTAGAATATCAGTGATGTCAGATCCCGAAGATTTCCTTAACTTTATTTTTATATTTGTGTTTAGATTTTGCAACATGTTGAGAAGTATTACTTTTATGAGTGCCAAATCTCTTCTTAAGGAGAATCAAAGCTCTTCTTTAGGAGACAGAGTCGCGCCCAAAATTTGAGAAAGCCATACCTCAAAGTTGCGGATGTGGTAACGCTGTTTCTTCCGCGCGGGGTTGAGCATGGGTTCCACCAAAACGGTAAACATGCCAAGCCGATTGCCCGCCAGAACATCAGTAAATAAGCGATCGCCCACCATGGCAATTTGATGTACGGGTAAATTCATAGCTTCTGTAGCCTGTCGTAACTTTCGGCGGGAAGGCTTGCGTGCCCCCAAAATATAAGGCAGGTTCAGGGAACGGGCAATTCGACTAATGCGATTTTGGCTAAGATTGTTGCTCACCAACCAAAGTTCTACGGTAGGTCGCAGCAGTTCGACCCACTGCCGCAGTTCCTCAGAGGCTTCAGGCATACTGAACGGTACGAGGGTATCGTCTACATCCAAAACCAATCCTTTAAGATTATGCTGTTGCAAAACCTCTGGAGTCAGAGTAAGAACTGAATTACCTAGCATTAAATCTGGTTGTAAGAGTTTACCCCAGTTCATACGGGAAGGTTTAGACAACATGAATAAATGAGGAAAGCCTGAAGGTGGTTATGAACGGTTGGATAGAAGCGCTCTAATGGCAAGGCTCAATAGATCTTTTGAGTTAAACAGGTTGTAAATCTAGTTAGGTCGTGCTTAATTAAACCTTATCCCTAGAGATGTACCTACTGTTCCCTACCTGATGGTAGAAATACCTGAACCTCTATTAGATTCTCTCACACTCTCCAATCTGTCTAGAGACTTCCAAAGGGCGATCGCCGCTATCATTTTCTGATGTGCTGACCACCTTTCTTCTTGAAAGTTCTCGTTGAAGATTTTTCTTGATAAATGGCTAGTTTATGGTTCCAGGCTTTTCTTTATTCTGAGCAGCGACCCCATCTTGAATCGCTACCTGTGCCGCTTCATGTTCAGCCAGAGTTTTGCTAAACACATGGGTGCCATCGTAGCGAGCGACAAAGTACAAGAACTCAGTATTGGCGGGAGCGGTAGAAGCTTCAAGACTTGCGATACCGGGGCTGGAGATGGGCGTAGGTGGCAACCCTGCATTGATGTAGGTATTGTAAGGCGATGGCGTTTGTACTTGCGCGTAGGTCAGGGGCTGTTCAACCGTTTGGCGAATTCCTAGAGCGTATTCCACAGTAGGGTCTGAGCCTAAAGGAATATTCTCTCGCAGCCTGCGGGCAAAGACGCTGGCAATCTGCGGACGCTCGGTGCTGACGACGGCTTCTTTTTCAACGATGCTAGATAAGATTACCCACTGAAGCAGCGTATAAGAGGTTTTACCCTGTGCCTGTTGATAAATGGGTAAGGCAGTTTGCTCAAAGCGATCGAGCATTTGATTAATGACGACGGGTGGGCTAACTTCTCCAGTGGGAAGCTTATAAGTATCAGGATAGAGGAATCCTTCTAGATGAGGAATGCCTTCGGGTAGCCAGGGATAGCGATCGCGCGGCACCTGTTGGACGGCGGCTAAAAATTCTTCCTTAGAAAATAGCCCTTGCCCAGCCAGGTAGTCTGCCATTTGCACCATCGACCAGCCTTCAGGAATCGTAAAGCTTTGTTCAGTAATTTTGCCTTGCCAAATGGTGTTGGCGATCGCTTCTAACGGCTGATTAGGCGAGAGTTCATAAGCTCCGGCTTGAAAACTACCCTCACGGTTTTGCAAAGTTTGCCAGCGAGTCCATAGGTTCCAAGCATCAATAGACCGAATTAATCCGGCTGCCTTCAGAGTCTCACCAATTTCTTGGGCGGCTGCACCTTGAGGAATTTCAATTTGAACTGCATTTTTTTCGGTAGGCGCGACTGCACCTGCGATCGGCGGTGCGCTTGCCCAACTCCACCACGACCAACCCTGCCAACCACAGAATCCAACGGTGACAGGGAATACAGCTAGGAAAAAGAACCATTTAGAGAATCGGGAAGCAATCTTCATGATTGATCAGGGGCTAACCGTGAATTTTGTTAGTTTTCATCTTCAAAATCTTCGGCTTCACTCTCTAATTGAGCTTGAAGCGCCTTAAATTCATCAAGTTCCACTAGCTCTTGAAACTCTTCAGGAGAGAGAAGTTGGGGTTCGCCTTGGGCGTTAATTTTGGCAAAAAATAGAAGAGGATCAAGCGGTGTGCAAACGACATACTCTTGCTCTTCAAAAAAGAACGCAGCAAGCTGTTGAAACTGCTCCATGTTGAACTTGCCTTCAGGATCTTCAATATCCAGGGCTATGATATCGTCTTCTTCAACCTCAGGAATTTCACCGCTGGCGGTTAAGGTAAGGGCAGTGCGGTTCAGGATTAAATCTTGTTCTGCTAAGACGGCTCTGGCAGTAGCGAAAACATCCTCTAGCTCTTCTTCATCGATATCAACGAGCATTTCACCTTCTTCGTCTGCATCCTCTTCGTCTTCTGCCCATGCAAAAATTTCGATGGGCGTGTCAATGGGTAGAAGCAAGACATATTCTTTGCCCTGGACTTTTAAGGTATTTTCGACTTGGCACAGGATCGATCGCCCGTCTTCGTCCTTCAAGGTCATTGTCACTAAATCTTCTTCCATCACTTCCTCTTTTTTCCAACGCGTTTCTCGGAATTCATTTCCCAGTATCTCGCAATAAGGTTAAGTCATTTTTGAATTTTTTTGATCAATGAAGCGATTTTTTATTTCAGGCTGAATTTGCAGAGATTAGGGCGACTCTTGCGGTATCTGCGAAGCAGCACGTCGCTGATCTAACCATTGTTGCAGGATAATAGCGGCTGCTTTGCGATCGATCAAGCTTTTATGATGTTGAAGCGATAGTTTTTCTGCCTGAATTAACTCTTCGGCAAGGACTGAGGTTAAGCGCTCGTCTACGTACTCGACAGGAAGATCTAGAGCCTTCGAGAGACGGTTGGCAAACTTCTGTACCTGTCTTGCCTGTGAACCCAATTCACCGTTTAGATGATAAGGCAAGCCAATCACCAAAATCTGCACCTGCCGCGCTTCGACCCACTGCCGCAGCGCCTCTACATCTTGTTGAAAAGATTGTCGCTCCACGGTGGTGAGTCCAGTGGCAATTAACCCTGTGCCGTCGCAACCCGCTACCCCAATTCGCTTTCTGCCTACATCCAGCCCTAATGCCGAAATCTGGATAGGTTGCCGAAGATGACTCGCTTGCAAGGACATTACAGGGGATCGTTGAAAAGATCAGGCTTAGAACTTTTAGAGGGCTTAATGTCAATGCGGTTAGGAGACTCTGGAGACGTGGGTGAAAAACGCCCCGGAATCGGTTTGCGCTGCGTCTGGAATCCTTGAAGAACTTCAGACAAAGAGTTATCTAGGACAAACTTAGATTCGCGTAATTTGTGCCACACCGATCGCGACATCATTAAAGTGTGCTCCATCCGAACCGCCCCAATTTGTTCCAGGTATTCCTCGCGCTCTGATTGATAGTCCGAGGAAGCGAGTCGCAAAGATTGGGCTGGTAAGTCTTTGGTGTGCCTTGCCATCTGCGCCAATAGCTCAGGGTAGAGCCAGGTGTATGCCGGATGAACGGTAAGTTGTGCCACATGGGGTTGGCTACCGTTGCGGCAAAGCTGGATTTTGAAGTACCCGATCGCTGCTTTGCGTTGGGGTTCAAAAACGTAGCCGCTAATGCGCTGAGTGGGCGCAAACCGTGGCTTTATCCCTCCGGTAATTTTGCTGAAAAGGCTGGTTTTGAAGTCTACCACGTGGCGATCAAATACTTGTCGCACCAGCGGCGGCATTGAGGCGGTATCAAGCTGATGGAGCAGGCTGGCATCGGCATTGCTAACGGGTAGCAGGTTAGGCAAATCTGGCTCACGTTCAGCCAGAGCAGGAAGGATATCAGGCGCGATCGCCCAGTAGGTCATCCGCGCCAATTGCTGAAACCCATTGTGCCGATAGAGCGCCAGGGTGTCCTTATCATTCACATCTGCCTCAATGAGCCAAGTCCGCGCTTCCCAAATGGTTTGGAAACAGTGACGCAATAGTTGAGTGCCCACGTCTAGCATCAGCGGTGGGCTGCCAGCCGCGAGTTTAACGCAACCCACTAAAACGCGATCGACCCGCCAAGTGCTACGAGTGCGGTTAAAGGGCGAGACTTGAACCATCCCGCAAAGTTGACCGTTGAGTTCTGCTACATAGGCGCAGAAGGAATGCTGAAGAGGATTGGGAAAGAGACTCAGAATTTTTAGCAACCCATAGCGCTGCCGGAGTTGCTGAGCTTCTTGCTTCAGGTGTTCGGCATCACCGCCCTGTCGCTCCATTTCTTCAGTGAGGAGGCGATCGATATCTTCCAGATCGCGGTACTGGAAAGGGCGAATCGTCACGGTCGAACTTTGAGGATTGGCTGAAGTCATGCGTTTATGAGGATTAATCCTAGGGGTTGGGACGGATCAGCACTAAAGGCGTTTGTTCATCAGCATTGCCTGCTGGGTTGCTAATGAGCGCTTGTTCTAAGAAGCCTGGAGGAACATCAGCAGTTGCTGCTAGTATTTTAACTGCTTTCAAATCGTTCACGTCTACCACAGCAGCAGCCAGTCCAGTTTCCTTCTGAATTTGATTCACAACCTCCTGAGGATCGTGAGGGCCCAGAACAATAAACTGGTCGTAGGGAGGCAAGGTCCCTGTGACATCATCAATCAGACGAGCTTGTTCTCCAGCCAGTTGGTAAAAAACGCCGGGTTTATTGAGCAGCTTTTTGGCGATCGCTCCTACCAAAAACGCTCCTAGTACCCGTCTAGCCCCGACAATATCGACCAGAGCCTGCAACCCACAAGCCGTTGCTAGGCTAGAGGTAGGCATAAAGTAGTAGCAAATCCGGCGAGCTACCCAACCAGGTTTGATATCCGAAGGATGGCGAAATCGCCCCTGCATCAGTGCTACAGGCGTTTCACCAAGGGTGATGATATCTCCAGGTTGGGCATGGGGCTGAACGTAGCGTTTAACGATTTCGACCGGAGTGTCTAAATGCGTCAGGAGGTGCGTGCGGACGGGTAAAACATCAGCAATTGGAGTAGGTCGCCAGCGCTGAACAGCATTGGGAGTTGGAAACTTTAAAGGAATGATAATATGGCGGGTTTTGGGGAGTCGTCCTCCAGGGCCATAGGTCATGTAGTGAACTTTGACCCAAGCGGCTTGGAGTTCAGTAAGGTTTTGTCCATTTATCTCGATCGCCACCTGAAAGTAGGTCGGCTTGCGCTTGACGATGTATCCGAACCAGTAGCCATCAGGACGGGCTTCTGCATCAGGATGCTTGGAGATGACTTGAACCTTTGGCATAATTCCTTCTAAGCTGCCTTTGGAAAGCAACTTTACCTCAGCTGTTAGCTCAGGCACCATAATCTCAAAATGGCGGGTGTGGTTGATTAATTCCAGGTTGCCGACTAGTCTGTACTGATCAGGGCGATCGGTGTTAATATCCCATGCTCCAGAGGTCGCCTCTAGGGCGTTGCCCGGACGGCTGCGATACTGTTTTTCCACAAACAGCCAGCCTAAGGCTATCAGTAACACCAAGATTGCCAATACAACGCCAGTCATTTGCGATCGCCAAAAGGTAGAGAATATCCCCTAAAGTCTATACGTGATGTGTCCCTATAGCGTCGTTTGAGTCAGCAGATTTTTGATCAAGATGATAATTTTCTTGCTTCATAAATTTACAAAACTTATAATTTTGCAGTAACCTTTTGCAAAGGCACATTGGTTAACGTATTCAATACGTCATTAACTTTGGCTCTACAGAGCCTACCGTTAAGAAGGATTTTTAAAGCAGCCATTTTTGGAGAATCTGTAATGGATCAGTGGGTTAAAGTTGAACGCTATTGTTTGATAGGACATTTGGTTGCGATGGCTTTTGGCTTAGCAGGGCTTTTGGTCGTGATGCCCCATCCTGAGCTTCTAGCTCTGTTGCCTGCGGGTTCTACTTTATTTGGGTGGAGTATGGCGGGTGGCGGAGTGGTTTACATTTTGCTAGGAACGATCGCCGTTGCCCTTTACGCCTATCGCACATTGGGTCTACGAAACTGGCTGGTATTTATGGTGCCTGCGGTGGGCATTTCTTTAACTAGCGAACTATTGGGAACTAGCACTGGGTTTCCTTTTGGAAATTACAGCTATCTCAGTGGGCTGGGTTACAAAATTGCTGGACTAGTGCCGTTTACGATTCCGCTATCTTGGTTCTACTTGGGTCTTTGCTCTTACTTGTTAGCAAAGGCAGGCTTAGACAAAAAGCTAGGCTGGCTGGGACAAGTCAGCGCGATCGGCTTTGGCGCATTAATGCTAACTTCGTGGGACTTTGTGCTCGACCCAGCCATGAGCCAGACAGCAATGCCTTTCTGGTACTGGCATCAACCAGGCGCATTTTTTGGAATGCCCTACCAAAATTTTGTTGGTTGGATGGGCACAGGATGCGTTTTTATCTCAGTGGCGGCTGTTCTATGGCGCAAACAAGCGATTACTCTACAGCCGGCTCATCTTAACTTGCCCTTAGTGGTCTATCTCGGTAATTTTGTCTTTGCCATGGTGATGAGCCTGGCGGCAGGGTTCTGGATTCCGGTGCTGTTGGGTCTTGTGCTAGGGGTCGCTCCGGCTATCGTGTGTTGGAAGTTGGGGCAAACTGTTGAACTCAGTGCGATCGCACCACTCGCGGTTGTTGAAGGGGCTATTACTGACGAGGCTCAGTCTGCAAAACAAAGAATTGCTGCTTAGGATCGTCCAAAATCGTTATAAGTTTAGGGGACTGTGGGCGATCGGCTCTCAGTCCTTTTGAATGATTTACTACTGTGCAAAATATATTGACCTTGGTTGGAGCGTTCAGCTTATTGCTGCTGCTGCTGCAAATGCCCGCGATCGCCATTCTCTTATCGCGCTTACTACAAGCGCCTCGTCGTCATCCACCCCTGAAGCCTCAACCCGCAACGCCTGACCAGTTGGGGCAGGTCAGCATCGTTGTGCCGACACTGAACGAAGCAGCAAGAATTAGCCCTTGTTTGGCAGGTCTGACCCGACAAAGTTACGAAGTCCGCGAAATTATTGTGGTTGACAGCCGTTCTCAAGATGGCACAGGAGCTTTAGTAAAGACGGCTCAGCGTTCCGATCCACGCTTTCGGCTCATGATAGATGATCCCCTGCCTCAGGGATGGGTGGGTCGTCCTTGGGCGCTGCATACGGGTTTTCTTCACAGTTCCGAGGGCAGTGAATGGGTCTTAGGCATTGATGCTGATACGCAACCGCAGCCGGGACTAGTAGCAAGCTTGATTGCAACGGCTGAGCAAGAAGGATATGACTTAATCTCACTATCGCCCCAATTTATTTTGGAGGGCTTAGGCGAACTTTGGTTGCAGCCTGCACTGTTGATGACGCTGGTCTATCGTTTTGGGGCAACCGGAGCGATCGCCGATGGGGCGGAGCGGGTTATGGCAAATGGGCAGTGTTTTCTGTGCCGTCGATCGCTCCTTGTTTCCCTTAACGGCTATACCGTTGCTAAAAGCTCGTTCTGCGATGATGTGACGCTGGCACGGTATGCCGCCAGGCAAGGGGCAAAGGTTGGTTTTTTGGATGGCGCAAATGTTTTGAAAGTGCGCATGTACGAGGGCATGGCAGAAACTTGGCGTGAGTGGGGGCGATCGCTCGATTTGAAAGATGCCTCTAGCGTGGGGCAAAAGTGGGGAGATTTAGGTTTTCTGCTGGCAGTTCAAGGGCTACCAATCGTCATAGTCTTACTGCTGCTAGTCAGTATCGGGCTAGGATATGCGCCCTTGTTAGCTTGGCTAGCGTTAGGAGTCAATGGAGCCTTGGTAGCAATGCGGTTTGCGTTGTGTAAAGCGATCGCTCCTTCATACGACTTCAGCCAAGCACCAGCTTCTTGGACATTTTGGCTATCACCGCTAGCTGATCCGGCAGCTGTTTATCGCATCTTTTTGTCATCACTTCGCAGCCCTAAGCAATGGCGAGGACGAGATTATTCCTAAAGGGATTCTAAGCAGATAAGAATTGAGAAAATAGTGAATTTGGTCAGATAAGCTAAACTAAGTGCTAAGTCATATTCAGAATTGATATTCTAAATATTCAGGAATAATGCACCAAGGATTAGGTTTATGTATTTAATTGCCAGTTCACTCGCCCAATTCCTCCAGATCTACATCGTCCTGCTGATCATCCGGATTCTGCTGACTTGGTTTCCTACTGTTGACTGGTCTACCCCTCCTTTTTCTTGGTTAAGTCAAATTACTGATCCTTACCTCAACCTGTTTCGTTCTATTATTCCGCCCTTGGGAGGAATGGATTTTTCCCCTATGCTGGCAATCCTGCTATTGCAAGTTGTTTCAGGAATTATTCCGGGTCTTCTCGGTGGCTTGGTTTCAGCAGGGCTATAAGTTAGCTCAGGACTAAGTTTTTAGGGGTGCGGCAAGCTGCGTCCCTTTTTTGTGTTAATTTTTTGTGCTAAGTGACTTAGTGCTAAGTGGCTTCAGTTAAGGCAGCTTGCTCTGAAGGGGCAACCCGTGACTGATGATAGCTTGTCACTAAAGCCAGCATGAGCCACCATAATGTGCTGACTTGAGGACGATACCAGACTGTATCGAACATGCCGTGCCCCACCATTCCGACCATCGTCGCGATCGCTGCCATGAGCCAGAATCCCTCTCGACTCGCAGCTTGGCGCAATCTTTGAATTTGCATCCAACCCTGAGTCAGAGTCACCACCAGAATCCACAAAAAGCAGCTTAACCCCACAAAGCCTGTCTCTACCAAAATTTCTAGAACAACAGAGTAAGCGCTAAGGGCGGTATATCCAGCTTGTTGATACTTAGGATAGACCTGGTTAAAAGCATCATTACCTGGTCCAATTCCTAGCACAGGACGGTCTTTCACCATCTCAATAACTGCCATCCAAACGTTGATGCGGAAGTTATTACTGCTATCGTCGCGCCCGCTAAACATACTGGCAACGCGATCGCGCAAGGGATCGACTGCCACAACTGCCACAACCAACAAAGCCGCTGTTGCTCCTAAAACAATGGGCAACGCCCAAATTTGCCAAAAACGGGGTAAGTAAATGCTAAACCAATGTACTAGCAGCATGACAAACACAAACCCTGCCAACACAAACCCAATCCATCCGCCTCGGCTAAAGGTAAGGATGAGGCAGGTAGAGTTAATGCCCCACATTAAAATCGCTAAAGCTTTGGGTATCCAACTCTTCCAAGCAAAGACTGCGGCGGCACTAAACACAGCCGCAGGTAAGAGATAAGCGGCTAGAAGGTTGGGATTTCCTAAGAAACTGTAAACGCGGGTGGTTCCTGCCAGCGTCGATTCAGGATCAACCCACGTAGCGAGGGCAGCCGCACCAAAAATCCATTGCCGCATCCCCGCCACACTGACCACCAGCGCCACCAGTAAGTAAACACTAATTAGGGTAGAGCGGAGACGGGGCGATCGCAAAACTCGTGCCATCAAAGCAAATAGCAGCACGTATAACGTTAGCTTTGTCCAGCCTTCAATAGCCGCCGATCGCACAGGTGAAAGCCCAGTTGCAACTGTCGCAATCCACCAGTACAAAGCGATGAGCAAGTGCACTGGCGTAATACCGCTGCCCGCCTCGGCATCGTCTGATAAGGTCAATAATGCCCAATATCCGGCACAGGCAATGAGGAGTAGCCCAATGAGAGGAGTAGGAACAAAGGGAGCCGTTACAAAAATGGCGATCGCTAACCCTGCCCCAACGGAATCAGCCCACCGTAAAAACCAACTCCCTTGCCGCCAACTTCGCAGCGAGCCAATCCCTCGATGCAAGTAGCTCGACTCTCCCCAGGGCTTTAAAGCCAGGTTGACTAGAGAGAGGTGGCTCCAACCCCCAATGATTCGTTGTAGAACATCATTCATAGTGCGATCGGTAATTTTGGGTTCTTAGATATTGGATTAAGGGTTAACTGGCTCTAACTCAGGGGTCAAAAGATCTGCCGAATCTTGTAACCGTTCAGAGGACTTTCCAGGGAAGTCACTCATCTTCCCGACAGGCTGCTGAAAACGATTTAGAAGTCCTTTCGTTCGTTTTTGCTCTTCAGAAACCTCTGGGGCTTTGCGGAAACGCTTGAAGAACTCTTGAGTGTCCTGGCTTACTTGTCCCGATCGCTCTCGCAGAGCATCCAGCGTGTCATCCAGTTTTTCGGCTGCTGCGTCAACTTTCTCCATCGCCCGTTGACGAACTTCTTCCGAACTGCGGGGTTCAGGAGAATTGACTGGTTCCACAGGTTCTATGATGATGATCGGTTGGGGTGCAGCAGGTTTTTGAGGGGCGATCGCTTTAGGTGCGACAGCTTCTCTCGGCACAACAATAAGAGATGGGGCTTGCTCTTCAGGTGGGGCGATCAGTAATTCTTCGATCGGTTGCTCTTTCACTGGAACGGGTCGCTTGGGCGCGGTGAGAACGGGTTCTATCGAAGGTGGAACTTCTTCTACAATTGACGGCTCAACTCTAGGAGGGTCAACGACAGGAGGGTCAAGCGGTTTTTTAACTCTAGGCTGTACAGGAATAGGCTGCACTTTAATAGGCTGTACGGGGACAGGACGGACTTCTTCAACAGGCGATGTCTTAATGTCTTCCTCAGCAGGTGCAACGTCAGGCTTCTCTTCAGTCTTGTTAAAATTCTCCTCAGTTTTTTGAGGGAGAAGTTCAGAGGATGGCTCCTCAGTTTTTTCAATTGGTTCTAGCTCTAGTACGGGCGGCTCGTAGTTTGGATCAATAATGCTACGGGCGATCGTCCCAGAAATCTCTCCACGAGTCAGCTTTGAAAGGGCATCTTGACCACCAGGTTGATAATTAATTAGACGCACCGTGTTGTTAAAAGCATTAGGAAAGGGATTGCCCTGATCATCCAATAGCTCCATCTGTATCCAGTTCTTGCCAGGTTTTAGCCCCTTAAGGTAGATGGGTTCCCAGCGATCGAAGATAAAGCTTTCGCCATTAACTGTGCAACGAATTCGCCAATCAGGAATATCATCCTCTTCGTCTTCTTGAGCAACTAAGTGCAACGGCACATTAGAAATGTAAAAGTCCAACAGAATTGGTTCTGCCCCATAGCTTTCTTTAGGACGACTGTAAGTTAAGAGAGGTTTCGATAGATCGGGTTTATTTTCTGGCGTTTTAGTAAAGAGGTGAAAGGTCGTTTGGGCATATGCGCCTTCGTTTTTAAAGCTCTCATCCCAAGGACTTGCGGCAAACACTCGGATTGTATGAGTTCCAGGTTCTAGGTTGTCGAAGACAATGGGCTGTTTGGGGTCGTACACTGCTCCGTAAGGCTGGTTATCCAACATTAAATGAAGGTGCGGGCCTAGTTCCAATGCTTCATTTTGAAAGGTCGGCAGATCCTGAACTTGCAAGCGCACAGAAACTTTTGTGTCTTGCAGCACTTCATCAGCATTGGGACTGAGAATTTTGACTTGGGGCTGATAAATATCTAGCTCCCGTCGCAATTCCTGAATAATTGGTGGGGGAGCAACTTCTGCCATTTTGCTGCCCCCAATGCCAGGTCGCCGAAATGAGCTTTTGGCGTTGGGCTGACTACAGCTTAATAATCCGATTGTTAAAGCGGCTGCCAGCATAGAAGCGACTAGCCTTTTTGTTAAGTACTGCCAATTTTTCCTCAACACGTCCCAACACTCCTGAGTGAGCTACAACCGAAACAAGCCTGCTCAGAACTATATCGGATAAAGCAACCCATCTTGCGATGTTGCTAGGATTTCGATCGCCTTTCGATCGCCAAACAGAGCGTTAGTAAAGAACCTAAGTCGGCAAAAAAATTTAGACTTTACAAACCCTAGAGGGTTTCAATCGTTCTCTACAAAAATCTCTATAGGTGTTACTTAATATTTTCAATTCGTAAAGAAACTTAAATGTTAAGCCTATTGTTTACTGGTATAGCATGCCAAAGTCCGCTACACAAAGGGTTTTTCAATTTGAATTATTGTTAACTATCCCTCAAAAGGTTGAGATTCCAGCCCTATAATGCTGACCATACCCATCCAAGTCACCAGCCTTTGATTTCAGATTCACTCTGAAAATTGATCTGGTTCCTTCTTACAGGTTACGGCGTTTTTCAAGACCTACTATGACGCTCCCATTAGGTTTTCACGTCTGGCTGTACTGACTAAGGGTTTTGCCCTGAATCAGGAGGAAGGAAGTTGTTGCCCATGACGTTGTTGTCTCGGCGCAGGCTTGAGATTGAGGACAATTTACTCGTTTCCTTGTCTAAAGAGAGGAGAGTCTCGAATGACAACTACCCCACGGGAGCGGGATGCAAAGAAGGTAAAAGTTGTGGTTGACAGAGACCCAGTGCCTACTTCTTTTGAGAAGTGGTCACAACCTGGTCACTTCGATCGCACCTTGTCAAAGGGTCCTAAGACTACAACTTGGATCTGGAACCTTCATGCTGACGCTCACGACTTTGATAGTCACACTAGCGATCTAGAAGATATATCTCGCAAAATTTTCAGCGCACACTTCGGTCACCTGGCTGTTGTGTTCGTCTGGTTAAGCGGCATGTATTTTCATGGTGCAAAATTTTCTAATTATTCTGCTTGGCTGGCTGATCCCCTGCACATCAAACCGAGTGCTCAGGTGGTTTGGCCGATTGTGGGTCAAGAGATCTTGAATGCTGATGTTGGCGGCGGTTTCCACGGTATTCAAATTACCTCTGGTTTCTTCCAACTCTGGCGTGCTGCTGGTATTACCAACGAGTTCCAGCTTTACTGCACCGCGATCGGCGGTTTGGTAATGGCGGCTCTGATGCTATTTGCAGGCTGGTTCCACTATCACAAGGCTGCTCCTAAGTTAGAGTGGTTCCAGAATGTGGAATCAATGATGAACCACCACCTGGCAGGATTGCTAGGTTTGGGTTCTCTAAGTTGGGCAGGTCACCAAATCCACGTTGCACTTCCTATTAATAAGTTGTTAGATGCTGGTGTGGCACCGAAGGATATTCCTTTGCCCCACGAGTTCATCCTCGACTCCAGTAAAATGGTGGATCTCTATCCCAGCTTCGCGAAGGGGCTAACGCCATTCTTCACGCTGAATTGGGCAGAGTATTCTGACTTTCTCACCTTTAAGGGTGGCTTAAACCCAGTAACGGGTGGTCTATGGCTATCAGATTCGGCGCATCATCACTTGGCGATCGCGGTTCTGTTTATCATTGCAGGTCACATGTACCGCACCAACTGGGGCATTGGTCACAGCATGAAGCAAATCTTGGAAGGTCACAAAGGGCCTTTCACAGGTGAAGGTCACACAGGTCTCTACGAGATTCTGACGACTTCCTGGCACGCTCAATTGTCCATCAACCTGGCTCTACTGGGTTCGTTGACAATTATTGTGGCGCAGCACATGTATTCGATGCCTCCCTATCCCTACCTTGCAACCGACTACCCCACTCAGATTTCGATATTCACTCACCATATGTGGATCGGCGGATTCCTGATTGTTGGAGCGGGTGCTCACGGTGCCATCTTTATGGTGCGTGACTACGACCCTGCCAAGAATGTGAATAACTTGTTGGATCGGGTTCTGCGTCATCGGGATGCCATCATCTCTCACCTCAACTGGGTCTGTATTTTCCTGGGCTTCCATAGCTTTGGTCTCTACGTTCACAACGACACGATGCAGGCATTGGGTCGCCCTCAAGACATGTTCTCTGACACAGCGATTCAACTTCAGCCCGTGTTTGCCCAGTGGATTCAAAATATCCATACCCTCGCTCCTGGATCTACGGCTCCAAACGCGATGGGCCCTGCAAGCCTTGCTTTTGGCGGTGGTGTTGCAGCAGTAGGTGGAAAAATCGCCATGATGCCGATCGCTCTAGGCACGGCAGACTTCATGGTTCACCACATTCACGCCTTCACAATCCACGTCACCGTGCTGATTCTGTTGAAGGGCGTTCTTTACGCTCGTAGCTCACGTCTAATTCCAGATAAAGCCAACTTGGGCTTCCGCTTTCCTTGCGATGGGCCCGGTCGGGGCGGCACCTGCCAGGTTTCTGGTTGGGATCATGTCTTCCTGGGTCTGTTCTGGATGTACAACTCCATCTCAATTGTGATTTTCCACTTCAGTTGGAAGATGCAGTCAGATGTATGGGGTACGGTTTCTCCAGACGGTTCTATCTCCCACCTGACAGGCGGTAACTTTGCGGCTAGTGCAACCACTATTAATGGTTGGTTGCGCGACTTCTTGTGGGCGCAAGCGTCTCAGGTGATTGGTTCCTACGGTTCGGCATTGTCGGCTTACGGCTTGCTGTTCTTAGGCGCTCACTTTGTCTGGGCATTCAGCCTCATGTTCCTGTTTAGTGGTCGCGGCTACTGGCAAGAGCTGATTGAATCCATCGTCTGGGCACACAGCAAGTTGAGAGTTGCTCCTGCAATTCAGCCTCGCGCTCTGAGCATTATTCAGGGTCGTGCTGTTGGAGTTGCTCATTACCTCCTTGGAGGAATTGTTACAACCTGGGCATTCTTCCTGGCTCGAATCATTGCAATAAGCGGTTAATTGAAGAATTATGGCAACAAAATTCCCAAAATTTAGCCAGGGTTTGGCTCAGGATCCGACTACACGTCGGCTCTGGTACGGGATTGCCACCGCCCATGACTTTGAAAGCCACGACGGGATGACGGAAGAAAACCTTTACCAAAAGATTTTTGCTTCCCACTTCGGTCACCTGGCAATCATCTTCTTATGGACATCGGGCAACCTGTTCCACGTCGCCTGGCAAGGTAACTTTGAACAGTGGGTTAAAGATCCGCTGAATGTTCGTCCGATCGCCCATGCGATCTGGGATCCTCACTTCGGTCAAGCTGCGGTTGATGCTTTTACACGGGCTGGTGCTTCTGGTCCCGTAAACATTGCTTACTCTGGTGTGTACCACTGGTGGTACACCATTGGGATGCGTAGCAACGGCGAACTCTATACGGGTTCTGTCTTCCTGCTGATTCTGTCGGCGGTCTTCCTGTTCGCAGGTTGGCTCCACCTTCAGCCCAAGTTCCGCCCCAGTTTGTCTTGGTTCAAGAATGCTGAGTCTCGCCTTAACCACCACTTGGCTGGTCTGTTCGGCGTTAGCTCTTTGGCTTGGACGGGGCACATGGTACACGTGGCAATTCCCGAATCTCGCGGTATCCATGTGGGCTGGGACAACTTCTTAGCAGTGAAGCCTCACCCAGCTGGATTGGCTCCGTTCTTTACGGGTAACTGGGGCGTTTACGCCGCTGACCCCGACACAGCGGATCACATCTTTGGTTCGGCTACAGGTGCGGGAACTGCGATGCTTACGTTCTTGGGTGGCTTCCATCCTCAAACTGAGTCGTTGTGGTTGACCGATATTGCGCATCACCACTTGGCGATCGCAGTCATCTTCATCATTGCGGGACATATGTACCGCACCAACTTTGGAATCGGTCACAGCATCAAGGAAATCTTGGCTGCTCACAAACCCCCCAAAGGTGGCTTAGGCGAAGGTCATAAGGGTCTATACGACACTATGAACAACTCGCTTCACTTCCAACTGGCGTTTGCATTGGCTGCATTAGGCGTTGTTACCTCTTTGGTGGCACAGCATATGTACGCGATGCCTCCTTATGCCTTCATTGCTAAGGATTACACCACGAGTGCGGCGCTTTACACCCACCACCAGTACATTGCTGGCTTTATCATGGTTGGGGCATTCGCTCATGGTGCCATCTTCTTGGTACGAGATTATGATACGGCTGCCAACAAGAACAACGTGTTGGATCGGGTACTTCAGCATAAAGAAGCGATTATTTCGCACTTAAGCTGGGTCTCTCTATTCTTGGGCTTCCACACGCTGGGGATTTATGTCCACAACGATGTGATGCAAGCCTTTGCAACTCCTGAGAAGCAAATCTTGATTGAACCTGTGTTTGCACAGTGGATTCAAGCGTCTCACGGTAAGCTGCTGTACGGTTTTGATACGCTGCTGTCTAATCCTGAGAGTGTGGCTTACACTGCATTTCCCAACTACGGTAACGTTTGGCTACCTGGCTGGTTGGATGCGATCAACAGCGGCACAAACTCGCTCTTCTTGACGATTGGTCCTGGCGACTTCCTGGTTCACCATGCGATCGCCCTCGGACTGCATACCACCACCTTGATTTTGGTCAAAGGCGCGTTGGATGCTCGTGGCTCTAAGCTGATGCCTGATAAAAAAGACTTCGGCTACGCCTTCCCTTGCGACGGTCCTGGTCGTGGTGGTACGTGCGACATCTCAGCCTGGGATTCGTTCTACCTTGCCATGTTCTGGATGCTAAATACCATTGGTTGGGTCACCTTCTACTGGCACTGGAAGCATCTGGCAATCTGGAGTGGTAACGTCGCTCAGTTCAACGAGTCGTCTGTCACTATCATGGGCTGGCTCCGCGATTACCTCTGGCTTAATTCTGCTCAGCTGATCAACGGGTATAATCCCTACGGCATGAACAATCTGGCGGTCTGGGCTTGGATGTTCCTATTTGGGCACCTGGTTTGGGCAACGGGCTTCATGTTCCTGATCTCCTGGAGAGGGTACTGGCAAGAGTTGATTGAAACGATCGTTTGGGCACATGAGCGCACGCCTCTAGCAAACCTGGTTCGTTGGAAGGACAAGCCTGTAGCGATGTCGATTGTTCAAGGTCGTGTGGTTGGTTTAGCTCACTTCACAGTGGGGTATATCTTGACTTACGCGGCATTCCTAATTGCTTCGACTGCTAGCCGTTACGGTTAATCAGTTCGATCGGTAAATGAAAAAATCCCCTGCCGTAAGGTGGGGGATTTTTATTTTTATAATATTCTTCGCATTCTTCGCAGTAAGATTACTCGACAATTTCAAAGCATTAGATTAGGCAACCTAATAAGGACGAACGGGCAACCCTATCCTCCTGAGAAATTAATATTCTATTTGCTCCAATATTTCACTAGCAGCAAATAGGGCTGATCAAAAACGACTTTGCCCAAAGGCGATCTCTACGGTATCTGCAAAGCAGTACGCTTGGCAAAATTCTAGGCTTCTCTAGCCGCCGTAGTTCCAACCCGTGCTTTCTAGCAGTAGCGGGTCGCCTTCACGGTGAACGCCAGCCGCAATGACTTCCCCTACAAATACTGTATGGTCACCATGCTCTACAGTGCCAACAACTCGACATTCTACATATCCCAACGAGTCGGAAATAATGGGACAACCCGTCTCACCCGTATAAAATTCTACGTCTTCAAACTTGTTGCCTACTCGACGTTGGGGCTTGAAGAATTTTTGAGCCATGTCTTTTTGTTCAGCCCCTAACACGCTGAGAGCAAAGACTTGACTGGAGTGAATCATGGCGTGGGAGCCAGAAGTCTTATTGACGCAATTCACCACTAAAGGCGGCTGAAAAGATGCCTGCATCACCCAGCTTGCAGTAAAGCCATTGACTTCTTCACCGTCTTTAACACCGCAGACGAAAAGCCCGTGCGGAATTTTGCGTAGCATTGTTTTTTTAGCTTGTTCGTCTAGCAAAGTTTGACTGCCCCAAAGCGTTCTACAGTGTTTAGTTTAAAGGCTAGACTGCCATATAGGTGGGAGTTTCTACCAAAAGACTGAACGCCTCTAAAATTTATCACGGCTAATAATCCAGTAGGGGTTAACAAATTATGACTATCCTCTTCTACTATGCGATCGCCTCCAACTCAGGGTAAGCCTCCAGCATTTCGTCATAGGTCAAACTTTCCTTAGAGTCTTGAGGATTCCAAAGTAGCTCCAAAATCAATAAATCTTCTGTAGAAACTGCTCCCAGGTTTTGTAAAGCGGTTTTCAGACCTTCGCTAGTTTGTGCTTTGTCAAACAGTGGCTGGTCGTGTTCAGTGCCAACTAGCAGCGTCACAATAATGTAAGAACCCGGATCAGCATCCTTAGAAATCTTGAGGGCTTGATGACGGACTTTACCACCGACGTTAACCAAAGTTTCGGCTTTTACTTTGCTGCGTTCTGTCATCGAGATCTGCTCGAAAACCTGACCTGCTGAGTCTCGGTCTTTAGCAACTTGCGAGTGGCTGTAAATATGACTCCAGTTTTCAGGCGATCGCAACAACGCCAGCACCGATTCCTTTAGCATTTCACTGCGCCCCTCCGGAGTTTCCATGTCGGCATTGAGAGTTAGCTCACTTAACCGATTTTGAATTTCCCGTTCCTGAGCCAATAAAGCTATCTGAAGCTGCGTTACGGTGACTATATCATTGTCTTTTTCATCTGTGCCGCTACCTTTGCCTTTCCAAATGAGGTAAGCGATCGCCTCAATAGTTCCCCCTATCACAATCACAATAATTCCGCCCATCACAATCAAGGTAAGCCAGACACCATCCTCAGAGCTAGAGGTTGAGTTACTGCTATAGTCAGTCGAGTATCCACCAGTCGAGTATCCACCAGTCGAGTATCCATAAGCAGGACGGCTATTGGGAACGGGATCAGACCTTCTAGGGCGATCGCTACTCGAAGCACCACTACTTCGAGAGGGAGACGAAAAACTGCTGCTTCCAGATGAAGACGATGAACCACTGCTTGAACCACTGCTTCTAGAGGGAGACGATGAACGACTGGAGGAACTGCTGCCAGAAGAACCGCCGCTAAAAGAGCCGCCACGCGATCGCCCCCCTGAACTAGACTTGGCTTCAGCGCGATCGTCCTGAATCAATCCCAAGCCCTGCTTTGATAAACCTTGCCAATCAAGTGTTAAAGGAGTAAAGAGCGTGAGGGCGATCGCCGTCATACCGACTAGGCTTAATTTCGAGAAGTTGCGCATCTGTCCTGCCATTGAATCAATAAAGAATGCTCACGCACTCAGAATTCCCGACCTATAAAGATAATCACAATTCTTAATCGCTTGAAACGTTTTGCCCTACTGACAGGTGTTCCACAATCCCATAGGCTTGAGATCAGAGGAGTTATCTCAAGTCAACCTCTATCAACCCACAGCCCATTGCTTTAAGGAATGCCTGAACCCCGATGAATCTTAAAATTGTTCAGCAATATGACGGCAACTTTACCCTCGAACCCGCAGCCAAAGAGACCCTGTTTGACTTACTCAAAGGTGAAACTTTTCTGCAACAAATTGCAAACCAGGTAACCTGTGAAGAAATTGAGTTTACCGATCTGCTATTTCAACCCGTTCCCTACGCTCCCAACGCAACCAAGGGAATGCCTGTAGAGTTCGAGCCATACCATGATTCTGAAGACTACGTGATTATTAACGTACCGCCGAACTTTATGTTTCAGGCAAAGGTTTTTCAACCCAGTCGGTTATGTGCCATTTATCGAAAGAAGAATCTAACTGACTCTGCCTTGCCCCATTTTCTAGAGCCATAAACGCACTCATTTATGAACACCGATATAACTTCGACACTTGCGTCTTTAGAATACATTCCTTACCTCAACGAGATAGGGGAAACAACTGAACAATTTTTTGGGAAGGTTGGAGTTTACGCCATTTTTGATCAAACGAAAACCCTACAGTTTATTGGCTATTCTCGTGACGTTTCCCTGAGCTTGAAGCAGCATTTGGTTCGGCAACCTGAAAAATGTTACTGGCTGAAAGTTCAAACGATCGATCGCCCTAGCCGCACTATTTTAGAAGAAATCCGAGCAGCTTGGATTACTGAAAACGGCTCAACTCCAGTTGGTAATGATGCAGAAGAATCCACTTGGAATCAACCCATTGATGCCAAATTGAAAATGACAGCAGCAGAGCAAGCGGCTTATGCCGCAACAGATGAGATGGGTAAAATCAAAACTTTAAAGCAGGTTGCGCGTCGAGTAGAAGCTGAAGTTTTATTAGGGCTAGAGTTGCGAGGTGTGAGAATGCCAATTCGATTTGATCCAAAATTGAAGGAAGAAGGATTGCTAAATCTGAAGTAAGGGCTAACTGACAAAAAGACCCCCAACTTCCTAAAAGATTGAGGGTCTTTATACTCCCTGTGGGAAGTAGAGACAACTCACCGAGTTATTTCTACTTTCAGCTAATAGGAGAAATTTTACTTAATAGAAGCTTTACCGCCTGCGGTTTCGAGGGCTTTCTTAGCTTCCTCAGCCGCCTCTTTAGCAATGCCTTCTTTAACAGCCTTAGGTGTGGATTCCACCAAATCTTTGGCTTCTTTCAAGCCTAAGCCAGTTAATTCACGAACTGCCTTTAGAACGGAAATCTTCTTATCAGCAGGCACTTCTTCAAGGACAACATTAAATTCGGTCTGCTCTTCAACTTCTTCAGCCGGAGCACCTGGAGCCGCAGCCATCATCATGCCGCCAACAGGAGCCGCAGCACTAACGCCGAAGGCTTCTTCGATGCCTTTAACCAGTTCAGAGGCTTCGAGTAGAGTCAGAGTCTTTAGTTCTTCAAGAATGGAATCAGTTTTAGTAGACATGGACGAAACTCCTTAGTGAATAAGATTGAAACGAGGAATGATGAGTGAAACCAGCATTACTGCTCTTTGTCAGCAACCGCTTGCAGCGCTCTTGCTAAACCAGAAGGCACTTGATTGATGCCAATGGCAATCTTGGCGGTAACAGCATTGAGGGCACCCGCAATTTGTGCCATGAGTTGCTCTTTAGAAGGCAGGTCAGCGATCGCCTTAACCTGGTCTTCGCTCAGAATCTTGCCCTCCATAGCGCCACCCATAATGGTGGATTTTTTGGAGACTTTTTGGAACTCTTGGTAAGCCTTGAGGGCACCACCAATGTCTTCGCCGATTAGTAAGAATGCGGCAGAATCTTTGCAAAGGGGCGACATGGTTTCCCATTTTTTGTCACCCGCGATCGCAATCTTCATCAGCGTGTTCTTAGCAATCTTGCATTGTCCACCTTTGGGGCGGAGACGATTGCGCAAGTCGGTCATTTCAGCAACGGTTAGACCTTTATAGTCAATAACCACTGCCAACTGAGCATGACTCAAAGTTTCCTTGAGATCAGACACAGTGCCTTTCTTCTCTTCTAGCGTTCTACCCATACGTATCTCACCTCCTTGAAAAACCGGGATAAACTATTTGTCGTCCAAACTTCTAGGTTGTTTTCTAAGACAAAACTATTCTCAATAAAAAACCTCGGCTCAGACTCCGAGGTTTTCAAATTTCTTTAAACCCGTCACACACGACAAGTTGAAATTCAAACCTCGGCAGGCAATTAAGCACATGGCACCTGCTGTCTTGGGTTCTACTGATTTAGTTTGGACAAAATCTGCAATTCTAGGCGCTCCTTAGTTAGCGTCAGTCTTCAGGTCGCGGAGAGCATTAATGTCTAGCTCAATAGAAGGTCCCATAGTTGACGAGATATACATCGTCCGCCAAAAACGGCCCTTTGCTCCTGAAGGGCGATTGCGATCGATCGTTTCCTGCAACGCCTTCAGGTTAGTCAGCAAATCATCTTCTGAGAAAGAAGCCTTGCCAAACAAAACATGAACAATACCTGTTCGGTCAGCCCGGAACTCCAGCTTACCAGCTTTGAACTCAGAAATAGCTTGCGCCACATCAAAGGTAACGGTACCACCCTTAGGAGAAGGCATTAATCCACGAGGCCCTAGTTGACGACCCAACTTTGCCACCTGAGGCATCATGTCGGGCGTAGCAATCAGCACATCAAAATCCATCATGCCTTTAGCAATATCCTCAATCAACTCTTCCGAGCCTGAGAGATCTGCTCCAGCGTTCGTCGCTTCTGTGACCTTTTCGCCTCTAGCAATCACAGCAACTCGGGTCACCTGCCCTGTACCTTTAGGCAACGCCACAGTCGTTCTGATCTGTTGGTCGCTGTACTTAGGGTCAATACCAAGACGGATATGCGCTTCAGCCGATTCTACAAACTTGGCCGTTGCAGTTTCTTTCAGCAAAGTTAAAGCTTCTAAAGGCTGATAGGTTCGCTCTTCGACCTTCTTCTGCAATTCTTGCAATCGACGGGATACTTTTTTAGCCATTTTTAATCTCCTGGGGTATTAGCGAGGCGCTGCCCCTCCCCCACAATAGGTTGAACATGAATTCTGAATACAATGACAACAGCTTAAACGATGGAAACACCCATGTTACGGGCAGTTCCAGCGACAATTTTCATTGCAGCTTCAATATCGTTTGCGTTAAGGTCAGGCAGCTTGGTCTGAGCGATCTCTTGAAGCTGAGCCTGAGTAATGGAACCCACCTTCGTTTTGTTGGGTTCGCCCGAACCGCGTTCAATGCCTGCTGCTTTGCAAATCAGCACAGATGCAGGCGGTGTTTTGAGAATAAACGTGAAACTGCGGTCTTCAAATACCGAGATTTCTACTGGAATGACAAGACCCGCCTGATCCATGGTGCGGGCATTATATTCTTTGCAGAACATCATGATGTTGACCCCGTGCTGACCCAAGGCAGGACCAATGGGAGGAGCCGGGTTCGCTTTACCAGCAGTGATTGCTAGTTTAATAATTGCTACAACTTTTTTTGCCATTACCGATTTAGCTCTGTTTCTGAACCTGGTTAAATTCCAACTCTACGGGCGTGTCTCTGCCAAAAATGGAAAGAAGTGCCTTGAGCTTGCCGCGCTCAGGAGTGACCTCAATCACCTCACCCTCAAAGTCCTTAAAGGGACCGTTTAACACTATTACCTTGTCACCCGTAGCCATATCAAATTTGACTAGAGGCTTCTGTTCCAATGCTTGTTTGAAGATGCGATCGACCTCACCTGCACCCAGGGGAACGGGAGTCACGTGTCCTCGACCTCTGCCATAGCGTCGCTTTTGCTCGGCTCCAACAAAGTTAATGACATTAGGCGTGTTCTTGACGACTTGCCAAGATTCATCGTCCATAATCATACGAACGAGAACATAGCCAGGGAAAACTTTTTCATTGCTTTCCTTGGGCTTACCCGCCTTAGTGGGCTTGAGGATTGGGGTTTGGGGAATTTCAATTTGGAAAATGCGATTTGCCACATCTAGAGTTTCAATTCGCTGTTCCAAATTCATCTTGACCCGATTTTCACAGCCAGAGGCAACCTGGACTGCATACCAACGTGCGCCTTTGGAGGTAAGTTCTGCAACTTCCTCCTCAGACAACATCAAACTATTTTCAGATTCATCTGATGCAAAAACCATTAGAACACCTGTGTAGCAGCCCATCTAAAGAGATTGTCAACCAAGTAGATTAACGTTGCAGAGAGGGTCACCATAAGAACCACAGCAATAGATTCGCTGATGAGTTGTTGGCGACTAGGCCAAACCACTTTATCTAGTTCTTCCTTACTGCCTTGAAGAAAGCTAGAAACCTTATTACCGCCAGAAGCAGTTGACTTACTCGCTTCTTTAGAGTCTTTAGAACCTTTCAGATCTTTCGGCTCTTGTTTTGCTTCAATTTCGTCTTTTTTTGCCACAGTCCCCTCGCCGCGTAACTCTAGATGATATTTCGATCGCTCCGGCTTAAAGCAATAGGTGCAATCTGCTTAAAATAAGCCACTTAAAACACCCTACGAAAACAATCAGCGCGCCCTGGAGGACTTGAACCCCCGACATCCGGTTTTGGAGACCGACGTTCTACCAACTGAACTAAGAGCGCACAATCTGAAGAGACGGCTCTCCTAGAATGCCTTTCCTAGTGTAACAGGTTGCTTGCCACTCGCTTTAATAAACTTTGAGCAAGCGACTTGTTTAGATAGGACGATCGAACCGCTGCTTCAAACGAGCCGACTTGCCCACGCGATCGCGCAGGTAGTAAAGCTTCGCCCGTCGAGCTTTGCCTCGACGAATAATCGTAATTGAGGCGACGAGAGGGGAATGGAGCAAGAAGACTCGCTCAACCCCAACGCCTTGGAAAATCTTCCGAACGGTGATGGTTTCGCTAATTCCACCATTCCGCATGGCGATGACCGTACCCTCGTAGGGCTGGACTCGCTCTTTCTCTCCTTCCTTAATTTTAACGCCGACCTTAACGGTGTCACCGACGTGAATTATGGGGAGATCGGACTTCAAATGCTCCGATTCAATGGAGTTAATAATTGCTTGGGCGTTCATTTAATTTTGTTAAAACTCACGATCGCTAATTCTACATGATCAGAGAGGACATAGGGAAGGGTTTCTAGAAAGTCGCTTGAATAAAATTAGGGAACAAGTCTAGAAGGTTCTGTCGATCGGCTCTCGATCGCCAATAGAAGTGTTGATTTTCTTAATTTCTGCTGCAATTAGGTATTTTCTGACTGTTGAACCCCTAAACCTCCTCTACCCTAAGGGCGATGATAAATTTCATAAAATTTGATACATATTCTGCTTGGGCTATCCTCTTTTAGAAAATTCATTTAAGGTACATAAAGACAAAGCGCCTATTGGTTTTGAACGTCTAGCATTTTGCTCATTCTCCTTGTTGTTATTTTAGGATGTTTATGATGTCTGAAATCTCATTGTCGAGTTGGTTGTCTTGGACGATCCATCCCCATCTCGCTCTGCATATTCCTGATGGTTTTCTAAGTGCGCCTGTGAGCTTAGTAACTTGGATAGCGTCGATCGCCCTAGTTGCGATTGCTCTTAACCGTGTTCAGTCCGAGTATCAGGAACGAACTGTACCCTTGATGGGAGTTTGTGCGGCATTCATTTTTGCAGCACAAATGATCAACTTTCCCATCCCAGGTGGAACGTCGGGGCACTTGCTAGGCGGCACGCTAGCTGCGGTTTTGTTAGGGCCCTGGGCAGGGACGCTGGTGATGACTGTTGTGTTTATTGTGCAGGCCACCTTGTTTCAAGACGGTGGACTGACGGTACTTGGAGCCAACATTTTTAATATGGGCTTGATCGGAACGTTTGCAGGATATTACCTCTATAAAGCACTGCGTTCTGCCTTTGGATTTGACGCTTGGCGAGGAACGGCGATCGCGGTGGCGATCGCGGCTTGGAGCAGCGTTGTCATTGCTGCCTTAGTTACGGCTTTTCAGCTTGCTCTTTCTGGAACCGTGCCCTTAGGAGTGGCATTAACTGCAATGCTGACCTGGCACGTTTTCATTGGCATTGGCGAAGCAATCATTACAGTATTGGCAGTGGGTTACGTGTGGCGCACTCGCCCAGATATGATGTTCGATCGCCCTCGCCGAAAGCCCCCCACAATTGCTTTTTAAGCTCTCATTGACTTTTAGTTTCTGACCTTCTAGTCCCTGAATGACCCGATCTTTAGAGGAATACTTTATGAAAACCCGTGCATTTGTGTTTACAGGTTTAGGGATTGCGCTTTTGATTGCAATCTTTGTATCGCCCTTTGCAAGTTCTGACCCGGATGGCTTAGACCGGACGGCTCAGGATCTTGGTTTTGAAAAGAATGCGGCAGAAAATCCCATTTCCCATAATCTGCCGTTTTACTCGATGTTCGATGAGTATGCCGTGCGCGGAGTGCCAGAAGCGATCGCCACCCCATTAGCAGGTTTGGCAGGAACTTTGGCAGCATTTGGACTGGCTTGGGGCGCAGGCAAGCTCTTAGTCAAAGGCTCTAGCCAAACGTCTGATTCATAATCACCTGTTCATATGCTCCTCAATTCAGACGAGACTTAATGCTTCTTCACATTGGCGCGTTCCAATTGGATGTCAATAGCCAAGGCTCTACGCTTTGGCACAAGCTGGTTCCTCGTACCCGTCTCCTCTGCGCCTTGTTATTCGTGTTTGCCACTGCCCTCACGCCAAATGGACATTGGATAACTTGGGCAATTTATGGGATCAGTCTTGGAACCTTAATTTTGCTTAGTCGCTTGACACTGGCTGTTTTATTGCAGCGAGTAGCGGTTGAGATGGTTTTTATCAGCGTTGTGCTGTTGGGAACTTTGTTTCGCGATGGCGGTGAGGTTTTGTGGCAGTGGGGCTGGCTAAGAATCACGACCGTTGGATTAATAGTGTTGGGCAGCGTTACATTAAAGTCACTACTGTGCGTGATGATGATGAATTTGTTGGTTCTGACGACTTCGATCGCAGCCCTCCTCCATGCCTTCGCAGCCTTGAGAACGCCACCGCTTTTGGTAGCAATTATGGCTTCCATGTATCGCTATATTGGCGTGTTGGCGGAAGAGTTTGAGACTATGAAGCGGGCGGCGGCTTCGCGAAATTTGATGGGGAGCAATCGCTGGCAGCGCTTGGTAGTAGGAAACATGATGGGATCGCTGTTTGTTCGGACTTATGAACGAGGCGATCGCATTCATCATGCCATGCTGTCTCGTGGATACAATGGTTTACCTCCGGTTGCAGAGGCGTATAAAAGTGGGCGGCTAGATTTTTTCGCCATCACTTTCACTGTGCTGCTACTGCTTTCTGGACAATCGATTTATTTAGGTCATTCGTGAATGCATCACAACCCCATTGATATTAAGAACCTCAGCTATGCCTATGCCGATGGTACGCAGGCGTTGCAAGAGATTAATCTGTCGATTTCTGCCAGTGAAAAAGTGGCGATCGTGGGTGCAAACGGCTCAGGTAAGTCTACGTTCTTGCAGCATTTAAACGGCATTCTGCTGCCCCAAACAGGCGAAATTGTCATTGGCGAGATGCCTGTAGAACCTAAATATTTGAAGGCAATCCGCAATTTTGTCGGGCTAGTGTTTCAGAACCCCGATGACCAGATTTTTATGCCGACTGTTTGGGAAGATATTACCTTCGGAGTCATGAACCAGGGCATCCGAGGGCACGACCTAAATCATCGGGCAAGGCACGCAATGGCGGCGGTGGGACTTGAACCAGACAAATTTGGAGGGCGCATTGCTAGCAACTTATCGGGAGGTGAAAAGAAACGGGTGGCGATCGCCGGAGTGCTTGCCATGCAGCCCCAAGTTTTAGTGCTAGATGAACCCACCGCCCAGCTTGATCCCCGCAGTCGGCGGCAGCTTATCTATCTTTTGCAAAACTTGCCCTTAACTCAACTCATTGCCACTCATGATTTGGATATGGCGTTAGATCTCTGTCGCCGAACGATTGTTTTGAGCGGTGGACGAATTGTGTTTGACGGTTTAACTGAAACAGTGATGAACGATCGCGCCTTCTTAGAAAAGCACTCTCTCGAAATGCCGCTCTGTTATTCCCGCCCCTACTGCCGACAAGAAGATCGTCCCGAAGCGCGTCCTCACCCCGCAACATTGCCCCATGTAGAGTTTGGTGCTCCATCCCCTAGCCCTTTATCCCCCACAGAACAAAGCAAGGAACAAAAGTATATCTAGAACTTGTTACGATAAAGGACGCGATTCTAAACTTGCCTTTGGCGACCCTTTGCTTTCATGAATATACTGACTAATCTCCTGCCCAAAATCACCAATCCTCAGCCCCGTGCCAAAAAGCAGCGCCGAGGAATTGAACTCAAGACTCCTCAAGAAATCGAGATTATGCGGCAAGCAGGGGCGATCGTGGCAACGGTGTTGAAGGAAATCTCTGAGCTAGTGCAGCCGGGAATGACCACAAAGGATTTGGATGCTCATGCCGAAAAGCGCATTCGGGAGATGGGTGCAACGCCTAGTTTTAAGGGCTACCACGGTTTTCCATCTTCTATCTGCGCCAGCATTAATAACGAGGTGGTGCATGGTATCCCCAGAGCTAAAAAGCTACTCCGTAAAGGAGATGTGCTGAAGGTGGATACGGGCGCATTCTTTGAAGGGTTCCATGGCGACTCTTGTATTACGATCGCTGTGGGTGAAGTCAAGCCTGCTGCTGCCAAGCTGATTCGAGTCGCTGAAGAGTCGCTCTACAAAGGCATTGAGCAAGTCAAGGCAGGAAAGTATTTGCTAGATATTGCCGGAGCCATACAGGATCACGCTGAGGCGAGTGGCTTCAAAATTGTGGAAGATTTTACGGGGCACGGCGTAGGGCGTAACCTTCACGAAGAGCCTGCTGTGTTTAACTTCCGCACGCACGAAATGCCCAACGTCAAGCTCAGGGCTGGGATGACATTAGCGATCGAACCTATCCTTAACGCAGGTTCACGGCACACTCAAACCCTTGCCGATCGCTGGACAGTGATTACGGTCGATCGTGCCCTTTCAGCCCAGTTCGAGCATACTGTTTTGGTGACTGAAGATGGTTACGAGATCTTGACCGATCGAACCCAGGTTTAAGATCATGGAAAATATGGCTGAGTATAGCTGCGCCTATTGTGGTGAAAGCATTTCGACGTTTGTAGATTTGAGCGCCGGATCACAGCAGTCTTATGTGGAAGATTGTCAAGTTTGCTGTCAGCCCAATATTTTATACATTCAGATTGATGAGGAGACTCTGGAGATTGAGATTAGCAGTGAGCCTGAGAGCTAAGGGCTATGTTTAGCTGATGCTGCTACTAAGGCGATCGCTCTTGGAAAAATAATATGCTCCTGCACCTGAATCCGTTGGCTCAACGTCTCGGGCGTGTCATGAGGCAACACTGGCACTGCCGCTTGCATAATAATCGAGCCGCTGTCTACCGCCGTGATGACTCGATGCACCGTACATCCCGCGATTTTTACCCCTGCCGCTAATGCTTGCTCTACAGCCCGAATGCCAGGGAAGCTGGGAAGCAAACTGGGATGAATATTGAGTATTTGGTTAGGGAAGGCGTTGATTAGAACGGGGGTGACGATTCGCATCCAGCCTGCCATAATCACCCAATCAACCTGATGCTGGTGCAAAGTTGTCACGATCGCCTCATCCAATGCCTCGCGGGAAGCAAAGTCGCGGTGATTCAGCAGCACTTTGGGAATGCCAAGGCGATCAGATCTCTTGGCAGCTAAAGCGCTGGGATTATTGTAAATCAGCACTTGAATTTGGGCGGGAAGTTGGTACTGAGTGATGGATTGGGCGATCGCTTCTAAGTTGCTGCCATTTCCCGAAGCTAAGACTCCTAAGCGCAAGGAAACGGTTGAAACGAGCGGCACCTCGGGGGAGATGATGACAGCACTTTCTAAATTAGGCGTGGCGATCGGCAAGATATCCATTTCTCAAAAACAATTTCTGAAAGACGATGGATTAGCCTACCATTCAATGAGAACCATTCCATGAGAACAGTGTCAAATTTCTTACTGTGAAAACTTTAGATCGATCGCAACAAGAAGCGCGGGCAGCCTGGCTGTTTCTCTCTCCGGCACTAATCCTAATAGGCGTGTTTTTACTTTACCCGATCGCCTACTTAGTCTATCTCAGCTTTACTGCTGGAAACTTCACCCGTGAGGGGACTCGTTGGGTAGGGTTACGTAACTACTGGCGGCTGTTGGTCGATCCAGATTTTTGGCAGGTGTTGAGTAATACTGCATATTTCACGATAGCAACAGTCATTCCAAGTTTAGTGATTCCTTTAGGATTAGCCATATTGCTGAATCGGTCTTTTGCTCTGCGGGGAGCACTGCGAACTGCTTATTTTCTTCCCTCTATTACTTCATTGGTAGCAGCGGGTTTAGGCTTTCGCTGGTTGTTTCAGAATGACGGCCCTGTGAATGACTTTTTGAACGGACTAGGCATAGAATCTATTCCTTGGCTCAGCAGCCCAACTTGGGCAATGCCCGTGCTGATTTTACTTAGCACTTGGAAGCAGTTAGGCTTCAACATGGTGGTATTTTTAGCCGGGTTGCAAGCGATCCCGGTCAACCTTTATGAGGCAGCAGAGTTAGATGGGGCAGATGGTTGGCAGCAGTTTTGGCATATTACGCTGCCCGGATTACGCCCGACGCTGATTTTTGCAGGGGTGACTACGGCAATCTTTACGCTGCGAAGCTTTGAACAGCCCTATGTGATGACGGGCGGAGGCCCTTTAAACTCGACTAATTTGCTAGTGTTTTATATCTACAATCAGGCGTTTGCTCAGTTTGATATGGGCTACGCAGCCGCAGCGGCGATCGTATTGCTGGCTGTCACACTGGTATTAGTTTACGTGCAGTTGCAGGTTTCTCAGGAAGAGTCGCCCTAAAGTTGAGTATCAGCAGGTTGAGCCTCAGCAGAACTATCAGCCGCCACACTCCCAGCCCAACAATCTCGCAGCCACAGCCGAATGGCTTGAGCAATAACTCCCTGGCTAGTATCTTGGGGCGGCGTGGGCGGTTGGTCGGCTGGATAATCTCCTAGGGTTGAAAACATCAGCGATAGCTGCCAGCCGTCTTGAGTCTCCACTAAAAACAAACGATGGTAATGCTGAAGACTAACAGGTTTTCCAGAAACATATTGCCGTTCAAGAGTTGTAAAAAACACTTGAGTCGGTTGGTCTTCTAGGGAAGGTAATGTTCCTTCCGAATTTAGGCTTAAAGGCGCATATTCTAGATGATCTGCCAGGATGGTGTAGCCAGGAACATCGGCGGTGCGGAAGTTGGTGTATGCTCGCTGGTTGACGCGGTTAGCATAGCTAGGCAAATCTCTCAGCAGCAGAGGCATTAGGGTCAGAAGATTAGCAGGGCATTGGATCGGTGGGCGAATTAGATTCTTTGGGGGTTCTCCCCATGCCGGAGAAGCAAGGGAAACGAGACTGAAGCAAGCGATCGCCCCGGTTATTTTCTGCAACGCAGTGATTGATCGATTGCTCTCACTTTTCATTTGCGCTCTGCCCTATTTCTTGAACAATTTGGGCAAACGCCGCTGCCGGATCGGCGGCTGCGGTGATGGGGCGACCTATGACTAAATAATCGGCTCCGGCTTTGATGGCAGCGGCTGGGGTCAGCGATCGCTGCTGATCTCCTGTTTCTGCCCAAGTGGGGCGCACACCAGGGCAAACAAATACGAAGCCTTTTCGACAAGCATTTCGTAACTGCGCCACCTCTTGCGGCGAACAAACAATGCCCGCCAATCCGCTTTCTTCTACCATCAATGCCATTTGCAAAGCATAGTCGCCTAGCTCTAGCGGAATTTTGAGTTCAAAGGCTAATGCTCTGGAATTGATGCTTGTTAGCAGCGTTACGGCAATCAGGTTAGGGGTGGGCAGTCCAGCAGCAGTGGCTCCTTCCTCAGCGGCAATTTGCGCTGCTTTGAGAGCTGCTTGTCCCGCAGCTGCATGAACGGTGACTAAATCAACCCCGTATTGAGCAGCAGCACGACAGGCTCCTGCCATGGTGTTAGGGATGTCATGGAATTTCAAGTCGAGGAAGATGCGTTTCTCGCGGGTTTTAAGGGCTTCTAAGATGTAAGAGCCGCTGCTGACGAAGAGTTCCAGCCCAACTTTCCAAAAGGTAACTTGGGGAAGGCGATCGAGCAGGGCGATCGCGTCTGCCTCGGTAGGAACATCTAGCGGCACAATAATTCTGTCAGCAAGCGGCGAGTGAGAAGAGGCAATCATAAGTGTAAAGTTCGACTAAGACAGACTTATTTACAGATCTAGGATTGAAAGAGTAGGGTAGCCTTCAAGTTGCACTACAGCAGGATAATTTTTTATGAGCAAGCTTCAAGCCATTCAGATCGATGCCGACACTATTATTTATATTGAAGCTGCCGAAGACCTTGCAGTGCCAACTGTAGGTACCGGAGAAATCGGAGGCGAGGTTAGGCGCGGAGGACAAAAGGGCGGAGTTTTTAATTCTGCTGAACAAATGGCGCAAAGTTTTAAGGCGATCGAAAGCACCATTAAAACCTACACCAAATACACGCTTAATGCGTTTCGAGATGCGTCTTTGGCTGAAGTAAAAAAAGTATCTCTAGAGTTTGGCGTTAATGTTAGCGGCATGGGTGGCGTGCCCTATATTGCAACGGGTACAGCAGGCTGCAATATTAAAATTACTGTAGAGTGCGCCTTCCCCGATCGCCCTGTGCCCCAGCCTGGTAGTGTGCCACCGCTGCCACCCTTTACTAGCCATCCGCCAACACCCCCAGCAGAATTTTAGCCTAGACAAAAAAGTCTGCTAGACCCTACCATTTTTTGTTACATTCAGCCAGGTATGCAGTCAGCTAGATAGGCTTAGCAAGCAGCAGTTGTCCTTCCAGCAAGCCGAGAGTAAAAATATGGACTCTGTAGATTTGGCGTTTACCCCTGCTCTAGATCAAGCCCGGCTGATTCGTCACAAAGAAATTTCGCCCATTGAGTTAGTGCAGCTTTATCTCGATCGCATTCAGCAGCTTGATCCTCATCTGGGTAGCTTCTGGACGATCGCCGCTGAGCAAGCCTTAGACGATGCCCAAGCTAAAACCGAGTTTTTAGCTACTGTGCATCCAGAAGAGCTACCACCTTTTTTTGGTGTCCCCACTGCCATCAAAGACCTTACGCCTGTGGCAGGCATGCCCTGTAGCTACGGCGTGAAAGTGCTGAAAGATCGGCAGCCTCCCCAAGATGCAGAGGTTGTTAGGCGAATGCGAAATGCAGGATTTATTCTGCTGGGTAAAACTGCGACTTCGGCGCTGGGTTCTACGCCCTATACCGAGGCTAGGGGTTTTGCGCCAACTCGTAACCCCTGGAACTTGAACTATACACCGGGCGGATCGAGTGGGGGCGCAGCAGCGGCTTTGGCAGCAGGGTTATGTGCGATCGTCCAAGGCTCTGATGGCGGCGGCTCTATTCGAGGCCCTGCTGGCTGCTGTGGCTTAGTGGGTATTAAGCCTTCTAGAGGGCGGGTTTCCCATGCGCCTACGGGCGATGTGCTGAGTGGATTAGCAACTCACGGCCCTTTAGCGCGCACAGTGTCAGATGCGGCGGCGCTTTTAGATGTGATGTCGGGGCAAGTGCTAGGTGATCCTTACTGGCTCCCTGATCCCGTTCACTCATTTTTAGAGGCGACCCGTAAGCCGCTCCAGAAATTACGAGTGGGCTATGCCACATTTCTGCCGCCGATGGGGGCGATCGATCCAGTCTGCGAACAATCAGTGATGAGTACCGTACAGCTTTTAGAAGATTTGGGGCACCATCCAGAGCTAGTTTCTATCGATTTTAATGATTTACTCGAACCTATTTCTACTGTTTGGCAAGCTGGGGTCGATGTGGGCGTACCGTGGTTTTTCTTAGACAAGATGAATCGATATTTGCTGAAGCGATCGCGCAAAAAATCAGGTGGTCAGTACCTCACTGCCGTCACCAAAATGCAGACCTTAGCCAGAAAACTAGTTGCCAGCTTCAATCATGTGGATGTTCTGGTTCTGCCTATCTTTATGTATCCCACGATTCAAGTAGGTGAATGGAGCAAGCTGCGTCCTCCCAAAATCTTCGATAAAGTTGCTTACTGGGTAACGCCTTGTCCACCGTTCAATGCTACGGGGCAACCTGCGATCGCCATTCCTGCCGGATTTACACCCAAAGGTCTACCCATCGGCGTGCAGCTTGTAGGCAGACCTGCCGATGAAGTGACCTTAATTGCTCTAGCTGCCCAAATGGAAGCAGCTAGACCTTGGATTGGCGATCGTCCTGAGTTTGCGACTAAACCTTTTTCAACCAGCTAAACATCGCTCGCAAATCTTTCCCCACTTCCTCAATGGGATGCTCGGCTTCGCGGCGGCGCATAGCGGTGAAACCTGCTTTGCCTGAAACGTTCTCCAGCACAAACTCGCGGGCAAATTGCCCAGTCTGAATTTCGGTGAGAATTTTCTTCATCTCGGCTTTAGTGGACTCGGTAACAATGCGAGGACCACGGGTGTAGTCGCCGTATTCAGCCGTATTTGAAATGCTGTCGCGCATTTGGGCTAAACCGCCTTCTACGACCAAATCAACAATTAGCTTCACCTCATGCAAGCATTCAAAGTAAGCCAACTCAGGTTGATAGCCTGCCTCCACCAACGTTTCAAATCCTGCCTTGATTAGCGCCGACAAGCCGCCACACAGAACTGCTTGTTCGCCAAACAAATCGGTTTCGGTTTCTTCGCGGAAAGTGGTTTCCAGGACCCCAGCGCGAGTGCCACCGATGCCTTTAGCGTATGCCATAGCGCGATCGCGGGCTTGACCCGAAGCATCTTGATAAATCGCAAACAGTGCCGGAACGCCTTCGCCTTGCTCATAAGTTCGGCGCACCAAATGCCCCGGACCTTTGGGGGCAATCATCACTACGTCTACATCAGCAGGCGGCACAACTTGGGCAAAGTGGATATTAAACCCGTGGGCGAACGCCAGTACCTTACCGGGCTTCAAATTTGGCTCAATTTCTTCTTTGTAAACCGTTTTCTGCGCCTCATCCGGCAGCAGAATCATGATGAAGTCAGCGGCTGCGGCGGCATCTGCAACAGATTTTACTCCTAGTCCTGCTGCCTCTGCCTTTGCGGTTGATTTGCTACCAGGATATAGCCCTACAATCACATTCACACCACTATCTTTCAAGTTGAGGGCGTGAGCATGACCCTGAGAGCCGTAACCAACGATGGCAACGGTTTTCCCGGCTAAAAGGTCTAAATTTGCATCTGTGTCATAGTACATTCGAGCCATACCGTCTCTCCAACCAGCGTGATGTGTTTACCGACAGCCCTAAATTCTATCAAACTATGGTAGTGGGGAGAGGTACAGGAACAATAGCTTTCATCAAACTGGCGAAGTTGCTTGATACAGAACTAAATCATGGCGACCATAATATTGGCTGGTTAGCCCTACGGCTGTCATTCCTAACCGCTCCATTACTCGGATAGAAGGACGGTTTTCAGGATAGGCGATCGCATAAATACAGGGCAACTTCAGCACTTTGAATCCATAATCTACGATCGCTCTCGCCGCCTCTGTTGCGTACCCTTTGCCCCAAGAAGCCTTTCGTAAATGCCATCCTACTTCCCAATCAGGGGTGATTTGTCCATCACCATCTGGTAACCGCTTCAGAATCACTGTTCCGATCGGATATTCTGTTTCCTGCTCCACAATTGCCCAGAAACCTGTTCCATCGTTTAGGTCAAGGCATTGTTGATTTCGTCGGCGAAGTTTTTCACGTAATGTTCCAATATCAGACACTGTTGTCCCATCACCAATCCACTGCATCACCTCAGAGTCACCGTAAATCTCGAAAGCGGCTTCTGTTTCAGCGTCAGGGTTCCATTGGCGAAGCAGGAGGCGATCGCTTTCAAAACTTCTCATTCTCCAAAAACCTCTCGAACCTCATAGGTTGAGTAAGTTGGAATCTCTTCTCCTGAGACAATCGAATACAAAACATCAGGATCAAGATCGGCTCCATTGTCCCAGACCACAGTACCTAATTCTGGATGGACTCGAAGCTGGGCAAAATATTCAGGATCTTTGAGGAGTGTAAAAACTCCCGAAAACTCTACTAATTCCTTTAAATCAACAACTCCCTCCACCCCGTCTTCAAACTGAAGATGCAAGTGGTGATTGTCTAAAGGTTGCGCTGCAATAACATCCTTGAGCATGGCTTACTCCAGTGGTTCTATTTCATCTAATGAAATATTTTGGCGAGCTAAATTCCAATTCTCCATCAATTTTGCTTGGTGCAAGGTTGCCCAGTCTAGAACCAAACTCCAAACTCTTGATGAAAGCTTACCCTCCAAAATTGAGAGATCCTGAATTGACACAATTGCCCTTTATTGACCGTAGCGCACATGAAAATGCGGTGGAGGGTGATCGCTGTAATACATTGAAATGATGATGCCAAAGAACCGACTAATTTCGGGCATCGCTAATTTTAGTATGAGACAGCTTAAACAGCAAAAAAGGGTAACCCAAAGGTTACCCCTAGAAGTTAAGGATTGAAAAATTAAGGCGCTAACGCATTTCCCCGAAGCAAACTAGCAAGAGTTTTGGCTGTAATTTTGAGCTGCACTAAAGGATTGGCAGGCACCACAGTTTTGTAAAGGTAGCTGTCAAACGTGAGTTTTTGCACGTCAATATCGGCGCACATTTCTACAAAGGCTTCACGAGTTGCATCCGATCGATAGAAAACGCTTTGGAGGATATCCAAAACCTTGTAGGTGATGCCATAAGCCTTGTCCCACCGCTTTAGATAAACCTTGAGGTCATTTTCAGTAGGAATGCGATCGCCCTTCATGGAATATTCCACAATGGTTTCGGCACACATCCGCCCAGACTTAGCCGCAAAGTAAATGCCTTCGCCCGAAGACTTCGTGACATAGCCCGCCGCATCGCCCACCAGTGCCACCCGACCCACCACACGGCGCGGTCTGGGATGCTCAGGAATGGGATGGGCTTCGACCTTAATGATCTTGCCACCTTCTAAGCGTTTGGCAGCACGGGCGCGAATTCCGGCTTGCAGCTTTTTAATGTCGGCTTTGTGCACCTTCATCGTGCCTGTCCCGACGGCAACGTGGTCGTACTTGGGAAATACCCAGGCATAGAAATCGGTGGAGACATCATCTCCCACGTACATTTCTGCGAGGTCATGGTAGTACGCCATTTTGTCATCGGGCAGACGAATTCGCTCTTGGAACGCGATCGCGTAGTTGTAATCTCCGGCATCGATCGCTTTGGCAATGCGGGAGTTTGCCCCGTCTGCGCCAATGATCAAGTCTACTTGCAGGGTTTTTGCCGTGCCTTCAACGTTGCCATCGGAGTGATCGGCGTAGTGAAGGGTGTAGGGATCGGTATTATTTGAGGGAATATCGACACCGTGTACCGTACCGTTAATTAACTTTGCGCCTAATTTGGCGGCGCGATCGCGCAGGAAGCCATCTAGCACTTCCCGACGACACATGCCAATGTATTCGTCATCTTTGAGGGTTTGACCAATGTTGACCTCAACGTTGGAAGGCGAAATCATTTTCATCTTGCGCACTTGGCGATCGATGATTTCGGGAGGCAGTTCAAATTCTGCCACCATGCAAAGCGGAATTGCCCCACCACAAGGCTTGGCATTGTCTAACTTGCGTTCAAATAAATAGGTTTCGATTCCAGCTTTTACCAAAGTCTCGGCAGCAGAGGAACCCGCCGGACCCGATCCAACAACAGCAACCCGTAGTGTCAAAGGTCTTCTCCTAGTCTCCTGTGGCTACGAAATGGATGGTATCACGGAGGTTGGGGCTGTTTCTGAGTTTGTGTTGCAGATAACCTGCAATTGAAACAGTCCTTAATATTTTGCAATAAAGTTTTCCTCTTTTCCCCCTAATGCAGCAACCGACCGCATAGAACCTTAGAACAAAGTGAAGATTAAAATTAGGCTGCCTTCGATTAAGCAATCTAGACGAAATTTCAAACCGTACCTTAGTCGGTAAAATATAAAAATGTAAGAAATGAGTTCTAGCTCTTCTTAAGCTCCTAACATCATGCTGTCTATTTTTCTGTCCTTCCCATGCCGCTGAAGCCTTCTCAAATCCACGACATTCTCAACAGTAAGCGCAAAGAATTCTCTACTTTTAGCCAAGAAACGTGGCATCTATTGCAGCAATACCGAGCGGTGTTGACCCGCTTAGAGCCAGAAGAATCTGCCCTGCGTGAGCAGTTACAGGAATTGCCTTTAGATGTAGGGGCGAGGTTGCTGGAGCCATTGGGTGAATCGAGCGATGGGGTGATTCCTTCCAAGTTGGTGTGGCAGAGCCGAGAGCAGAGTTTGTTTTGGGTGCGCGATCGCCTCACCGGGATCACAACTTTTGCAGTCGATGGTTCCCAAATTTATCCCGGCAAAGATCTTTCCATCCCGATCGCCCTCGTTCAAATTGGCTGGTTTGAAAATCTGCATTTGCCCGCTGGCGGCTATGAAAAGGATACTGATCTAGATGTAATGACTCCTTCAGAGCTAAGAGATGCTTCTGGTGAAGTGACCGATCAGCGGGTCAATATGCGCCGCTTTGAAATGGAAACCCAGAAGCTAATTGATTACATGAAAGCGAATGCCAATCGAACAGATTGCCTGGTGTTTCTGGACGGGTCGCTAGTGGTGACGTTTGCCGATCGCTTTGACGAAGAAAGCCGCCAGTTTTATGTAGATTGCGCCCTAGAACTGCTGCGCGCCAGTGAAAAATATCGGGTGCCGTTGGTGGCATATATTGACACCAGTCAAGCTGATGACCTGACGCATATGTTGCAACACCTATTTCAATTACCCGAAGTAGAGTCAATCCACGATGCGCAAATTTTGAATAAATATATGGAATGGGGCGATCGCACGCCTCAATTTCTCTGTCAACGCCACGGCATTCTAGAACAATACCAGGAACAACGCCACCGCATTGCCTTTACCTATCTCAAAACCACCCAAGAAAATTTTCCTGCCCGCTTAGAAATGCCGCTGTGGATGTTTGAGACAGGAATTAGCGATCGCGTTTTGGACTGGGTGCGCGGCGAAGTAATCATTGGCGGCGGCTATCCCTACGTGATTGAAACAGCAGACCAAACTGCGGTGCTGAAAGCCGAAGATCGCCAGATGTTCTTTAAAATTGTGCAAGATTGGGCAGAGCAGGAAGATTTGAAGCTGCGGTTTTCTCGAAAAATGGTCAGTAAGGCGCGACGACGATAACTAGCGCGCAGTAACAGCAATCACTCAATCCGAATGACATCCCGAATGCCAAACCAGTTGTGCCGATGAATTTTCCAGGGCACCACGATGAGAAGGACGGCAAAGAAAATGGCGATCGCCCCGCCCATCCACGGACTGATAGTAAAGCTTGCCCCTAGGTATGCTAATAGAAACGTGCCCGGAATCGTTCCTAGCAAAGTCGCCATTGCATAGAGCGGGAAGGAGAGGCGGATCATGCCTGCGCCGTAGCTCATTAAGTCAAACGGCACGATCGGCAACAGGTGGCTAAAAAATAATAGCCAGCCGATGTAAGTTTCGCCGCGATGCTTAGAAATGTGGATTGTTTTTCCTGATAAAACCTGAATGAGCGATCGCCCCAAAGTTTGTCCTAAAAAATAAGCCAGTAAACTTCCCACAAACACGCCCAACGTGCCGTAAATTCCGGCTGTCCAAGGACTCCAGACTGCGCCTGCCGCCACTGTGAGCGGCGTGCCAGGGATGGGACTAACGACAACTGCTAAAACTAAGATGGCTGCATAGATTAATTTGCCGATTAGTCCTAGATCATGAATCGATCGCAAAAGTTCAGAGGGGTCGAGGACATTAAACGATAAGAATCTCCGCGCCGCAATGAGGCAAACCACCAAGAGGAGAAGGGCGATCGCATTTTGAACAGTCAGAAGAACTCGCAGTTTTTTGAGACGACGCATGGAGGCTGCAATTGCAAAGATTTATGTAGAGTTTACAACTGATTGAGATGAACGACCGAAGCTGCTAATTCTTTGAGTCAGGTTCGAACCGCTTAATCACGACATAATGAGTAGTGTTAAAAATGCAGCGACTTTCAACAATGCCCGAACGCTCCCCTGCTTCACAAATCCAATTATTCTGGGGAACTCTAGCCCGTTATTTAGTGCTGGGGGCGATCGCCCTAATCATGCTTCTGCCCCTAATCTGGCTTGTCAGCACAGCCTTCAAATCTCCCACTGAAGATATTTTTAGCTTCCCGCCTCAACTCATTCCAGCACAGCCTACCTTTCAAAACTTTGTTCAGGTTTGGCAGTCAAATCCTTTTGGGCAGTACCTTTTTAATAGCGCGCTGGTTGCAGTCCTCACCGTCGGACTCAATCTTCTATTCTGTTCATTGGCGGCATACCCCTTGGCGCGTCTAGAATTTCGGGGGCGTGAGTTCATCTTTACGTTGGTCGTTTCTACCATTCTGATTCCCTTTCAAATCGTCATGATTCCGCTGTATATTTTAACGGTGCAGTTAGGATTACGGAATAGCTACTTAGGGTTGATTTTCCCGGCGATCGCTTCTGCTTTTGGCATTTTTCTATTACGCCAAGCCTTTCAAGGTGTTCCTAAAGAACTCGAAGAAGCGTCCCGAATCGATGGCTGCACGGAGCTAGGAATCTGGTGGTTTATTATGCTGCCCTCCATCCGTCCAGCACTGGTCACTCTCGCCATCTTCGTTTTTATTGGCTCTTGGAGTGACTTTCTCTGGCCACTGATTATTTTAGATCGTCCAGAGTATTACACCCTGCCTCTAGGCGTTGCCAAACTTGCCGGAGCCTTCTCGTTAGATTGGCGGTTAATTGCTGCGGGTTCCGTCATTTCGATCGCACCTATTTTGTTTTTCTTTAGCATCATGCAGCGCTACATCGTCCCAACTGAAGCAGGCAGCGGTGTAAAAGGCTAAGATTGTTAAACTGCTATTTAGTAAATTTACAACTTCATGAAATGGGCGCTGATTAAACTAATCAAAGGCTATCGAACCTTGATCTCGCCGCTTTATTTGCCGACCTGTCGGTTTCAGCCCACTTGCTCACAGTATGCAGTGGAAGCGATCGCCCGTTTTGGGGCAAGGCGCGGAAGTTGGCTTGCTCTCCGCCGCATCACCCGTTGCCATCCCTTCCATGCTGGCGGCTACGATCCTGTTCCTCCTCAAGCACCAGACAACATCAGTGAAGGTTAACTTTCTTGCCGCTTCTATAATTCTTCATCTTCCTCCTCGTCTTCGTCCTCCTGATCTTCTAGGTCATCTGTCATATTGGGACTAATTAACGTAATGTCGTATTCATCAGGAGGAACCGTTGTAATGGCTTCTCGCTTCAACAAGTAATAGATTGCTTGAACCTGTGGACCAAAAACCACCCGATCCTGATCATGCAAATCATGAGCCTGAAACTTACGCCCATTAATCAGCAGACCATTGGCACTAGGCTTGCCTTTTAGATTGCCATCAACAATGCGGTAGTAACAACTGCCATCTTCGTTGGGAAGTTGTACCAATGTTGCATGGCGGCGCGAGACAAACTGAGAAACCAAACGGATGTCACATTTAGGATCTCTGCCAATAGAGTAAACGGGACTATCGAGGGTGTATTCTCGCCGTCCTTTGTCATCTTCAATAATTAATAAATGGCTTTGGTGCGGGGCTGAAGTCATCAGTCATAAAATTCGAGCAACTGCTCAGAATGGCTATATCACTAGGAATTAGAACCCATGAATCAAGGGATCATTCAATATTCTGACCTATCCTAGCTCTGAATCTCGTTTTTCAGATGACAAACTTCAGATTTTATGAATTTTAGTGCGCCGTGCTGGAATCGAACCAGCCTGAAGGCGAATTATGAGTTCGCTACCTCCCCAATCGGTCAACGGCGCTTGACCCAGAAAGATTCTTGAGTTTCTCAAAAAGAATCTTTTGACCAAACCTTAATTTTTCAACGCTCGGCTCCTATTGTATCCTGATGCAGTATAAGTAAGCAGTTCTAGACGTTATAGATTGTGAAAGTTAATCCAACCGTAACTTTAACCCTAATTTTGTTGTCCCTGATGGTGGGCGCAGGCATTACCAGCGCTTCTTGGGGATATAAGCTAGGCAGAGAAGCCTTGAAAGGAATTACCCAACCCGATACTCGCCCCATTAATAATATTACGGATTCACAAGGCAAGGCTTTGCGCCGGGAAGGAAGTCTCGCTTTTTTAAAGGAGAGTGACATCCTCGCTAATGTCAAGGCTCGGATGGGGGGCACTGCTGGAACCGCCAGTTTAGACACAGCAGATAAGACAGAGCCTGCTAAGGCTAGCCCCAAAACTAATGCTGCATCTGGGTTGCCTTTATTTGCTGAAAGCCGAGCGGTGACGTTAGGCGTGCAGGCAGTTCGTAAACAGGGTGCTTCCTTAGTGCTGGACATCAGTATGCAGAATAACAGCGCTAAAGCGGTGCAGTTTCTTTATAGCTCTATGGAAATTACCAACGACCAAGGGCGGTTATTAAGTGCCTCTGCTCAAGGTCTACCTGAAGAGTTGGCTCCTAATGGCGAACCCGATAAAGGGACAATTACTGTGCCGCTAAACTTGTTGGATGGGGCTCAAAGCTTGTCTCTGTCGCTAACAGATTATCCTGAGCAGCAAGTCCAACTGCGGTTGTCGGGCATTCCAGTGGAGAAGTGATGCCGTCTCTTTTCCTCGTTGGCGCGATCGCCCCTGATACACTGCCTCCCCTAACTGGGTCGGATGTGTTTATGCGACTGTTTGCAGTATTTCTCTTGATTACCATTAATGCCTTTTTTGTCACAGCTGAATTTTCGATTGTTTCGGTACGACGATCGCGCATCAATCAACTAGCAGCAGTTGGAGACGTTCAGGCAAAAACGGTTCAGCACTTACAACAAGGTTTGGGTCGTCTGCTCTCTACTACCCAATTGGGCATTACATTGTCTAGCCTAGCGCTGGGTTGGATTGGAGAAAGCACAATGGCAGTGCTGCTGACAACGCTATTTCAAAAGCTGCCGTTACCGTTAGCAACTCGCCAAACTCTCTCTCACTCGATCGCCATTCCTGCCGCGTTTGCCCTGATCGCTTACCTACAAATTGTGTTGGGCGAACTTTGCCCCAAGTCCCTTGCCCTGCTTTATCCTGAGCAAATCGCTCGGTTTTTGGGCACGCCTAGCTTGGCGATCGCTCGGTTCTTTAATCCTTTCATTTGGGGCTTAAACCAGTCCACTCGCCTGTTGTTGCGCTTAGTCGGCATTCAATACACTGGTCAAGGCTGGTATAACCGGGTCACACCCGAAGAACTCCAACTCATTATTAGTACAACTTCTGAGTCACCGGAGCTTGAACAAGAAGAACGCGAACTGCTCACCAACGTTCTAGAATTTGCTGAAGTCACTGCCCGCGAAGTCATGGTTCCCCGGACTAGCCTCATGGCAATTTCTAGAGAAGCGACTTTTCAAGATCTGCTCCATGAAATCGCCGAATCTGGTCATTCTCGCTATCCCGTCATGGGCGAATCGCTGGATGAAATTTTGGGAATCATTTACTTCAAAGAATTGGCAGAGCCGCTAGTTCAAGGCGTTTTAACCTTAGACAGTCTCATTCACCCCTGGATTCGACCTGCCCAATTCGTCACTGAGTACATGCCGCTCAACGAGCTACTGAGCTTCATGCAGCAGCGTGGACAAGCAATGGTCATAGTCATTGACGAGTTTGGTGGCACAGCAGGATTAGTCACGCTAAAAGACCTGGTTGCCGAAATTATTGGAGAAGCGCGTGAAGAAAGCCCTGCCGAACCTAGCGTCCAAATGATCGATGACCAAACCTTCCTGGTGCAAGCCCAGATGAACTTAGAAGAAGTCAATGAGTTTCTAACTCTAGATTTACCGCTAGCTGATGAGTACCAGACGCTAGGCGGCTTTTTGATTTTTCAAATGCAGAAAATCCCAGTGATCGGGGAACAATTTCTTTACAACGGCTGTGAAATGACGGTAGAAACTGCTGAAGGTCCTCGTCTCGACAAAATCCAAATTCGGCGGCAGTTGCCTGCAATGGAACAAGATGAATCAGGGGAGGAAGATATTCCTCGCAGCGACCTTGCCGCGATCGCCCAACCCTCTGAGCATCCGACTCCTAAAGATTCTCCTGAAGATTCCCTTGCACCCGAAGAAAACCCTACCCGTATTTTTTTAAACTCTGATACGGAAAACTCTGATACAGGAAACTCTGATACAGAACACTCATGAACTATTGGCTCATGAAATCGGAACCCGATGTCTATGGCATTGCCGATTTAAGGCGCGATCGCACCACGATTTGGGATGGCGTTCGTAACTACCAAGCTCGTAACTTTCTTCGGGAAATGCAGCCCGGCGATCGCATCTTTTACTACCACTCCAACACAATCCCTCCAGGTATTGTCGGTTTGGCAAAAGTAGCAGAAGCCAGAATCATCGACCCTAGCCAGTTTGAAGCGACCAGCAAATACTTCGATCCCAAATCATCTCCTACTGCTCCTCGTTGGCAAACAGTAGCCATAGAGTTTGACCAAATGTTTGCCGAGATCATTACCCTAGATGCCCTCCGCCAAACCTTTACCCCCGAAGAACTTTTGGTGGTGAGGCAGGGCAATCGACTATCAGTCCTTCCAGTTCTGGCAACAGTAGCAGAGCGGCTTTTAGCGATCGCGCAAGTATCGTAGCTTCATCTCACCCTCTTGATTTTCCATTTGCATTAGGGTTGGGTAGGATGAGAGTAGGCAATTGTCCACAGCAGTGGAAATCGCGATCGCCATTATGCATAAGCCTGTCATTATTTGTGTTGATGATGAGCCCCTCGCCTTAGAAAGCCTGCGAATTGTGCTGAAAGAGGTTTTGGGCAGCCATTGTCTTATCGAAACGGCGGCAGGTGGGCAAGAGGCACTTGATCTGATGAATGAGCTTCAGAAGACAGGCGCTGAGGTTGCTCTGGTTCTAGCAGACTATTTGATGCCAGGGCTGAAGGGCGATGAGTTGTTAAAACAGATTCATCAGCGATCGCCCAAAACCCTGACTATTATGCTCAGTGGACAGGCAGACTTAGACGGTGTTAGCAATGCCATCCGCGATGCCAAGCTCTACCGTTACATTGCTAAGCCGTGGCAACTTCAAGATTTAAGCTTAATCGTCAGCGAAGCCGTGGCAAGCTATGAAAAAGATCAGCAGCTAGAAGCTCACAGGTTCAAAATTCAGTCTGTTAATCAAGAACTTGCCCAACTGGTGCGTAAGCTTGAGCAAGCGAAAGAAGCTCAGCAGCAGTCCGAGGCAAAGTTAAAAGATGTTGTCAATAGCGCGATCGCCTCCATTACCAGCTTTCGCATTTCTACTGAAGGCACATGGGAATATGACTACCGTTCCGCAGGCTGTGAGCGCGTATTTGGCTACCCACCGCAAGAACTTCTAGAGAACAAAGATCTCTGGCGATCGCGCATTCATCCCGACGACTTAGAACGCATTATTTTCCCCGCTTACCAGAAACTCTCTCAAGGCATCACGCCTATAACCGTTGAGTACCGCTTTTTCCACAAGGATGGCTCTCTCTGCTGGATCTCTTCTGCGATTACTTCTCGCCGTGACCAAACTGCTAATTGCTGGATCGTTACCAGCGTTGAAACAGATATTAGCGATCGCAAAGTTGCTGAAGCCGCACTCGCTGAACTTTACCAACAAATCCAACGGCTCAATGCCAACTTAGAACAGCAAGTCGAAGAACGAACTGCCCAACTTCAACAAAAAATGCAGGAACTGGAGGAACTCAGCCAGCTTAAAGACAACTTCCTCCATGCCGTTTCCCACGACCTGCGTACTCCCCTCATGGGTTCACTGCTAGTCCTCAAAGATATCCTCAGTCACTCTGAAGATTCTGTGACAATCTCTCGCTCTGTTGTTACCCGAATGATAGAAGGAAGCGATCGCCAGCTTCGTCTTCTCAACTCGTTGCTAGATGCTCATTACAACGAAATTCAAGGCATGGAACTCCACCACGAATCCATCCACCTGGGCAGACTCGTTCCCCAGATCATCCTAGATCTCACCCCACTCATTACGGTCAGTCAAGCCACCCTTATCTGCTTAGTTTCTCCAACCTTTCCCACCTTCAGCGCCGACCCCGTTCAACTTCGACGAGTCTTCGAGAACCTAATCACTAACGCTTTAAACCATAACCTTCAAGGCATTACTATTACCGTTCAAGCCCTCCTAGAACCTACCACCATTCGATGTAGCGTTCAAGACAATGGTAGTGGCATTGCAGCAGAAGATTGTGATTTTTTGTTTGACCGCTATACCCGCCGTAACTCTCGCTCTCCTGGCATTGGTTTAGGACTATACTTGTGTCGCCAAATTATCTCCGCCCATGGCGGCGAAATTGGCGTGAGCAGTGCTCCTGGAGAAGGATCTACATTTTGGTTTACATTGCCTTATGCTGATTCATCTAACTTTGCCCCAGAACGCAGATTCAAGATTACCAGTTGAATCCCTAGTGCCAGTAAACCTAACGTCGAAATGGCAAAAATTGTGGTACCCAGCGTACTCATGCCCACAACTAAAGTGCGCACTGCAACGGCAATATTGGCAGTAGCGACACTACCCCTGGGGAGCGGTTGCGCTGCAAACGCATGAGTAATAGATGCAGTGAGAGAATAGAGCGCGATCGCCAAACTTGCCGAAATCAAAGCCCCTATAAAACACCGCAATGGCGTAGATTTGCGGCTGGGCGTAGCAGGAACTAAATTTTCGGTTGGAGTTGAAGTTGCCATGACTATCCTAATTTCTTTTTTAAAGATTCCTTTCCTTGCTGATCTTTTCGGGGGCGAGTGTGATTTCATCTGATAGATCTGAACCCTATGGAACTACCTGGATTCCCATATTGATTAGCCGTGTTGTCCACATCTCTAAATTTGGATCGGGCAACAGATCTCGTAATTCCTGCCGAACTCGCTCTGCTCGAAACTGTGATTCTATCAACGCAAACACCGTTGACCCCGAACCCGACATCATCACTCCCAGCGTCTCAAGTTGCCTAAGCTTATCTCGTAGTTCAGCAACTTGGGGATGTGCGGGCAGAACAACCTTCTCCAAATCATTGTGCAACAGCTGCCCAATTCGCTGACTATCCTGACAGGCGATCGCCGCCACCATAGAGCCTGAATGCACACGCTGTTTCCGTTCTACCAAATTGTTGAGCGCGGCATAGGTATTTTTAAACTGCTGACGATAGGTTTTGTATGCCCACGCTGTCGAAATAGGCAAATTTCGATATTTGGCTAAAACGGCATAGAGATTGTCTAAACTGCGAAGCGACGATAGCTGCTCACCCCGCCCCGTCGCGATCGCCGTTCCTCCTACAATACAAAACGGCACATCAGAACCTAGCCTTCCTCCTAACTCTTGAAGCTCCGATTGCGTTAGCCCCAAGCTCCACATCAAGTTCAACCCTACTAGCACCGCCGCTGCATCCGTCGAGCCACCTGCCAACCCTGCTCCAATAGGAATTCGTTTCTGAATCGAAATTTCCACTCCCCCATAACGGCCGTAAGCTTCTGAAAACTGTTCCGCCATCAGCGCTGCCGCTTGGTAAGCCAGATTACTTTCATCAAGTGGAACCTGTGGATCATCGCAGTGAACTCGAATCGTTTGAATGCCATTGGGGCGCAAGGTAATCCGATCTGCTAAGTCAATGCTTTGCAGCAGCATCGCCAACTCATGGTAACCATCAGGGCGATCGCCAATGATTTCTAAGTACAAATTAATCTTGGCTGGGGCAATCAGAGAATAAGAGTGCATATTTTGATTTAATCGACTTGATTTAATTCAGTTTGATTTAATCGGTTACTAAGCGCTACCCAATTCGCCACGCTCAAATCTTCTGCCCTAACTTGAGAGTTTAGACTCAATTCTTCTAAAAGTTGGGCAAGGCGATCGCGCTCCACCACACTAGTTAAGTTATTTCGCAGCATCTTCCGCTTTGTCGCAAACCCCATCTTTACCAAAGCATCTAAGCGTTTCGGATCATTTGCGGGTGGCGCAGTAGGGCGAGGCGTTAGCCGCACGACTGCCGAATCAACCTTTGGCGGTGGCTGAAATGCTCTTGCTGGAACCTCACAAATCCACTCGCAGTCTGCTAAATACTGTACCCGTACCGAAAGACCACCAAAAGCCCTGGAGCTAGGACGCGCAGATAATCGCTCTGCCACTTCCTTTTGCACCAACAGCACAATGCAATCAAAGGGACTGGGATTAGGCAGGGCGATCGCCCCTAGCAGCTTCTCTAAAATTGGCCCCGTAATATTGTATGGAATATTGGCAACTACCTTATTAGGATTTTGAAAGTTAGGAAAACTTTCTAGCGTATCGGCTAAATTCATCGTCAAAAAATCGCCCTGAAGCAACAGAAAATTATTTCGCTTGCCCAACTGCTCAACCAACAATCTACATAAGTCGCGATCAATTTCCACTGCCAGAACAGCTTGCGCTAAAGGTAATAGCCGCCGAGTCAAAATCCCTGTACCGGGCCCAATTTCAAGAACGCGATCGCCCTTTTTAATCCCCGCTGCTGTCACAATTGCATCCAGAGCCGCCTCGCTCTTTAACCAATGTTGACCAAATTGTTTACGAGTCTGAGGAGGCATAAGAATTGCGGGTCAGTCGATATAAGGAGTACGTTTCTAAAACGGTAACCTATTCTGCTAGACAGTTTAGAGATGCCAGATTAGGAGCATCAGGATACCATTCAGTCCTATCCATTACTCATTAATAATGCAATTCTTTGTGAGGAGTTCTCTATGAAATCTCTAATGTCTTCAAAACGCTCAATTGGCGTTTTCGCGGCTCTCCCTCTTTTCGTCGGGTTCCTAACTCTAACAATGGTAAATCCAGCAATGGCAGAACAACAAATGCTGAGAACCTTAACGGTCACAGGTCAAGGTACAGAAATGGTTCCCACTACTTTATCTCGCGTTCAGCTTGGTGTTGAAGTGCAAGGGGATACCGCAGAAAAAGTTCAGCAAGAAGCCGCTCGGCGATCGGCAACAGTTGTTGAATTGGTGCGATCGCGCAATGTTTCTAAGCTGCAAACAACCGGTATTTCTCTCAACCCTCGCTATGATTACAGCAACAATGGCGAACAAAAAATTGTTGGCTACACTGCTACCAATAGCATTAGCTTCCAAGTCCCCACCGATCGGGCAGGCACAATTATGGATGATGCCGTCAAGGCAGGCGCAACTCGAATTGATGGCGTGAGCTTTATTGCCGATGAAGCCGCGATCGCCACTGCCCAGCGTCAAGCCATCCGAGAGGCAACCCAAGATGCCCAAGCCCAAGCCGATGCAGCATTAAGCGCCTTAGGACTCGCCCGCAAAGAAGTCGTTAGCATTCAAGTAAATGGTTCAACGCCTCCACCGCCTGTATTCTACCGAAGCGAAGCATTAGCAGCTAGAGTTGCAGATGCCCCGACTCCAACGCCAGTAGTCGGTGACGAACAAGAAGTCCAAACCTCTGTAACACTCCAATTTAGCTACTAAATAAGAACAAATCACGGCATTGCTGAATTGCGTGAAACTCGTGTCCCCCTGCCCTCTCAGGGAAGGGGTTAGGTTTTTACAACGCAGTGAGCGAGACCTCTCCCCAAACCCTTTCCTGAAGGAAAGAGGCTTTGAAGGGATTCATACTCTCGTTTAGCAACGCCGTTTTGTTGACTAAATTATTCGTTAATTAATTACAAGCTGTATCTTTAGCTGTCCGCATTGCCCCCAAAATCGTTTCTACAATGACACAACGTTTTGAACCACTAGCCGGAGGAGCCGTCACCGCAATTTTAATACCCTGCGCGCCAATGCTATTAACAATGCTGCCATTTGCATTGAACTCAATGCAAGACGTGGTTGGGCAGTTGAGGCTAGTGGCACCATTGACGATCGCCATTCCTGCCATACCAGGTTTTAGGGCACCGTTTCCTAAAACAGTGGTTGCTCCTAGTACCGTAATCGTGGGTGGATTAGCAGCAGTATTAAAAACGACGGTTTGACTCCGCTTAGTGCGAACGGACTGTGATTGAGCCTGTCTCAGCGCTTGTAGAATCTCGTCATTGACAGTGCTTACCCGACGACCATTCAAAAAAGACAGCCAACTTGGGGCAGCGATCGCCGCCAAAATGCCTACCATCGCCACCACCACCAATAGTTCAATTAACGTGAAACCACTATCATCTAAACGCTTCAGCAGTAGTCTATTCAGCGGTAGTCTATTCATCATGCCTCAAATGCATAAATCAAGTAACTTAATTGGTGGGCACCCTTCCTAACACACCCCGACTTAAAACCCGCGTCTCCAAAGTCGGTAGGAAGGGAGAAGCAAGGGAAGCGCCAGGTCTACCCGCAACATTGCCTCGCAAGTAAATCAAGACATCCTGGCTGTCTCCAAGGGTTTGGCGATCGTTGACGCAAGCATAGAAACTCCGAACACCTGCCTTAGGCGAGATATCATAGCTCACACCTGTCGTTGTTGCATTAGGACACGCTCCAGCCGATCCAGCGTTATCTACAAAGTCAACCAACGCAGCAGGTGTGACACTGCTAGGACGAGCCGTTTGAAGATTGACTAATCCAGTTTCATTTGTGCCGTAAGGCCAAGTATCAAAGTTATTGTTATAAACTCCTGGATTGACATAGCCTACTGTCGATGCACCTGTAGAACTAAACTCTGTCAGGGCATAGCGAGTAATTCGAGCATTTCCTTTCCAAGTATCATCGGGATCATGTGTACTGAGTGAGTAAACAACCAAAGCGTAAGAACTTCCGTTGCTGCAAGAAACTCCTGCGGGGGGCGTGCTTCCAGCACAAGCAAGTTTGATTGCATCAGGAAAGGGCTGTTGCTTCCAAAACGCGATCACCGGAAAGCTGTTCGTACTCAGGCTAGTAGGGAGAAAATCCATGAGGCTTTGGCCATTCCGACGAGGTGGAGTACTTGGTGGATTTTCTGGTGCCAGTACCTTGCCAGTGTAGACGTAGACCGCATCCCTCATTTCTGTACTGATGTAGTTCAACGCAAGCTGCATTTCCTGCTGAGTTGTAGACTGTGCCGATTCACGTTGGTCAACGCTCATTAATTGAACCACAATGAACAATAAGCCCGAAACAATGCCTCCAGCGATCGCCGTCGTCACCAGCAATTCCAAAAGCGTAAAGCCTTTGATACTGTTTCTACGACGAGAAGAAAACCAAAATCGTTGAAACCGAGATAACAGTTTACGTTTAGCCATTTGCTTTAAAGCCTAATACTCAGTCAAAGTTTTACCAAAGTGTTCCTTAAACCTAGTTGCAAGAAGCGCTTAATGCCCCTGTCTGCGCTGACGGTTGGTGATACGAGCAAAGTGCATTGCCCTGATCACTCTGGGAGAAAGGAGTATAAAAAACTGCTAACGGACGAGTTCTGCGATTACCCTCGCCGCCGACTATTTGTAAAGAAGCAGGTTTAGTTTCTAAAGGGTCTGGTGAAGCTTTTGCCGCCAAAATTGAATACACACGAACACCTAGGTGAAAATCAGATGGAGTAAGTGCAGAACCTCTGATCGTTCCTTCTGTCCGAAAAGTCTGCATAAAGAAATCAGCCTTGCAGTCTCCATCCACATCGACTCTCAACCCCTGATTAACTGCAACTTGCTGACCATTGTTGTAATTTGTGCCACAGGTTTCTGCGGAAGACTTCAGAGGAGAACTGGTTGAAGGTCGAGCAGGAGGAGGAACGGCTTCTAGGTTGCCGCTACCTGTGGCGATCGCAGGTAGGCGAGCAAGAGTTAGATTTTGACCATTTTCTCTGGCAAGTGTGGCTCGTACCCGATCAACCTCGCCTTGAGCAATTTGCATAGCCTGCTCTGCTTGTCTGTTTTGTACTCGTGTGGCAGCGGCAATGACAAGAGGCGGCGTAATCATTGCCATAGTTAATCCGATGACCATGACCGCCATCAAACACTCTAGTAAAGTTAGTCCCTGCTCTGAAGATTTTGGCAGGCGCACTTGAGACGTTGCCACGGTAGTTCGTCTCATCCATATGAGTTCTCGCAAAATGAAAAGGGGTGAAGACATGATTCAGATTCTTCTACAAAGGTAAGTTATGAGCAGTTCGTTGAGATGCTGAGACAGAGATTTTTGATGTAAGGATCGTTCGCGGCAGGCTCACTGTAGAACTCGCTGCGAGCAGGCACAGAAGCTTTGAACCTTCGAGCAACTGGACCAGCAGGGGCATACTGAAGACCCACGTCATAGCCCCAAATACGGTTGGGAGCATGGTAGTAACTGATCCATTCATTACTTCCAGTTCCGGTAGTTGGAGCAGCCTCACCAGGTTGCCAGTTTTGTTGATCAAAGGGGGCAGTTGCGTAGGTACTGAAGTTTAGCTGTAGGAATGCGCCGGAGAGGAACAGTTTTTTGCCTGACCAATTCTCTAGGAAGCGAGGGAAGTTGTGTAAACCACCATAGGATTGCCCCTCGCGCGAAGGCACAATGCCGCTGATCATAATCATGTTCATCTGAGTCCCATCAACACCATCAATCCGACTACGACCCGCAGCAATGGTGCTATAAGCGCCTCTATAGTCACCAGGGGGGCTAATAGTCATAGGGTTACCTTGGGGATGAATGAAAATCGGAGATTCTCCTTCAATTGCTTTGTTGCTACCTGTGTCAAATGCAGCCCATAGGCTATCTATAACGTTAGAGCGCATCCATCTCACCCCGTTTGCACTGGTGACCGAGTCTGTTAAGCGAGGTTGGTTACCGTAGGAGGTCTCATTGTCACTGTTACTACAGCCATACCGTTGACTCACATTGACATAAGATCCATTGCTAGCAGTCATGAAGCTATCTTCTATACTGCCGTCACAGAAGTTGCTGGATAATGGCGTTACGGCATCGGCTAGAACTTCGCTGGGTCGCCACTGGTCAGCAGTGGGAATGGAGAATTGAGTGTTGTCGAGAGTGTCCCGGGTATAAAAATTGCTGAAGTCAGCGGTGTTTAGTCTTTGTGCAGGCGTAATGAACTCTTCTAACCCACTGCCTCCTTCTGTTTCGGTTGCACCAAAGGTTTGATGCAAATTAAAGGGCCCTTGAACATAGGCGGGGTTGTCTGTAATAAACGATAACCCTATGCCATTGTCTCCTGTACGTCTGACGGTAACGCCATTGCGAAGCCGGAACCCATGAGGGCGGCGATCGGGATCAGCAAAGAAATCTACAGGTTTAGGTGTAATACCTAGCGGGCTAAGAGGAGGATCAAAGTTAGCGTCGTAACTATCGCTAGTGCGCATTCGGCAGTTATCATCATTTTGCAGAGAACCAGCCTGTAATGCTGCATCACTGGCGCAGGTTGCCCAGTTCCCTTGTTTAGGTCTAGCAATATGGGCTTCAGAAACAGCGTCTTCGCGGAAAGCGTAAACGATGCCACTCTTGGGCAACCAGAAGTCACCAGCAGGAGTAGTACTGGTTCGCATGAGATCCAGATCTAGATCGAGAGTGCGCACACTCATAAGTTCTCGACCGCTATATAAACTTGCATCCTTGAAGGGAACTCGATATCGAGAAGCCGACATTGCAGGTGCCCGTCTAGCAATACTTTGAGGCTGAGAGCAAGGACTTGTAGCGCAAACCTTAATCAGGTTTTGACTGTTGTTATTGGGCGTTGTGCCATCGGTGGCAGCAACAGCAGGGAGTTTCCAAGCTTCGGAGCTTCCCATGCCTTGTGTTCCGCGAGGAAGGGTTGCAACAAGTTCGGGTTTAACTACCTTGTACTCGGCTGAAGCATTTGCCGTGAATCTAATATAGCTGTCGTCGCCGTCTGATCCTCGCACGTTCCATTGCTGGTTTAGAGGACGATCTGATCTGATATCCCCATGATTTTGAAAACCAGAGGGTGAAGAATACCATGTATCAATAGTGGCAGTGGCAGGGGGGAGGCTAGTTAGCCTAGCAGGAAAAAGGGAATAGAGGATAGGATACCGAGGGCGAGAAGAACAAAGTCGTCTCAGTTCGTCTAAGGTGGTAGGATCGCTCCAAGCCTCACATTCTCCAAGTGGGGATGATGGGAGCGGATCGGGATTTAGTGAACCATAAGTACCAAAGAAACCATAGGTGCGATCGCGCGCAACTTGCTCTCTAGTGATTAAAAGCTGAGCGAGATAAATAGCTCTGGTGAGCTTGTCGCGTTCAGGATCTACTGGGAGCAATCTATCACGCCAACGTTCCATCAAACGAACATAGGTTTCTGGATTATTAGATGCCCCAGAATCTGTAGCCATCTTCCTCATGTAATCGCTTTGGAGACGACTGATTTCGGGAACAGCAAGTTTGATCTTGGCAATTCTGAGGTCGGTATCAGGAATAGCGTCGTTAGTGGCAGCATCAATGAGCCGGATATAGCCTCTTAGTCCTTTCTTGTCATCACCAAGAGGATCGATCGTAAGGGGAGTATTAGTCGTTCCGAGTAAGTCAAGCGCCGCACCTCCTAATCTTGTAGTCAGTGTGTCCTCGCTAGGTGCGCCATTAACTTTAGGAAGCTTCTCTAAGTAATCAATGTTGTATGCCAACATCCCCAAGGTGCAACCTGCTGTATGCAGAGTAGTCTTATCAGCAGGGCTAAGTGCATCATAGGAAATTCCACTCCCTTCCATCCGGTTAATGACCCGCCGCAGCATTGAAAAGTCTCCCCACATTGACATCACTGGATAAGGAGCAGTGGTGGGCGAGGTTTCTGGTGGCGGTGGAAAGGACGGTGTGCCACCCCGAGGATCACCAGCAAACTGTGCAAGGTTTCGGAGCGCCGTTCGTAAGGGGCTAGTGGAAGTGGTGAAGTCTGTGAGGGAAGGCACTTTATATTCCCACCCATTGGTTCCTCTGCCTCGGAAAAAGTCGCTAATAATAAGAGGCTGAGCTGCACTCGTGTAAGGCGCAATAGCATTGGCGGGCAAGCCATACGCCAGGTTTTCAAACGTGCCGCTTTTATCAAGGGTGCCAGCCGTGCCAGGATGCACCGTGGTAGCAATGCAGGCAAGGGGAAAATCTAGATTGCCACCCGCGTCACCAACAGCATGATAGACGGCTGTAGCTTGTACAGATGCCAGGTTATCCCATAGAGTTTTTCTCTGGCGTGCCTCATTGCAGCGGGGAGTGTTACTGCCAGCACATCCAGACCAAGGACGTAAAGGCTCTTTACTAGCCCCGAATGCCCCATCATTAGGGTCAATTCCATAGGCTGGGTTGAGAGGTGTTTCTCCAGGGCCACCCCATCCAGCCGGGTCGCCTAGTTCCAGCCGCTGACCTACAATAAGGCGCAGCCCTTCTCGACGAGCACGACGTTCCCAGTAACCGTCTAGTCCTATGTTCGTACTATCTCCACCTGGAGGCGGGTCATCGCCTGTCAATTCTACTTTCCCAACAATTGGAGTACCCATGGACAGAGCTGGAATCCGCTCTCTTTCCGGGCCCCAACGCGGTTTAGGCCCCCAGCGGTTGTCAGCTCGGAAGGTGTCATCTACGTAAGGGGTGTCCTGAGCCAGATTGTACATCCGCTTTTTCTGGTTTAGCTCTCTGTTTTTCCAGTTGGGATCTCTCTCACTAGCAGGATTGGCAATAGAAGGCTTGCGGCTCACAGAGATGTCGTCTGTATGCAGCTTCACTGGGTCTAGTGCAAAGTCAGCAGGTTTCAAGCCGTTTCGCTCTAAAACAGAATCTTTACCTGGCGACATCTCACTATTGCGCACAGGCATAATGTTAGAACCGTTCCAAAGGTCAAAACTAGGCGAGCCTCCAAAGCTATTGTCTCTAACGGTACCAGCTAGAAATTGTCCTTGGAAGGCAGGTATGCCTTGAGCGACATCGCCCTCAGAGTTGCTAGTGGTAATTTCAGAAGCGTCTTGGGTATAAAGGCAAGATGCGATCGAGCTAATCATGTAGCCTTTAAAGGGACCATTAACAAAGAAGCTTCCCTCGCTGTGCATAGCACCGTTCCAATTGAACGTAGGACCAGGAAAGATTTCTAGGTCATTACGGAACCAGGCTGCCCACTTAAAGCCTTGGTTAGCCTGCCGATCTTGTTGAAATTCTATGGTGGCAATTGCGCCATTGGGGTTATCTGGCAGAACGTAAACATCGACCTGAAAATTCTTACGAAGGATAGTCGTATTGACTGGATCTTTGAACCAGCCTTGACCGTCAGTACTAGGAACGCCTACATTTTCACCCGTTGAAGGTCTACAACTACTGATCTGAGTAGCATTGCTTAACGGAGTATTACGAATTTGGAGTTTGGCGGCTCGATTGGCTGCTCCCCCAGTGTCTCGTGTGTCTTTTAACTCGCCTATATTTGCAGGTGCAGGCGTTTGAAAAATAATAGAGTAAGCAATAGTTGCGTCTAGCGTCCCGTCTCCGTTGGTGTCGGCTCTATATTTCCAAGCATTGTCCGCGCCGCCCCCATTAATGTCGAGACGGCTTTCATTTAGGGCTGCATTGCTGTCTGTAAAGGTGTAAGGATCAATGCCGCTCGGATGAACTGCCACTCCGACCCCATCGTTTAGCATCATATGAAAAAGATCCTTTTCAGGGGCAGCAACCCTTCCACGCGGATCACGGTTGACATCAAAAAGAAATTCTAGCTTTGCCTTAGCTCGGTCAAGGGCGGGAGTAGCAGCGTTGTAAATGACTCGTTGCTGGCGTTCACCAATAGTTTGTTGAGTTCTAGTGAACGTGCGAAAACCGATCGCCCCAACCGTCAAGGTGACGACCAGCAGCAGCAGAATTGTGGTAGGCAAGACGAACCCGGCTTTTGCCCAGCGCGGCTGTCTACCCAGTACCAGTAAACTGCGCAGGAGCCAACTGATCAATCCTTTAGTGAAGGATCGAGCCATTCGGCTGATTTGATTGAGAAGCGTTTGAGCGGCTCTGATGATTCTGGGCGTTGACATATCGCTGTCTTCCTATCAAACGGAATAGCTGGGAAGTTGACATTAGAGCCAAACAGGAAAATCCTGGTTTGTTTCTTGGTAGACCTATCGAATTTAGGATGCCCAGCTTGATTAGGAAAACAATCATGCGATCGCCAGATCGATGTAAAAAAAGATTCCTTTACTTCTCTATCAAATACGTAGATAAGCAATAGGGCTACCGTTAACCCTTGGTAAAAAGCTAGATTAAAAAAAGCGGAGCAAACCCTTAAGGCTTCCTCCGCTTGTGTATTACCCAGAAAATTAAATTCGTGCAAATGCTGCAAGGATTAATATTTTCTGAGGTCAATGCCTGCTTCCTTTGCCATTGCATCAAGACCTTTACGCTCTAGAGTCTTGATTGCTTTGGTGGAAATGCGTAGCTTGACCCAGCGTTTGCCTTGCGCCCACCAAACGCGCTTAACTTGAAGATTTGCTTCTTGAACCTTCTTGGTGCGTCGGTGAGAGTGGGAAACGGCATAGGCATTGTTTGCCTGTTTACCCGTGAGGTCACAACATTTAGCCATAAAAATTACTTGGGGTGCTTGGTCACAGTCCATCATTATATAGGGTGATGAGAGACTTTGCTCCATAAGTTTGAAAATGGCTGTGGGCTGCTGGGTCAAACTGCCGCATCAGCCTCCTATTGTGTTAGGCGGGTTAACACTTGATTAGAGCGTTCTACAAAAGACTTCATGCTGTCTGCATCAAAACCTTTTTGAGCAATCAGTGCCAAATCATAGACATGCTGACAGATGAGCGTTGCCAATTCGGCAGAAGGTGATTGTCCGCCTTCTGCAATGATGCTGCCCTGATTGAGGTTGACGAGGTTTTGAATCAGCGGGTGGGAAGTATTGACTAGAAGAGTATGCTCTTCAGGGAATTCCACCATTTGCTGCATGATCAGGGCGTTCATTTCTTGCATTCGTCGAAGTGCTTCGGGCAGCAGCACGATCGCCGGAGGAGATGTTTGAGCATCATCAGACTTAAGTGCCTCAGTCCGAATGGTAACTCTAGGTTTGCCCAAGGATTTTTCAAACAGATCCTTGATTTGCTCGCTACGAGTTTTGTTAGTAGTAGGGTCAACAATTTCGGTGGCTTTATCTTTGTCGATGAGGGTTTCGTCTAAATCGGAATCGACCCGCGAGAACTTCACGTCTGAGTGTTCTTGCTCCAAAAAGCTGATGAAGTGGCTGTCGATGAAGGAGTCCATAAATAGGACTTCTAAGCCTTGGCTCTTGTGAAGTTCTACATAGGTGGTTTGGGAGGCTGCATCGGTGCAGTAGTAAACCCGATTTTCGTGACGAGTTTTGTTGCGCTCTAAATACTCATTCAGGGTCGTATAGGATTTGCCGTCTAGGGAGTTGTCGGGGCTAGAAGCAACTTCCTGCCATGCATCGCCTTCAACAGGTTGGACTTCTACCGTGGCATCACTAGGAACGCTGAGATCGGCAGTGGTGCGATAAATGAGGATGTCTTCGACTTGCTTTTTGAACTTGTCGTCGTTCATGGAGCCGAATTTGACGAAGGTGCTGAGGTCTTGCCAACAGCGAATATATTGGGTGCGATCGTCGCGGTAGAGTTCTTTGAGGCGATCGCCCACTTTCTTGGCAATGTAGTCGGCAATGCGGCGAACGGTGCGATCGTTTTGCAAAAAGCTACGAGAGACATTCAAAGGAATGTCGGTGCTATCAACTACGCCACGTAAAGGCAGCAGGAAGCGCGGGATAACTTCTTCGCAGTTGTCGCTAACAAAAACCTGATTGCAGAATAGTTTAATTTGTCCTTTAGTAACATCTACATCAGGCTTAAGCTTAGGAAAGTAAAGGATGCCGTTGACCACGAAAGGGTAGTCAGTGTTCAAATGTACCCAAAGCAAAGGCTCTTCTTGAAAGGGATGAAGGTAGCGGTAGAACTCCAGGTAATCTTCCGAAGTAAGATTGCTGGCAGATTCTTTCCAGGGAGCTTTTTGCTTGTTAATTTGCTCTGCTTCAAGCTTGATGGGGAAGGGCAAAAAGTCGCAGTAAGTTTTGACAAGCTGCTTGATCCGATGATCCTCTAGGTATTCTAGTTCTTCGTCTTGGAGGGTGAGAGTGACTGTAGTGCCCCGCTCGGTTCGGGCAGAATCGCTGAGTTCAAATTGAGTGGAGCCATCGCAAGACCAATGGACTGCCTGAGCGCCTCCTTGGTAAGAAAGAGTATCAATTTCAACCTGAGTTGCCACCATGAAGGCGGAGTAGAAGCCTAAACCGAAATGCCCAATAATTTGGCGATCGCTACTGTCCTTATACTTCTGGACGAATTCTTCGGCGCTAGAAAATGCGACTTGATTAATGTATTGCTTAACTTCATCAGCCGTCATACCAATACCATTATCAGTAATTGACAGCTTCTTATTATCTTTATCAACGGTGATTTTTACTTCGGGTTCGCCCAACTCGCCTGAAAACTCACCTGAGAACGACACCATCTTCATTTTCTGGATGGCATCAACGGCGTTAGAAATTAGCTCTCTCAGAAAGATTTCATGATCTGAGTAGAGCCACTTTTTAATAATAGGGAAAATATTTTCGGTATGGATGCTGATGTTGCCTTGTTCCAGAATAGTTGCCATAAGGTCTGTAGTTTAGTAAAGAATGAAGGGTCTATTGAATCAAAGCTTAGATCGCTTAAAGCTTAAGGTGACATAAGCCGCGCGATCGTTTTCATTTTATCCAGGGTTCTAATGATGCGAGATCGGATTTCCCTACCCAGATATTTTCAGATACAAGATCTTTCCACTAAGGAGTCTGAAGAACATACTGATACGGAGTTCATGAAGATTTAACGCTTTTGGGTAAAGATCTACATAGATACCTCTCGGAAGCAATGGTAGATTTGAAGCAACCGATTTACTCAAGAAGGGTGTAGAGCTTTGTCAGTTAGCCAGTTCGTAATTTTTTTGGTCTACTCTGCCCTGTTGGCGATCGCGCTACTTCTTGCTATTCCTGTAGTCGCTCTATTTTTAGAGTGTATGGCGGCAATTTTTGGCGCACCTAAAATTACAGGCTTTGCCGACTCGAGCGTCCAACCCACTCCCCGAATTGCTGTGCTGATGCCAGCGCATGATGAAGCAGGAGGGATTCGTTTAGTGTTAGAAAAGCTACTGCCTCAGCTTTCGCCTCAAGACAGGCTAGTAGTGATTGCCGATAATTGTAGTGACGATACAGCAGCGATCGCGAAAGAAGTTGGCGCTGTTGTTATTGAGCGACATGACCTACAGCGACTAGGGAAAGGCTATGCCCTTGACTACGGAATAAATTTTTTGGAGCTTGATCCGCCAGAAGTAGTGGTTTTGGTTGATGCAGATTGTCGGGTTGAAGAAGGGACTGTAGCGCGGATTTCCCAACAGGCGATCGCGATAAATCAGCCTGTTCAAGCAGTTTATTTAATGGATCGACCGAGCCAGCCCACTCCTAAAGACTCAGTGTCAGCTTTAGCCTTCTTGGTCAAGAACCAGGTGCGTCCCTTGGGTTTAGAGAAGTTGGGGTTTCCCTGTCTGTTGACTGGAACTGGCATGGCATTTCCTTGGTCTGTGCTTCGAGGTGCAAAGCTAGCTAGTAGCAATATTGTCGAAGATATGCAGCTTGCAGTTGATCTCATTATTGCGGGATACCCCACTAGCTTTTGCGCCGATGCGAGAGTACATGGAATTTTACCCCAGCAAGAACGGGCTGCTAAAAGCCAAAGAACTCGCTGGGAGCAGGGTCACCTTAAGACTGCGCTCACCCAGATTCCTCGATTATTGCAAGCTGCAATTCAGCAACGGCGAATTGATTTAGTGGCGATCGCCTTTGACTTATGTATTCCACCGTTATCTTTGCTCGTCACGCTATGGACTTTAGGACTGATCATGACGTTGCTCGCTGGAGCATTTGGAATTTCCACGGGCTCCTTGATGGCTTTTCTAGCGTTAGAGGGAGGCTTGATTTTGATTTCAGTCTTGAGCGCTTGGGCAAAGTTTGGACGAGATTTGCCAATACTATCTTTACTGGTCGTGCCGTTTTACATTCTTTGGAAGTTACCACTCTACTTGAACTTTATCGTCAACCCTCAGACCAAATGGGTGCGTACAGAGCGAGATATTGATGGAGCAAAACTCAACCAATAATTAGAACCCATGAATCACAGGTGACTGCAAGGGCTTCATGCGATCGCTCATCAGAGCACTAAACCGTAAAGAATAAGTGAAGGCAGTATCGGCGCTCCTGTAATATTTCATAAGCGTCGGATAGGATATTCGCGTGTAGGATTTTCAAAGTTGGGTATTTTTGTAGGATAAGCGGTACGTATTCGGCATTTGAGGTGTTTGGGTGAAAGACATTTTACTCATTGGAAAGATGGGGCAAGTAGGGCAAGAACTACAGCGAACTTTAGCTAACATCGGTAAAATTACGAGTGTTGGGCATGAAAGTCTTGACTTATCCCAGGCGGATCTGATTCGTCGAATGATTTGTGACGTTCAACCTAGCTTAATTATTAATGCCGCAGCTTACACGGCGGTTGACAAGGCTGAATCAGAGCCGGATCTGGCAGCAGCAATCAATGCAGAAGCTCCAATTGTGATGGCGGAGGAAGCTCAACAGATCGGGGCTTCTTTAATTCATATTTCGACGGATTATGTGTTTGATGGACACAAAAATACGCCTTATCTTGAAAATGATGTTCCGAATCCTGTGAGCGTTTATGGAAAAACTAAGCTTGCAGGCGAAGCAGGGATTTCGCAGGTTTATGCCCAGTCCTCAGAGCTTCCTTACGCGATTCTTAGAACGGCTTGGGTCTATGGAACTCGGGGTAAAGGCAATTTTGCTAAAACAATGTTACGACTGGGGGCTGAGCGTGATGAGGTGCGGGTAGTGGCTGATCAGATTGGCTCTCCAACCAGCGCCTCTGATATTGCTAGGGCGATCGCCACACTTTCGACTCATTTCCTGAGTCCGCTTGAAAATGACGTTCCAACTGGGATCTATCACTTTACCAATAGTGGCGTTGCCAGTTGGTACGATTTTGCAGTGGCGATTTTTGAAGAAGCTAGAGCTTTAGGGGTTTCACTAAAGTGTGATCGTGTTGTCCCGATCACGACTCAAGATTACCCCACTCCGGCAATCCGTCCAGCTTATTCAGTGCTTTCGTGTCAAAAAATATCGACGGTTTTAGAAGCTTTCCCAATTCACTGGCGACAAGCACTTAGACAAATGCTCACTGAATTTTATTCACAACCCTCATGAAAGCAATTATCCTCGCAGGTGGTAAAGGTACTCGGCTTCGCCCTTTAACTCATACAGGTGCAAAGCAGCTTGTTCCCGTTGCTAATAAGCCTATTCTTTGGTACGGTATCGAATCCATTGTAGAAGCGGGCATCACCGAAATTGGAATTATTATTAGCCCAGAAACAGGTGAAGAAGTCAAAGCCCAAACTGGAAATGGCGATCGCTTTGGGGCTCAGATTACTTACATTTTGCAAGATAAGCCAGCCGGACTTGCCCACGCGGTTAAAGTGGCTCAGACCTTTTTAGAAGACTCGCCTTTTGTGATGTATCTCGGCGATAACCTGGTTCAAAGCGACTTAGCGCTTTTTATTGAAGCCTTTCGAGACCATCATTTAGATGCACTCACGCTCCTTTGTCCAGTTGCAAACCCTAGCGCGTTCGGGGTAGCTAAGGTGGATGAGAATGGAAAGCTTTTACAACTGGTAGAAAAACCGAAGGTTCCGCCTTCTAACCTAGCGTTGGTCGGAATCTATATTTTTGCGACTACGATTCACGATGCGATCGCTTCTATTCACCCCTCTGCACGGGGCGAACTAGAAATCACAGATGCAATTCAATCACTAATTGAGCAGAACAAAGCAGTCGAGGCGCGTCAGATTCATGGCTGGTGGCTGGATACCGGCAAGAAAGATGACCTTCTAGAAGCCAATCGAGTCATTTTGGATACGTGTTTGCAACATCAAGTTCAGGGCGATGTTGATGCCCAAAGTCAAATCATTGGACGGGTACAGATTGGGCAAGGCTCAAAGGTTATCAACTGCACGATTCGGGGTCCCGTAATTATTGGGGAGGACTGCCATCTAGAGAACTGCTTTATTGGCCCTTACACCAGCGTTGCCGATCAAGTCACCTTGATTCAGGCAGACCTAGAGCATAGTGTGATTTTACAAGGTGCTAAAATCGACGCGATTCATCAGCGCATTGTTGATAGTGTCATTGGTCAACGTGCCCATATTAAAGAAGCTCCCCGCCGTCCTAAAGCATTGCGCTTTATGATTGGCGATGATTGTCAAATTGAATTGAATTAAGGTTAGGAGCCGAACTATGTCTAGAGAACTCCGTAAGCTTCTGGTGACTGGAGGAGCTGGTTTTATTGGCTCCAATTTTGTGCACCACTGGTACAGTCAATACCCTGGCGATCGCATTGTTGTTTTAGATGCCTTAACCTATGCAGGCGATCGACAAACCCTAGCTGATTTAGAAGGCAAGGCGAACTTACGATTTGTTCAAGGCGATATCTGCGATCGTCTTCTAGTCGATACTTTGTTAAAGGAAGAGGCGATCGATCTACTCGTTCACTTTGCAGCCGAATCTCATGTCGATCGTTCCATTTTGGGGCCCGGTGCTTTCGTTCAAACCAATGTGGTCGGAACCTTTACCCTCTTGGAAGCTTTTCGGCAACATTGGATGTTGGCAGAACAGCCTGATACCTATCGATTTCACCACATCTCTACAGATGAAGTTTACGGCAGCCTAGAGCCAGATGAACCAGGTTTTAGTGAAAAAACTCCCTATGCCCCCAATAGCCCTTACTCTGCCTCCAAAGCAGGAAGCGACCATTTAGTTCGGGCATATTATCACACCTACGGCTTACCTACCCTAATGACCAATTGTTCCAACAACTATGGTCCTTATCACTTCCCAGAAAAGTTGATTCCGCTCATCTGCATCAACATTTTAATGGGAAAACCACTCCCAGTTTATGGAGATGGGCAAAACATTAGAGACTGGCTCTATGTAGGAGACCACTGTAGTGCAGTAGAGGCAGTAATCCACAAAGGTACGCCGGGTGAGACATATAACATTGGTGGCAATAATGAGGTCAAAAACATTGAGCTTGTGGAAATGCTCTGTGAACTCATGAATGAGATGGCTCCAGAGATGCCTGTTCGCCCAGCGCAGAGCCTAATCACCTTTGTCAAAGATCGTCTGGGACACGATCGCCGTTATGCCATTGATGCCACAAAAATTCGGACTGAACTAGGCTGGACCCCAGCAGAAACTGTAGAAGGTGGTCTACGCCGCACGGTTCAATGGTACCTGAACCACCAGGATTGGTGGCAACCTTTGTTATCAGCAGAGTATCAAGAATACTACCGTCGGGTTTATTCTTGATACTCTGCTGATATAACAAGGTAGGGATGCAAGTAAATTAAGCTAAGCGCCGCTTTTTAACAAAGAATTATGCCAAGCTTTCATTTTGAATAACCAGAATAAAGAACAATAGCAGAAAGAGCGTAATAAGGGTAAATCAAGTTGACTTACAGTTTTTTAATGTAGAAATCTCTAGGACATGCAGCCGTATCGTTCTTCAAAACTTTAATCAGAATCGTGGGAAACATGAGCTTTGTATGAAATCATCTACTGGCATAGCGCAAGCATTCTGCATTTGGGGATAATAGTTATAAAGATTACGGGATCTATGACGCAGGTACTGATGAGGCAACAAAGGAATTCATCTTCTAGTGATAGATTCCAGTCTTAGTTTGCTGAACATCTAATCAAGTAGTGGGTGCAGTAGCTGTTCAATTTATTGCTGGAGCTTACTAGTTTAAGAGGGCTTAATACATGACGGATACAGAAATGAAGCCAAATAATTTTGAGAACAGTCAAGATTGTCCTAAAATACGCGTTTTACTGCTGGCTGATTACTGTAATCCGGACTGGCCGTCTCTTCCTATTCTGGCGCACAAATTTGCTTGTACGATGTCCAAGTATGCAGATGTGACCGTCGTGACCCAAATTCGGAACAAGCCGAATATCGATCGGAAGGGCATTGGAAACGCTAAGATCGTTTACCTAGATACCGAATGGTTTGCCGCTCCGCTCTCTCAATTGTCATGGCTCATTCGAGGCGGTAAAGATTCTGCTTGGACAACTCAAATGGCGATGGATTATCCAAGCTATTTAGTATTTGAATCGGCAGTTTGGAACCACTTTAAGAATGACTTGAAGAATGGTCATTTTGACATGGTTCATCGCATTACCCCAATGTCGCCGACTTTACCTAGTTTCATGGCAGAGCGCTGCCCTGTTCCTTTTCTGGTGGGTCCTTTGAATGGCGCTTTACCCTGGCCTAAATTTTTTAGGAATGAACTCTTGCGAGAGCGAGAGTGGATGACTTACTTAAGAGGGTTTTCCAAGTTTCTTCCCTACCATCGTTCTACTTATAAACATTCAGCAGGTATCTTGGCTGCCCATGCCCATACCATCAACGATTTACCTGTCGAATCTAGGACAAAAGTAATTAATTTTCCTGATACTGGCTATGAACCCAGTATGTTTGGTTTATCAGATCGGAGTGGGCGTGAGCGCTTAACGATATTGTTTGCAGGTAGGTTAGTGCCTTATAAGCTTCCAGAGGTGGTTGTTAAGGCGTTTGCAGCTAGCCCAATACTGCAAAAACACAAACTAGTCATTATTGGTGATGGACCTGAACGTCCTAGGTTGGACAAAATTGTAGAAGAGCATAGTCTCTCTGACTGTGTTGAGTTTGTTGATAGTGTCCCTTATAGTGAGTTTCCAACTGTAATGCAGCAGGCGGACATTTTCGCCTTTCCCTCAATTCGCGAACTGGGAGGAGGAGTTGTAGTTGAGGCGATGGCTTCTGGGTTAGCCTGTGTGGTGGTAGATTATGGTGGTCCTGGTGTTTTCATTGATTCAGACCGGGGAGTTAAGGTTCCGATGGGTGATCTGAACCAATTGGTACAAAGCTACACGGAAGCGCTAGAGCAACTGGTTGAGAATCCTGAGCGGATTTCTCAGTTGGGGCTGGCAGCCCATCAACATGCTCTAAAGTATTATTCTTGGGAAGCAAAGGCTCGAAAAATGCTAGAGGTTTACGATTGGATGGTAGGACGATCGCCTATGAAGCCAGATTACTGGGATCAGCAACAGCCTGCCTTGCACGAATCTTTGGTGGAAGAACCGTTAGCTCTCTAGAGATCTGAAGTAGTCAGTTTATTGGTGAGCGGCGAAGTATGGACAAGTCTTCTGCTTTAGATGAAATTTCATTAGCGGCACGTAACTATGGAGATGGTGTTGTCTTTGAAAAGGTGTTGCTTAATTAGTTTAACTTTTATAGGCGGCAAACTAGCTTACTTGGCTATGTGATACAGTCCCATCAATAGACAGGAGATAGAGACTTTGGCACAGGTCGGGCTTGTAGCAATTGGTCGAAATGAGGGGCGACGGCTGGAAGTGTGCTTGAAGTCTGCCCTTGGCAAGATTTCTACCATTGTTTATGTAGACTCTGGCTCGACAGATGGCAGTGTAGAACTGGCACGATCGCTTCAAGTCGAAGTTGTAGAGCTTGATCTATCGCTATCATTTACGGCGGCACGAGCCCGCAACGCTGGATTCTCACGCCTTCTGGAAATGACACCGGATCTCAAGTTTGTTCAGTTTGTAGATGGAGACTGTGAAATTGTTGCAGGTTGGCTCGACCAAGCACAACAAGAATTAGAAGCTCATTTAGAAGTTGCAGCAGTCTGTGGTCGAAGGCGAGAGAGGTTTCCAGAGCGATCGCCTTATAACCGCCTGTGCGACTTAGAATGGGATACGCCTATTGGCGAGGCAGATGCCTGCGGCGGTGATGCCATGTACCGCGTGGCTGCATTTCAGCAGGCTCTGGGCTTTGCTTCAAACTTGATTGCTGGGGAAGAGCCTGAGCTATGTCTAAGGTTGCGGCAGCAAGGGTGGAAGATCGTCCGGGTGGATGCTGAAATGACTCTGCATGATGCGGATATGATGCGGTTTGACCAGTGGTGGAAGCGGGTTTTGCGGGCAGGTCATGCCTATGCAGAAGGAGCTTGGCTGCATGGACGCGACCCAGAACGATATTGGGTCAAGGAGAGCCGCAGCATTTGGACTTGGGGTGGGCTAGTCCCTTTGCTGGCTCTGGGTGGTGCCAAGTTGACAGGGGGATGGAGTTTACTTTTGTTTGCTGCTTATCCCTTGATTGCTTTTCGGATTTTTTGCTATGGTCGGCAACGAGGTTGGGGCACTCAGGATTCTCTGCTTTACGCAGGTTCATGCGTAGTGGGTAAGTTTCCAAATTTAGTCGGTCAGATCAAATTTCATTGGAATCGTCTGTTAGGACAACGAAACCAATTAATTGAGTACAAGTAAGGGGCTGAGTTTACAGAAGCACAGAGGGCGGCGATCGCCGCCCTCTGTAACGGCTCCTCGAAGTCATAGTTATCTACTACGAATGCCAACTGGTACTTTAACCTCCTGAGAATCGAACTCTGAAGGTGCCCAAATCAGATTTACCAATGTTTCTGCACTGCGTTTGCTATGAAACTGCTGGATAACTTTTACTCGACCTGCGGTTCCAAGTTGTTGAGCGAGTTGGCGATCGACCAACAACTTTAGAATGGCATCTGCCAATTGCGGCGGTGCTTGTGGCTCAACTAATAATCCATCTACACCCTGTTCAATTAGCTCTTTTACCCCACCTGACCCAGTCACAACAACAGGCACTTCCATTGCCATCGCCTCCATAATGGCAACACCAAGCGGTTCGTGTAGACTAGCCAAAGCAAATATGTGAGCGTTTTCGAGGCTGGTTTTGATAGTCTCTTCTGAAGTAGCTCCGAGAAGGCGAACTGAATCTGCTAGATTAAGACGCTGAATTAAAGATTCTAGTTCTTTACGATATCCGGTTCCACCCTGTTCATCTTCTCCAGCAATTTCTAGTGTTGCTGGGATGCCTTGTTGACGAAGAAGGGCGATCGCTTCAATTAAATCAGCATGTCCTTTACAGTGATTAAGCCGTCCACAGCTAAAAATTCGGAAATTTGTTTGTTTATCCCAAGGTAGATAGGGATGAGTGCGTTGGAAAACGGAAGCATTCACTCCCATAGGGGCGATCGCTACTTGTTCCGGAAGATTATCTGCAAGCAACTGGTGAACTTCTTCGTAAAGCTTTTGTGTAATGACAATTCCAAACTTAGCTTTAGACCACTTCTGAGCTTGGTTAGAACCATAATCCTCAAGCGGACCATGAAGCGTGATGCTGTAAGGCAGCCCAGAAATAAGAGAAGAAAACAGGGCTATATTTGCTGAGTTTGCACAAGAGTGAACGTGCAAATGCTGCCACTGCTGTTGCTTAGCAATGTAAGATACCTCTGCCCCGACCAGCATGAAGGCAAATAGACGCAGTTTGTCAGCGACAGATAAATCTTTTGCCTGTTGAATTATCTGTAAACAAGTAAGCCATGACTTCAGCCCGCCTTGAACGAGCGCTAGCCCCATGCCCAAAAAATTACAAAGGGTCGGTGGGGTTAGATAAGTGGTTCGGCGCTGAGCTGCCTTAGCCCATGTATGAGACATAAGGTTAGCAGCAGGAGGTTGGGTAGAGATAATATCGACCTGAATGCCCATGCTCTCAAGAACCTGAATCTCGCGCCAAAAAAAAATATGAGTTTGTCCCGGAAACTCTGGAATAAAGTAGCCAATTCGTTTGTTCATTTATCAGAGCTGTTCACTTGGAACTAGCCATTAATATTTAGCTAAATCCAACGTAAGCAGCCCAAAAACTACATGCCTCAGTAGGATGCACCAACTTCATCAAAATTAGTATAAATAATGACCTAGTTTTCTCTTAGAACGCTTTATAGCTCAGAGCAAGTATGGAGAGATTTGACTAAAAGAAGCAGATAAAAGTGATGAGATAAGAGAGTTTTTTAGCGCGATTTCCTGATTTCAAAAGCTTTGGCAATTTTCTCAGAGAATTCTAGGGAGAATGCAAGTATCAAACGTATAGAGCTATTTGCCGTAACTCTACTTATATTTTTGGATACGTGTAGCTATGAAGATATTGTAAATTCTTCTGTAATATTACGGATGATTTTTCTGCCTCTAGAGCATTTAAGCAGCTTATATCTTGAAGAACCAGGCAAAGGTTCTCAGAGTTTCTTTTGTAATAGATCTACAGAAAGCAAGAGAGAGGCAGACTAGAGTTTAGTCTGCCTCTCTCTTGTAGGTTGGGATAAGAGCTTTCTAGCCCTAACGCGATCGCCTCTTAAGGAAGAGGATGGAATAATAGATCAGGGAAAAATCGATTGAATTCAATCAAAATTCCGGCAGTGATAATCATCCAAACGGTTGCCAGCACTGGGGCAGTGGAAAGATATTTCACAAAATACTGCATAGACATACTCCAAGAGTGAACGGCAGACTTTTGAGCCTAGCGGGGTGAAACAGTAATCTCATCATTCTTCGCAGTTAGCTTGCCCGATGTGTACTCTCCGAAGGCGGCGAGGGGCCAAGTAAAGCCAGTCAACATAATTCTGATGGCGCGAGGAACATCAATGATCACTTCGCTCAGTTCAGGATTCTTGTCACCCCGAACCGAAATGACATAAGCACGACCTACCCAGCCAATCCAGCCTGCAATGTACAGGAAGAGAAGGCTTGGGATAGTAAAGTCGCCTGCGTGACTAAGCCGACCGTCTACGATCAAATGAGGTAGACCTTCGGTGCCACAGAGAGCTTGTTGACCATAGGACTCGAAACGAGCTTTAGCTTGAGGCGTTTTGGGGGCGTTCGCGGCACGCTGCAGGAAGGCTTTGGACTCATTACAGGGTGTTAATCCGGCGACATCGGCAGCAGCAGGAGGAACAAAGTTGAGCCAAAGACCCATGAGCAGGATCAGAGCAAACAATCTTCGCATGGAGTTGTTTCCCATATTTTACAAAACAAAGTTTTTCGTACAAAAATTGAAGTTATCTGTACAAGAAATTTGGACTATCAGAGCAATAATACCCTCAGGAGTAGCCCCTACAAGATAGGCTGTTAAAAGATCTTTACGTTTCTTGATACCCTCTCCCATGTCAACGGTCTTAGCCATTGAAACAAGCTGTGATGAAACTGCGGTGGCAATTGTTCGTCATGACCCAGAATTAGACGATCGCCAGATCCTCAGCAACATCGTTTCGTCGCAGATTGAAATCCATCAGCAGTATGGCGGCGTGGTGCCGGAAGTGGCTTCGCGGCAGCATGTGGAAACGGTCAATGGGGCGATCGCCCAAGCCTTTCAGCAAGCCCAATTAAGCTGGGCAGACATTGACGGGATTGCCGCTACTTGTGCCCCTGGACTTGTAGGGGCACTACTGGTCGGGCTGACCGCAGGTAAAACTCTTGCCATGGTGCACCAAAAGCCTTTTTTGGGCATTCATCACCTGGAAGGACATATTTACGCCTCATACCTCAGCACACCCGATCTAAAGCCGCCTTTTTTGTGTTTGTTGGTATCGGGCGGACATACGAGCTTGATTGAAGTCAAGGATTGTGGAGAATACAAGATTTTGGGGCAAACCCGCGATGATGCAGCCGGAGAAGCCTTTGATAAAGTGGCGCGGCTGATGCACTTAGGGTATCCGGGTGGCCCGGTCATCGATCGGCTGGCGAGGGCAGGCGATCGCCATGCATTCCCACTGCCCGAAGGTCAGGTATCTTTGCCAGAAGGAGGCTATCACCGCTATGACTCTAGTTTTAGTGGGTTGAAGACAGCGACCTTGCGATTAGTTCAAAAGCTAGAGCAGACGGGTGAGCCTCTACCCGTAAATGATTTGGCGGCAAGCTTTCAAGAGACGGTGGCGCGATCGCTGACGAAACGGGCGATCGCCTGTGCTTTAGACTATGGGTTTACGGCGATCGCTGTAGGCGGTGGTGTGGCGGCTAATAGTGGGCTACGGCAGCAGCTACAAGCGGCGGCGGCTCCACACAATATTCGCGTACTGTTTCCGCCCCTTCAATTTTGTAGCGACAATGCTGCCATGATTGCTTGCGCCGCTGCCGACCACCTTAACCGTGGACACACTTCAGCGTTGACACTAGGGGCACAGTCAAGATTGGCAATTTCTGAGGTGATGCGGTTATATCAACAGTGAGACACATTAGGAAGAAATATCAAAGAAAATCAAGCTTGATGCATTGCTAAAATTCGCCAAATCTCGTCAGCAACGGTTTCAGGTTGCTCTAGCATTGCTAAATGTCCACAGTTTGCAATGTGAGTCACATTGCTGCCGCAGCATTCAAAAGAGGCGTGGAAACTAGCAAGATGACGCACATATTTTGGCTCCATGACCGTGTCATTAACGCCCGCAATGAAATGGACAGGCTGCTGAAGGCGGGCTACAACTTGTGGTAACAGGTGAACCTCGGTTTCAGTAGTAGATTCGAGTAGGGCACCGATCGCCGCTTCAGGATGAGCGCTGAGCAAATCTAACAGACGTTGCTTGCCCCACAACCGGGTTAGGGGTTGGGTAACGCTCATCTGAGCCAGCGCCCCAGTTAACACCAAGTCTAAAAGCGGTATGGAAGCAAGCCACTGAGGGCGAAACTTGATAATTTGTTGACCTGCCGCCCGAAACTTCTCAAATTCTTTTTTAATGTAGATACCGCCTCCAGCGTTGATGCAGATAACGCCTAATATTGTGCCTGGCGCTTGATCAGCCGCCCAAAGCGCGATCGCTCCGCCCAAAGAGTGACCAATTAACCAAGCGCGAGTGATATTGAGGTTGTGTAAGAGAGAAGTAAGGTCTTGGGCATAGGCGGCTGGCGAATAAGCAAAGGATTCGGTAGGCAGCAACGATGATGTAGGGTCTACGGTTGCGTATGGGGAGCAAGGGGGCGATGCAACTCTGGGAACAGTGGTGACTTCTTGGGGTGCTTCGGAGGCGATCGTTCTCTCCATTGATGCTACAGATTTTGCCTCTGCGCTTCCAGGCTGAGACTCACCAAACCCCCGCAGATCGTAGGAGAGACATTGAAACCGGGATGACAACCGCTCAATGACGGGCTGCCAGTAAGCACGACTGAGAAGCCAACCATGGACAAATACTAAAACAGTAGGAGAGTCAGTCGGTTCTGATAACTCATAGGCGTGGGAAAAGCCACGAATGCAAATGGTTTTAACCATACTGAATGATGTCTGTTCGTTGCTCGAAAGGGGCTAGAGAAAAGCTAGGAACAAAAGTAATGCTTATGTTTCTTCTCATTATCATAAATTCGCAAGTGTTATGTTCCAAGCGTTGGAAGTGGGTAAAATCAATTTCTTACAATCTCACACGATTCCCCTAGTCCAGCCAACTAAAGTCATTCTGCTTTAAGCTTAGAGCAACGCTACAGCTTTTTTATAAGCTGCCCAGCCACCATAGTGAGAAATATCGGGCCAGTTGTATTGTTCCACTAAGGCACGTGGGTAAAGAATTGCCGTCACAGTTTCACCATCCTCCAAGACAATATTGCCAGGATACATATTGGGCGGTTCTGTAGTAATCAAATGATCATATTGTTCCATTGTCAGTTCATAAACTTCTCCAGGGATAGACATCCCTCCTTCTGCGACTGCGTAAATGGCAGGATGCCAGCCATCGGCAACAGCATGGAAGCGATAGAGCGGTCTAGTCTTGGTTTCGCGGATGAACTGAGCCGCTTGAAGATTTTGGTGATCAGGTTGACCCCTCAGTGCAGAACCACAGATGAAGACCCGTCTTGAGCCTGAATCAGTTTGAGTCATTCCAAATTTTTAGTAGATGGGGCAATTTATTAAGTATCCCAACTATCGGCTCAATTTCAATACCGAACGCCATGGAGTTGGTAAGGATATGTCTGAGAAAGACGACATACTCAAGTGCCGAACTGATAGTTTTTGCATTCTTCATCCATTCGGCTTACATTTGCAGAAGCTGCTTAACGACGTTGAGATATTTAGAACTGAAGCCTGTAGACTCGAAATCTATCCTGGCACTGCTCTTGGCGCTGCTCATCGGCGGACTTTTGCGGATGATATAATAATTGCTACTCAAATGCGGGCGATCGAAAAAGCCATGCGCTTCCAGAGTAAGATTTTCTCTAGTTTGTCTACTGAAATATGCGCTAGGAAGATAGTCTTATCCCAAGTCTTGCTCAATTTTCTGGGTCATATCATCAATCTTACTGAGCCGGATCAAGCTGAGCCGTGTGTTTGCTCAGAACATTCTTGCCTGAGCATGGTCATGAGACAGCAAGGGGTAAAACCTTCTAGCAGCAAGCTCCAACATGCCAGCGGATGCGACAAGGGATCAATCTTTTGGCTTGAGCAGATTTTTCTCAAGGTTGTTGCTTCGATAGTGCTGCCCACTCATTTTTCTACGCAATCGTTTTGTCCTTTAGCGGCTCAGGTTGTAGAGAGTTTGTCTAGATTAGCCATGTTGAGCAGTAGGCAAAACATTCAAAAACGGGCAATCTATCCCGGACAGCAAAACGATCGCTGTATTTCATTTGCGAGTAAGATTAAAGACTCAGTACAAGAGTTCTTAGAGCAGGCGATCGCCCCTCTAGTTGAAAGATATCTCTATCCGGAGAGAAGCCTGTGAATCAGCCATCCTTCCCGCTTGACCCCGGCTTGCCTTCTCCTTCTCCTTCCACGGTTCTCATTATTGATGACAACCCTGATAACCTAAGTTTTGCAGTCTATTCGTTAGAAGAAAAAGGTTTCAAAGTTCTGGTGGCTCAAGACGGTAACAGTGGCTTAAAGCGAGCACAAGATGCCCAACCGCACCTGATTTTACTTGATGTCTTGATGCCCAATATGGACGGCTTTGAAACCTGTCGACGGCTCAAGCTGAACGAGAGAACTTGCGCTATTCCTGTAATTTTTATGTCGGCTTTGTCAGACACTGAAGATAAGGTTAAAGGATTTGAAGTAGGCGCAGTGGATTATGTAACTAAGCCGATTCAGCGCGAGGAATTACTTGCCCGAATTACAACCCATTTACGCATTCAAGCACTCACGCAGCAACTCCAGCAGCAAAACCAACAGCTTCAGAGACAAGCGATCGAACTGGCACAGGCAAAACAAGCCATAGAAGACGTGAACCAGGAGTTGCAGTATGTTGCTTATTTCGACAGTGTGACCGCGATCGCAAATCGTCGTCACTTTGATTTACACCTCCGCCAAGAATGGCAGCGCCTTGCCAGAGATCAAGAGCCGCTTTCTCTCATCTTGTGTGACATTGACTACTTCAAACGCTATAACGATCACTATGGTCATCAAGCTGGAGATGTTTGTCTAAAAGACATCGCCCAAGCAATGCATCGCGTAATGAAACGTGCAGCGGACTTGGTGACGCGCTACGGCGGCGAGGAGTTCGCTATCATTCTCCCTAATGTCAGTCTTAAAGGGGCAATTCACATTGCACAGCTAATTCAAATAGAAATCTGCCATCTAGAAATACCTCATGCCCAGTCTACGGTCAGTTCTAATGTCACCCTGAGTCTAGGCATCAGTAGCCAAATCCCTAACTTGCAGCAGCCACCAGAATCACTGATTACCGCAGCAGATCGTGCCCTCTATCAAGCTAAAGCCCAAGGGCGAAACACCTACGCATTAGCAGTTTCACTTGAACAATCAACTGATCCACGATAGATAAATCCAAAAAACTCAAATTCATCTTAAGCCTGTTTGGGGACACCTACGAAGCACCTGAAGATGGTAAGTTTAATGAGAGACAAATGCTTTGCGTCTATCCCATTGATGCGTCTAAAAGCCTTAGTCTGTCTTTGGGAATGGAGGAGATATGGTTAGGAGACGGTCTACGGGTTCAACAGATTCACCAAATTCATCAGCTAAAACTGAAAAAGAGGCTCCTTTGGAGAAAATCGTTGGGTTAGAAGCCACAGTTTCGGATTTAAAAGCAACTTTAGACGCGGTTCAACCCAAGGATTCTATTCTTTTAAAGCAAATTAATGACCTTAAAGCAGACTTAGAAGCCAAAGATAGCCTCATAAAGAAGCTACAAACAGAAGTTAAGCAAGCTGAGCATCTCAAGGTAGAGCTAGCAGAAGCAAAGCAAATGATTCTCAAATTATCTGAAGTCAACGCTAAGCCATTGACAGCGATCGCCCCTATTCATACGTCTGCTGCTGTGCCCCAACCCGAACCAAAATCAACTTTACAAATTGAGCCAGCCGCAGTAGCTCACAAAACTCAGCACGAATCTGAGCTCCGCAAAATTTTTCGGCATCCTACTCAGCCCGGTTCTCCTCCCCCTATGTCGTCGGAAAGGGAAGGGCAGATTTCCGAAATAGACATTGGTTGGATGGACTAAGGGTTGGATGGATTAAGGGTTGGATGGATTAAGGGTTGGATAGATATAGGTTAAGCCCGTTGAAAAAAACGCTGATGGTGCCCTTTTTGCTAAAGACCCTCATCAGCGTTTTTGTTTTACCCTATGAATCTTGGTAGAAACTGAGCAAACCCTTAGGCGGGCTTCCGTGCCACCCAATACTTGCTGACAAAATGCACCTCAGTTTCTACTGAAACAAAGCCAGCCTGCTCCAATCGCTCTACTAAATTGTCGGTGGTGTAGTTACGGTAATAAGGCTCATGAAACATTGTGGGGAAGTTTCGCATCATGGGTGCAAATTCTGGCGAATCAGCTTCTTGAATAGAGTCGCAAATGACAAAAACGCCCCCAGGTTGTAACACCCGGTAGCACTGCTCAATCACTCGCTGACGGGCTTCAGGAGGTAGCTCGTGAAACATAAACACGTTGCTAACGGCTTGAAAGTAGCCATCTAAGTAAGGTAACTCCTCGGCATTTGCTTGTAAAAGCTGCGGCAGTTCACCGGACACCTCGGACAGCGACTGGTTTGCCTTGCGAAGATAAGCAGGAGATAAGTCAACGCCGTAGAGAGAAGCGTTGGGCAATGCGCCACGCAGCATTTTTAGCGTCCGACCTGTGCCGCAAGCAATGTCTAGTACTCTTGGCTGGGCCTTGCCTTCTAAGCCTCGCTTAAGAGGAGCCAGAATTCTACGGCGCATGGCATCGGCTGAACCATTGAAGAGGATTTCGACTTGTAAGTCGTAGAGGTTAGCAGAGCGATCGCTCAAATAGCCATCCGTTTGGTAATGAAAGTTTTGCAGATAGTATTTGGGATATCCGTCAGTTTTGATAGTGGGAGAAAATTCTTGGTAGCGCTTTTCTCGAATCCGCTCCCAAGTCTGAGTTGTGTCGATCCAAACCATGGGATAGTAGCGAAAAAAGTCTTCCCAAGGATTGTCGAACAGTAGTTCAGATGGATAAACGCCTTGCTCTGAATCTTGCCAATCTTGCTCAATGAGCTTGTTGAGTCGACTTTGTAGCAATAACAGCGTCTCGGTTGGCAGTGGTTCAGTTTTGTAGTTTGTAGGTGAAACCAGATTCATCACCTGAGTTGTAAGAGTTTTATGAGCCAGTCCAAAATAACTCTTACTCTGTTGAAAAGTTTGATACGCCAGCTTTGTGAGAGTGTCAGCCATAAATTGCGAGTAGGGGAACGACTAAAGCAGTAACAGGATATGAATTAGTGTAACGAAAATCTACAAGTCTACCCACTTGTGAAACTCAACGCCCGTCGGAGCAGACAGACTTGGCGAGATGGTGAGCAGATTATTGTTTGCAACGTGGGTATGGGGAGTTGGGTTGAGCGATCGAACAGGTTGGAAAGAGGGTCGCTTCTAGGATTTACTTTGTGTTTGCATTGGCGTTCTTTCTTCATCCTTGGTTTTCACTCCTAAATTTATTGTCAAAGCGATGTCCATTGCCCAGACAAGCGCTAAATTAGGGAAGGCAATCTGAACCGAAGAGATCCCCATGACTTCCTACAACATTGACAGCGCTCCTACAACCGAAAGCACTCCAAGCTATGTAGAAATTATTGAGACGGTTATTTCTAGCCTTCAAGAAGACCGAAGCGCCATGGTCAGCCATGTAGAGCCGGGCTATGTCTGGAAATTTAAGTATGGCAGTGTTGAGGTTTTTGTTCAGCTTGCAGGCACTCAGGAAGAAGACGAGTTAATGATTTGGGCAGCCGTCCTGAAACTACCCGTCAAAAACGAAGCGCAGCTTTTGCGTAAGCTGATGGAAATGAACTGGTCGAGCACGTTTGAGGCTCGGTTTGCGATTTCGGAAGATCAGGTGGTAGTTTGTGCCCAGCGAACCTTAGCAGAGTTAAGTCCGACGGAAGTATCGCGGAATATTACGATTGTGGCTACGATCGCTGATGAAAATGACGAGGCATTGCAAGCCGAGTTCGGGCAATCGTGAATGGGTTGCTATCCATGGCATACAATAGCTAAAGTTTAGTGTATTTGTACTATGCCACGCTTCCTTCACTTGGCTGATATTCATTTAGGGTTCGATCGCTATGACAGCAAGGAGCGCACCCAAGATTTTTATTACGCATTTAACGATGCTCTAGAAAAGTATGCGATCGCTCCCCAAGTCGATTTTGTTTTGATTGCTGGCGATCTATTTGAACATCGCAATATTCAACCTGCCACACTGAACCAAGCGCAGTTGGCATTGCAAGCCCTTAAGCAAGCTGGCATCCCGGTACTGGCGATCGAGGGTAATCATGATAACCGCCCCTACGGGACAAAAACCAGTTGGTTACGCTATCTAGCATCTTGGGGTCTGCTGATATTACTAGAACCTGGAGACACCGCGACAGGTGAGCCGTTCTACTTTCCTTGGGATGGTGAGCGAGGTGGATATATTGATCTTGATTGCGGTGTGCGAGTGCTGGGTTCTTACTGGTATGGCTCTACTGCTCCTAAAGCGATCGAACAAATTGCCGAGGCGATCGCTCAACTGCCGCCCACGCCGCATCCCAACATTTTGATGTTCCATCACGGCATGGAAGGACAAATTTCTCGTTACCAAGGAGCCTTGCGCTATGCCGATGTCGCTCCGCTCAAAGCAGCTGGGGTCAATTATTTGGCGCTAGGGCACATTCATAAGAACTATGAAGTCGAGGGCTGGATTTTTAATCCGGGTTCGACGGAGGCAAACAGTGTAGAAGAGGCAGGTTTTGACCGGGGCGTTTACTTGGTTGAGATTAGTCGAGGTACGGTGCAGGCAGAACTTAAACAAGATTATCAACAGCGATCGATTGTTCGGCTAAAGCTGACACTGCGTGGAACAGAAAGCTTAGAAGAAGTAGAACTGGGGGCGATCGATCTTGTTCAGGCAGCCATTGCCCAAGGCAAAATTGACCCGACCCTTAAGCCAATAGTTGAACTTCGGATTGATGGACAAGTGGGTTTCGATCGCCTTGAATTAGATACTCGTAAACTGCAACAGCCGCTCCAAGAAATGAGTAATGCCCTGATCTTTTTACTGAAATATCAGGCAGATGCGATTGCCTATGCTTCTCACTTGGCAGAAGATGCCAGCCGTCTGCAAATTGAGCGGGAGGTCTTTATGGATTTGGTCGTTGCCCATAACACCTACAAAAAAAGTGCTCCTGAACTGGCGCAAGGGCTAATTGCTTTGAAGGACTTGCAAATGGAAGGGCGATCGGAGCCAGAAATGTATGATTTTGTCCAAACTTTATTAAACAGTGAAAATAGTGACCCTATTCGTGATCCCATCAATGACCTTCTCCCCGGTCAACCCGATTAATACTGTTTTAGCGTCTCTAAACACAACTGTCGAAAATGATCCCCGCGCTGTTCAAAATTGGCATATTGGTCAAAACTGGCACAGGCAGGCGAAAGCAATATCACCTTTGCTCCCAACTTCTGCCCTAGTTCTGCCCCTCGCTTAACCGCCTGATCCATTGTTTCTACGATTTCGTATTGGGCGTAACCTACTTGCTCTAAGCGTGCCGCAAAAGCTTGAGCAGCACTGCCAATTAGCAAAACTTGAGCAGCTTTAGCATGAATACTGCGGAGCCAGCCCGTATCATCGCCATCCTTTGCCTCGCCACCCGCTATTAAAATAACGGGTGCGTCCACCGCAGATAAACCGACCTCAGCCGCGTCATAGTTAGTCGCTTTGCTGTCGTTGATAAAGTCGATGCCGTTCCAGGTGCAAATGGACTCTAATCGATGGGCAACTCCAGGAAAATTCAGGACGGCTTGGGCGATCGCTTCCTTTTTTATTCCAGCAATCCGCGCTACCAAAACCGCCAACAACAAATTCTGCTGATTGTGCGCCCCTACCATTCGCAGCGCTGCTACTGGAACAATTGCCTCACCTTGAGCGATCGCCCAGCCATCTTCAATATAAGCGCCCTGCTCAACCTCTCCTAAGAGATTGTCTTTTCCGGTCACGTTCGTCCAGCAAGCCCTCCGCCATTGGTCAGCCTTGCTCCGAAGATACGGATCATCCCCATTAAGGATTTGATGCTCAGAATTTTGCAGCAAATGCGCCTTGATACGATAGTAATTCTCTAAGGTTTTGTGCCGACTGAGGTGGTCAGGCGTAAACGTCGTCCACACGCCAATCTTGGGGGCAAGGCTTGCTGCCGACTCAATTTGATAGCTGCTGAGTTCGGCAATTACCCAGTCGGGTTGCTTCTTAAGAGCAACTTCACAAGCCGCATAGCCAATATTGCCACAAGCCGGAGCTTGTAATCCCGCTGCCTGAAAAATTGCTGCAATCAGTGCCGTTGTCGTGGTTTTGCCGTTTGTGCCTGTGATGCCCACCCAAGGTATAGGGTAAAGCGACCCCTCGCAACTATTTTGAAGTGTCCGCCATGCCAACTCCATTTCGCCCAATGTCTCAATGCCTTGCTCTCTTGCCTTAACCAAGCCCGGGAGATCCCAGGGCACCCCAGGGCTAACTATAATTTGCTGCATGGTCGTCGGATTAGGCTCGAAGGTCTGTCCCAATTCCACCCTAATTCCTTCAGCAGCTAGGTCTTGTTCAATTGAATTTAGAGCTTTGGCGTTGCGATCGCTGACTATAACCTCAAACCCTTGTTGCTTAAGCAACCGAGCCGCAGCAATTCCAGATTTTCCAAGACCAATGACGTAGGCAGCCATAATCAAATTACAGAGTTGCAGACTGGGACACCCCCTATCCTACCGATTAATAGCGGCGACACGGCGTTCGTATTAATTTTCGCAGCCCTTTGCCCATGACTCTGGACTTGCCTTCTTTTATGGTGGGTTAGTGCGATCGCGCAACGTCCTCAACACTATAACGTCCTCAACACTATGATGATGAGCCTGGTGCTAACGGCGATCGCTAGGCAATCCGATTCAAGTTTGGAAACACTGATAAGGCTTTCACTTCTTCTCATTGATCGTTATTGAGGTTCTGTTGAAATAGGCTGGAGGCTTGGCATCGCCAAGCCCTTTTTCTATGGCTTCACGATTTTCTATGGTTTCACGATCGCCCCAAAGTCTGCCAGCACCCGCGCATGGTTCCGCAGTAATCCCAACAAATTCAACCGATTTTGTCTCACTTCTAAGTCTGCATCCATCACCATCACACTCTGTGCCCCGTCAAAGAAATTGCTGACTGTCGGTGCAACCTGCGCCAATGCCTCAACAAGCTGTTGATAGTTGCGCTGCGATCGCGCTCCCTCAGTTTGCGGAACGAGATCGATCAGCGCCTCATAGAGTGCTTGCTCAGAAGGCTGCTTAAATAAGTCAGGACGAATCACAGCGGTAGGATCAAGCTGAGTTGTCTCTAAATCTCCTTGTACTGCCAAGCGGGATGCCCGGTTCACAGTTTCATAAATGCGATCGATGATTTGGTTTTTTCGGATAGATTGCAAAAACAAGGCACGATCGCGTACATCTAGCAAGTCTTGTAGCGTTCGCTGAGCGTACTCTGCATCATTCTCCCCTAGCACCGCATTGACCAAGTCATAATCAACTCCTTGTTCTTGCAACAGCGTTCGTACCCGTTGCAAGAAGAATTCCTGAAGCTGTTCCTGTAAGGATGCCGTTGTTTTCTTTTGAACAGCCTGTTGAGCAGTGTCACAAACCTGCTGGAGCAGTTGAGACAAGTTTAATGATAAATTTGCTGCCCACATGACATTCACCATCCCATTTGCCGCCCGTCGTAGCGCAAAGGGATCAGACGAACCTGTGGGCAACATTCCTAAACTAAAGATGCCGACCAGCGTATCCAGTCGATCTGCCAACCCTACGACTTGACCTGCTAACGTTTGGGGCAGGCGATCGCCCGCACCACGAGGCAAATAATGTTCAAAGATTGCGGTAGCGACAGCAGGCGGCTCATGAATCGCATATTTTTGTCCCATAACGCCTTGAAGCTCAGGAAACTCACCTACCATTTGAGTCACCAGATCAGCTTTACAGAGAAGAGCCGATCGCTCAATAATGCTTTTCTCTGCCGCAGTCACTTGAAGCTGATCGGCAATTACGCAAGAAATAGTGAGGATGCGATCGACCTTATCTCGTACTGATCCTAAATCTTCTTGAAAAGTTACCTTGTCCAGCCGAGGCAGATAGCTTTCAAGAGGCTGCTTGCGATCGAGATCAAAAAAGTATTTTCCATCTGATAGTCGCGCCCGAATTACCCGTTCATTACCTGTTGAAATGACATCTGCTTTAGCCGGGTCACCATTAGAGATCGTAATAAAGTAGGGCAGTAGCTCTGAAGAACCTTCAGCCTTCAGCACTGGGAAATACCGCTGATGGCTTTCCATCTCCGTAATAATGACCTCAGTCGGCAGATCCAAAAACTCCGGGTCAAATTGCCCGATGACTGCACTCGGAAACTCTACCAAATCCCGAACTTCCTCAAGCAGACTAGGAGAAATAGCAGCGTATCCCCCCACGGTCTGAGCCGTAGCCTGTACCTGCTCTGCAATGGTTGCTTCCCGCAAAGCCGGGTCAACTTCAACCGAGGCAGCTTTGAGACAGGCAACATATTCAGCCGCATGGGGAATTAAAAGAGGCGATGGATGAAGAACTCGGTGCCCATAGGAAAGGCGATCGCTTGTAAAACTTTCTGATCCATTGACCAATGTAATGGGTAACACGAGGTCATCAAGCAACGTCACCAGCCACCGAATGGGGCGTGGAAACCGCAAATCGCCATCACCCCAACGCATAAACCGCTTACCTTCCAGCCCAAAAATCCATTGTGGAATCAGTTCTATCAAAATTTCGGCGGTCGGGCGACCTGAAACCTTTTGGTTAACAAAAACAAACTCGCCCTTGTCGGTACTCCGAATCTCAAAGGCGCTGACATCAACATTGCGCGATCGGGCAAAGCCTTCTGCTGCTTTCGTTGGCTTACCTTCTTTGAATGCCGCTTGCGCTGAAGGACCCTTAACTTCTTCTTCTCGATCGGGCTGTTGCGCAGGCAAACCTTTGATTACCACTGCTAGTCGTCGGGGTGTAGCGTATAGCTCTATGGATTCTGACACCAAAAACAAATCGCTGAGACTGGCAGGAATGCGCGATCGCCATTGCTCCAAAGCCGAACCTACAAAACTTGCAGGCAATTCCTCTGTTCCAACTTCCAACAAGAACGTCACCATACCGCACCAGCGCCAAATCAACCCCAACAGTTTACCGCGCCTACGCGAAACGCATGAAGTCTCGGCATTCTATCTACCCTTTTTTTGCACAACTTATTTTCACTCCTAACTCAGTTTAAATGCCAAGCTGCATCTAGAACATCTATTTACCTCTCCGCCAGAATCAGGGATCATGAGTAAAGCAGCACCAAATACTGATGATCGATTTCCTTATACCTAGCAGGACGCAAACTCAGTTTAGAGGACAGCTTGGCATTGGTTCCGGGAACCATCACTCTTCGTCAAAAATCAGGAATTCCTTTCTTTTCTCTGAATGAGTGGCTTTTAAACCATAGCAATGCAGTGAACTTCAGGGTATTCCCCGAGTGGGTAATATCGTATCTTTTTTAAGTTTTACCTAAGAAAAAAGCGTAATAAAGACGTGTAGATTAACGTTCATTGAAGTATCTTTCTCGGGTAGTCCTAAACAGGTAAGGATGCGTTGTAGTGGTGAACAAAGTACCAAATGGCGCCAATATGACTCTCTCAACGCAGTAGAGGCGACGACACTGAAAGCAGAGTGCCCGTTCCATAGCAAAACGGAAACCTGCTCACTCCTACAAGTCACAGACCGAACCTTAAGCCGTTACAGGGCAGACCACTAGTTATTTGGGCATTCATTTTGTTCAGCCCGTCCAGAAAATCCTCTACAACAAAGAACTAATTGAGGATTGGATGGTGAATCGGCATGATTGGGCTACCTACATGAGGGCGATCGAGGCTTACCAGGCGACCTTACCCAGCAACCAGAAATGCAAGAGAGCAAGCTAGGTAACCTTGGGGTTATGCTACATCTCAAGTAGGATCGAAATACCCTCTTGAGGTGTAGCCATGACCCAGACGTTGCAGCAACCCACCACGCCCGAACTCGTCCCCGTAAAAATCACCCTTGAGCAATATCACCGCATGGTTGACGTGGGGATTTGGGACGATTGCCATGTCGAACTATTGAACGGAGTCGTTGTCGAAATGTCCCCAGAAGGAATGCCCCATGCTCACGGTTCTACCGACATGGGCGAATATTTGACGAGGCTACTAGGCGATCGGGCACAGGTGCGTCCGGCAAAACCAATTACACTCCCTAGTGGCTCAGAGCCAGAGCCAGACATTGCAGTTGTGCAGCGACTAGGAAAGGAATACAGAACTCATCACCCTTACCCAGAAAACGTTTTTTGGGTCATAGAGTATTCCAATAGCAGCCTAGACAAGGATTTGGGAATCAAGGCTGACATCTATGCAGTAGCGGGTATTTCTGAGTACTGGGTGAACAACCTCAAGAAAAATATCCTTATCGTGTTTCGTGATCCTGTGGATGGGAAATATCAATCTCGACAGGAATTCACGACAGGGATTATTAACCCTCTTGCCTTTCCCGATGTGGCGATCGAGGTAGCAAGGGTTCTGGTATAGACTGCTGTCTCAAAGTAGGGGAGCTTTTGAAGGCAATGCAATTTGTGAGTGCTACAGGATAAGTAAAGCCATGGCATGTAATGGTTTGCAGATCGGCAAGGGCAATAGATGAAGTCATGTCATGAGTAAAGGTTAAGCTGGTACGATTTGATGAGTAAATGATGTCGATTTCTTTGGCAATGAAACAGTAGGGCTGAGCTAAGAGGCGATCGCTATCCATCAAATTTTTCATGATGCTGCAACTGGGATAACCTTCCCTCAAACTATGGGTTTTGGAACTAGGATATTTACTATCTATTAAAATTCGGGCGATGGACAGCGGTGCAAACGCTTCTCAAGAAGGCGATATAACTTGTCAACCTCTTGCCTCTTGGACCAGCGTATTTAGAAAATAATGCGTTCCTAAATCGCGCGAAAGCCGTTCCTAAATTGTGCAAAAGTATTATTGTGGGGGCGATCGTCTCTTCAAAGTGAAAACTCAGGTCTTGAGATATAGATAATGGCACCTTGCTCAATGAACAGGGTGCCATTATTAATTGCTTTATGAGAAAATCAAATGCAGAGTGAGTGTCCAAGGAAAAACATTTGAGAATAACAGTTTAGATGCTCAAAGCGCCCTTCAGCTTCGTTAGAACTGCTGCCTCAGTATCACTCACTTTAGGATTACCTCTGCCAAACAAACCGCTGCCTGCTGCATTGGCAACATGTTCGGCTGCCGAATAAATAAACTGCTTGTACTCACTGATTTCTTCAGGTGTTGCTTTGGTTTCTAAAGTGGTAAGGGCATCGGTAATTGCAGCGATCGCTTGTTCCGCTGCATTATCAGGTGTCAAGTCTTTAGGAGGTTCACCAGGAGAGAAAGTTTTAATGGCTTCATCAGAAAACACACCTTGAACGATGGTGTTGTTAGGATACTTTTTAGCCACACCCGCAACCTCTTTGGCTAAAGCAGTGGCTTCAATGGCAGTAGACACAATACCCATATCGGCTATGGCGACTGCAATACCGCTCAATGTAACGGCTTTAATGACCTTTTTTGCTTCTTCTGGCGTGTAGGTAGACGTCATTCCAGCTTGCCTCAACACAAAAGTTCAAGGGCATCATAGCATTAGAAATAGTTTTAGTGGCTACCAAGTAATAACGGATGCAAAGTCGAAACGATGAAAAGAAGTATTTTTATTTCGTCCACTCGCACTGAGCATAATGTTTTTCCATTACCGTTTTATCAGGTCTGTTGGTTTCGCTTTCAGGAAGGGTTATTTCTTTTTTAGAAAAAGCCCGACACTGCGTTTGCATTAATTTAACGTGAGTTCGGAATAAGAAATCGCTGAAAGCCTTGATTTTGCGTTGCTTAGCTCCACATACCCTCTAAAAGCATTATCAACAAACTCAATAATTGAGGGTATTCTCAATAGCAAGGCTTATTGCAAATAGAATGTTACCCAACAAACGATCTAATGCTAGATTTTGCAAGCTTTCCAGCTTCTGGCTTAACCCGAACTCACGTTAATTTAGGTGCAATTAAAACTTTCATAGTCTGCGGATCTATGGTGATTAGGTTGAGATCAAATAAAGTATGAAGATCTGCTCTCAGCAATAATCCGTTAGAAGTGGTGTTTGTTTCGAGTCCGCAATAAGGAATAATATGTGCTGCCTCTAAGGCTTGTTCCACATCATTGCCCAAAATAGCACATTTCCCTTTATAAACTCTAAGAAGTTGCTGACGAAATTGGCTTTGCCCTTGACGACGAACTATAGAGATTAACACTCGCTCTCTTGCGTCTTTTAAAGTCTCAGTGTTAAAGAAATCTCCTTGCTCCATTTCTTGCCGAATGTTACTTAACTGGGTTATTTCTGAGGTTTGATACTGCAAAACTAACTCTTCTACTTCTTTGCGACAATTTAGAGTAATTTCTTTCTGACCGTCAGCAAACCAAACGTTTGATCGTCCTAAACCGCCACCGCCCTTTACCATTCTTGGAACTCGAATAGTTCTTTCCTCTATGGGTAAGCAGACACAATTTTCTGCCTTTGCTGTCACACAATAACCAAAGGAGGATGTGGAATCTTTAAAGGTTCTATTAGAGCCGTTGGGAGATGGCTGGTGCTTCCGATAAACGGTCGAGCTTTTGTACCAACCTATAACTCGCGTACCACTTTTGTCTGGATGACTTGCTAGCCAAACAGATAATACATCGTTTACAACATCATGCTTTGGCGCATCTAGGTTATCAATGTTAATTGTCCGCTCAAAGTAGTCACCCTTTCCAGAAGGTTGAACGTAACCATACATATAATCGCTAAAAGGTAGAAAGTTAAAGATTTCATAGCCATACCCATTTTCATCAGGAAACTTGCCCCTCCATCAAGAGGATTCAGTAGAAGTGATTCCTTGATAGTGTTCCATCCAACCGATATTGAAAAAAATCATTTTCATTATATTAAGTCCGTTAGCATATCCACAATTTTATATAGACAGATTCAAAGATTCAGAAACTCTTAGCAGCACTTGAGAAACATCCATAATGCAGGACGATCGCTATACTTAGATTTCATCCGTCATCCTCACGGTAAACAAGTCGATCGTGAGCCATGTCTGTATTCCCTGAATTTGAACTCTCTGTACATGCCCGTCACCAAATGCAAGAGCGCAATATTCTAGAATTATGGATAGAAGAAGCACTCACTGACCCTGAAAGACTTTTACCCTTTGCTGATCCTCATGGTAATACTCACTACCTTAAACGTATCCAAAACTTTGGTAATCGATGGTTACGGGTTGTTGTGAATCCTTACCTAACCCCAAAACGGGTAGTAACAATCTTCTTTGATCGGAGAGTGAAATGAAACTGATTGTCCACAAAGAAAACGATGCATTGTATCTAAGACTCGATGATTCTGCGATCGTCGAGTCTGAAGAAGTTAGTGATGGAATCATATTGGATTACAACGCTGAGGGTAAAGTGGTTGGGTTTGAAGTCTTATACATTAGCCAAAGAAGCCCTAACTCATGGCAGCAAATTTTGTTGGAAACCACTGCCTAATGTAGAGTGCTTCCGTTCTAAACCTGAGACTTATTATTATGCACAGCCTTATTACTTCGTAGAGCGCATCAACAGTTAAAGCCCTTCCCTGCGCAGACAAAGAAGAGCTTTAAGATGGATTTATCTCAGTGCTTTAGAGTTTTGTTCCACACTCTGGGCAAAACTTATTGCCTGGCTGATTCTCAGCGCCACAGTTGCCACAATTCGTTAGAGCTTTGGGATTTTCCGGCTCTAGCAGCTTGGGTAACCCTACCATTTGGGCATTACTCTTACCCGGAACGACCATAGGATAACAATTTTCGTCGCGCTTCACTTGGACATCCATCAGCACAGGGCCCTCATGAGCTAGCATTTCAGCGATCGCCCCTGCCAACTCTTCCCGCGTTTTCACCAGCATCCCCTTAATGCCATACGCCTGTGCCAGCATCACAAAGTCAGGCATTGACGGCTCCATGTTCGACGAAGAGTAGCGCTCTCCATAAAACGCTTCCTGCCACTGGCGCACCATGCCCTGCCAACCATTGTTGATAATCATAGTTTTGACGTTAATGCCGTACTGCGCCAACGTACCCAACTCTTGAAGGTTCATCTGAAAACTAGCATCACCGCTAATACAAATCACTTGTTCATCAGGAAGCGCAACCTTTGCACCCATTGCCGCAGGCATCCCAAAGCCCATTGTCCCTAAACCTGCACTCGAAATCCAGCGACGAGGGCCATTCTTGAGGAACTGTGCCGACCACATTTGGTGCTGCCCTACGTCTGTCGTGTAGCAAGCGTGGGGAGCCTGCCGACCAATTTCAACGATGACTTCCTGGGGAGACAACACGCCTGGATAGCTAGGTGCCACCAGAGGATAATCGACTTTCCAGCGAGCGATTCTTTGCAGCCAATCCTGAGTTTGAGTGGAACTAGCGGCGCTGTCGCTTTTAGCATCATGCTGCAATAAATCCGTCAGCACTCGTCGGACATCGCCCACAATAGGCACATCAGGTATGCGGTTTTTGCCAACCTCTGCGGGATCAATGTCGATGTGAATGACTTTTGCACGAGCGGCAAATTCATCCAGTTTTCCAGTTACCCGATCATCAAATCGTGCGCCGACTGCAATCAGTAAGTCGCATTCAGTAACGGCAAAGTTAGCGTATGCTGTGCCGTGCATTCCCAACATGCCCACGGCAAGAGGATGGTGTTCATCAAACGCGCCAATGCCCATGAGGGTCGTGGTAACCGGAATGTTGTAGCGCTCCGCTAGCTCTTTGATTTCGGCGTGGGCACCAGCGGCGATCGCTCCACCCCCGGCGTATAACAAAGGTCGGCGCGCCTGTCGAATCAACTTTAAAGCCTGCACGACTTGCCGGGGATTGCCCTTTACAGTAGGGCGATACCCAGGTAACTTCGCTGTTCCCGGTTCAACTGGCACATAATCAAATTTTTCTAGTCCTACATCTTTAGGAACATCAATCAAAACTGGCCCTGGTCGTCCCGTAGCAGCAATGTGAAACGCTTCTGCCACGATCCGCGCCATATCTTTTGGGTCACGCACCACATAAGAATGCTTGACGATGGGCAACGTAATACCATAGATATCCGTCTCTTGAAACGCATCGCTGCCGATCGAAGCCCGCCCAACCTGCCCCGTAATAATCACCATGGGGATCGAGTCCATCTGAGCGGTGGCAATACCTGTCACCAGGTTAGTTGCTCCTGGTCCCGAAGTCCCAAAGCACACTCCTACCTGCCCTGTCGCCCGCGCATAACCATCGGCTGCATGGGCTGCTCCTTGCTCATGCCTGACTAAAATATGCTTCACAAAGCCCGCCGACTCTGCCCGATATAGCTCATCATATATTGGCAGAATGGCACCACCAGGGTAGCCAAAAATATGCTTAACACCATGTCGTCTCAAGCTATCAATCAGTGCGTATGCACCTGTTGCCTGAGTTACCGTCTGAATTTGAGATGGTAACCCAGGTTGGGTCAGCACGGCACTGGGGGAGGGCAAAGGGAAGACTTTAGTCATAATATTTCTTGGGTTTCTTCTGTATGCGTTGCTGTACAAAAGTTTGATGAATATATCAGTCTAGTTCTGAAATGACACTTCTGTCGAGGAGATTTAGACAGATTTGTAATGACATGAGAATCAGCCTTGGTTGGCGTTAGGCGGGCGTTTGCAGCAATGAAGCTATGCTCATTATAGGAATTTCCTAGTAATTCTTTAGCATCTCAGCAGATCAGGGGTTCGAGTAGCCTTGTAGCATGGAGAGAGATCGTTAGTAAAAATGAATCTTGAGTTCTTTTTTAGCTGTTAGTAAACAACTGTGGGCTATTTTTTGTAGATGAGTGATTTAGAACGCTACTACAAAGTCTTGGGTTTAGAGCTTGGTGCCTCGTTGGACGAGGTTAACCAGGCATATCGGGACTTGGCTTTTATTTGGCATCCCGATCGCCTTCCCAAGGACAATCCTCGGCTTCAAGAAAAAGCTCACGAGAAGCTGCAAGAACTGAACCAAGCGCGGGATCATTTGCGATCGCATATTGCCAATCGTAAAGCGGCCAGCGCTGCTTCTCCCAGGACACAGCCTCAAACTACTCAGCCTAAGGCTCAGCCCCAATCGTCTGCGCAGTCACCTCAGTCACCACCGTCACCTCAGTCACCACCGTCATCATCTGGAAAGCATACGGTTCCGCCTCGCTACCACTATTATCAATCGCCCCCTCGACCTGCCTATGGCGATGCGTCTCAGAAAGGCTCCTCTAAAAATGGACCTTCGCAAAATGGCGGTTCTGCCCAAGCTCACAAAAACCAAAGCAGTCATAATTCTACAAACGGTTCATCTGCTCACAGTTCATCTGCCCAAAGTAGTGCGCGCCCCAGCCAGCCTCCCCAAAGCGCCCCGCGCGATCAAGCATCCTGGAACTCGTCTCCATCGCCCCAAGCTACACCGCGCCCTCAGCCTCCTGACCTCAGCGGTGCCAATTTAGTAGGCGCCGACCTCAAAGAGAAAGACTTGTCGAGCCGTAACCTTAGCCATGCCAATCTCCACAATGCTAATCTCAGCGATGCTTTTTTGCATCGTATCAATCTGACAGGGGCAAATTTGACTGGGGCTAACTTATTTAGGGCAAATTTACTCGAAGCCAACCTTAGCCACGCAAATTTGCAAGGTGCCAACTTAATCGGAGCCGACTTAAGCGGAGCCGACTTACGCGGAGCCGATCTGCGCGGCGCAAGGGTAGGAGTGTCGGACAAGCTAATGGTGAAGCTGACAGGCGCAAATTTGGCGGGGCTAATTATGCCAGATGGCTCAATTCACGCCTAGCTCAATAAAATTATGCCTATGGACGATCGGAAAACACGGAGAAAGTTTGTATCTTTTTTCATGCTTTCATTTTTAAGTGAACTTGTAATTTTTCTGTGCAGGAGTTGAGCTACTTTAGCTAGTTCTTTGAATGTCTTGTATATCAGGAGTTTTCTGTGTATTATTACTTACTGAGTGCTTAAAGACACTCAAAAAACCCTGCTAAAATCCCTTAGTGTCTAAGTGATCCGTGTAGTGTCGGAAACACTTTTGTATGCTAGATTGGCTGTAGCTTCATAGAAACATTATCAACTCCTTGCAAAAAGTTTATGAACCCCATTAACTTTTTAAGCTGTCAGGGGTGGAAGGAGGCAGTTTTGACGATAGATCCAGTAACGGTATCCACTCAAGCAGACGATCGCCGAGATTTCTCAGCCAGTATTCTTCCAACTCTGTGCGAAGGAATGTTTATCAGTCAGCCTGTTCCACAGTTGTTTAGAGCCATTCCGCCCGAACGAATTGGGTTGAATGGTGAGTATGATCATGATGGGCTTGCGAAACGAGTTGCCCTAGAATTTAGCAAAACTTTTGAACCTGATGAGTTAGAGAATTTGAAGATTGCTCAACGTGGCACAGTAGTGGTGCTGCTTGGCAATATCCTTAGTCAGCAGTTTCTCATTAAATTAGTGGCTGCGGTCATGAATGTCAGCGGAGCGGTAGATGTAGAGATTAATGGAATTTGTGTTGCCGAGCCTTTGCGCTTTTATCTTAAGGTGAAGCCCTCGAAAGAGGCAATGCTAAAGCTATTGAGCCTGGTCAATCATAAGCAGTAGTCTGTAGGTGATAGGTTGTAGTTAATAGGTTAATGTCTTAACGACAGGCAAGATCATGAGGGAGTTTCAACTTTAAGCTAGTTCGACCTCAATTTAGTTGTAGATTTAGAGTCTTGCTTCTATCGTCGCTTTAAATCCATTCTGAGGTGTCCATTGAACTGCACCATCTTGACCCGTTTGGTAGAGAGTAATAGCTGGATGGGCTTTGAACCAGGTTTGTGTTTCAACCGGAAGGGAGTGGGTAGAAGCGATCGCCACTTTGGGTTGCACCTGCTCTAATAGTTCTGCACGTAAAGCCTCTCCCGACCACCACAACACGTCAGCACGAGGCAAGCGGTTAATGACACGCTCATTGTTAGACCCATGATTAAGCAACAGCCAGGTTTGCTGATATGCCTGAATTTGTAGAATTGCCGGGTTATTGCTGATCAATTGAGCCGTGATTGCGCCTGATTGAATTTTCTGCTGGCTCGATAATTGTAAGGCGATACCTTGACGCGCTTCAATTTGTTTTTGTAAGGCTCGGTAAGCCGTTGTGAATTCTGCGATCGCTTTAGGTTTTGCTGTAGGAACAGGGTAAAACATGCGAATTGGAATACCTTCGACCATTTGCTTCCAACAATTAGTGTCAGATGCTTGTAAACGGGGGGCGATCGCCCAATCAACGCTATTGATCCCCTGTTGCTTTAGAAACGGTAGCACCGTAAAGCGTAAATCCGACTCACTGCCCACATTAATCAACCCCACTTTGCCCTGATCTCGCAGCACCATAACAGGCTCTTTAGACGTAGATAAGATTGTGACCTGAGACAAGTGAGTTGTCAGATACGCCACGGGTACCGCAACGATTCCCAGCCCAATGATTCCAGCAAGCCATGCCTGTTTTCTACACTGAGGCTGCCACCAAACCAGCAAATATATTCCATACAGTAATAGAACCTGCACTGGGCTGATTGTGCCAACAGCAAACGCATTCCCTGGAAGGCGATCGCCCAGTTCGGCAATTTTAAGAAACGCTACTGCTGGAAAATGCACGAGCCACGCTGAAACACTTCCTGCAACCGGATGAATGAGGGCTAACAAAGCGCTAATCATGCCGCCTACACTGATGAGCGTGATCAACAAGCTGCTGAAAATGTTGATCAAGATACAGTAGGGCGAAACCACACCGAAAACAGAAAGTTGTAAAGGAAGCGTCCAGAGATAAGCGGCGATCGGGACGGCAATTAAAGGTGTAATTCGGGTGGGCACCCAGTCTAACCACTGCGTTAACTTCGGCACAGTCACCACTAATCCCAAAGTTGCCAAAAAACTTAACTGAAAGCCTAGACTCCAAATCCAGATCGGGTTCCACAGCAACAATAATGTTGCCACCATCAGTAACAGCGATAACGGCTTAACCTGACGCTCTAGCGTAACGGCTAAAAAAACCACGGCTCCCATTAGCGCCGCTCGCATTACCGAAGGCTCAATTCCTGTTAATCCCACATACATCGCCAAAATTCCTAACCCAATTCCTAGCCGCAGCCAACGATTGAGTCCTTGAGTTAACGCCAACACAATGCCTGCTAGTAGAGACACCTGTGTTCCTGATGCTGCCAACGCATGAGCCAAGCCCACCCGAGCAAATTGATCTTGAATCTCGTAGGCAATATCAACGCCTCCACGCCCCATCACCATGGCGCTAATCAAATGCCCCACATCTGCATTAATCAAAAAAGCTTGCGACTGAATAATGCGCTGTTGAATTGTCCATAGAAAGGGCGCAGAATCTCCCCGCTCTGGAAAGCTAATTTCTTTACCGTTCAATCCAGCAAAAATTCCCTGTTGCGCTAAGTATTGCTGAAAGTTGAACCCACCCGGATTGCTGGCTGTGTTGGGTTTGTAGAGCGAGCCTTGAATGCGAACCGTTCGCCCAGGATAAAGTTGAGAATCTTGCGATCGCGGCACTGTTACATACACCTTTCCACTCACCTGCGAGAGCTTTATTCCCTCACCAACCTGACCTGTCGCCAAATCCGTATCTAACTCAAACTGCACTCGCTGGCTCCGAGTGACTCGGGGCGAAGAGGCAATCTTTCCTTCAACCGTAAACACTTGTGCCTCTTCTGTCGAATTGACCAGGCGGCTAATGTCATTTTGACCAGGCTGCGGCAATTGTCCATGAAAGTATAAAACTGCTAAACATCCACATAGTCCTGCCAGCAGCCAAGTGCGTGGCTTTATGCCTATTCTGTGCAGATATGTTGAGGCAATCGCGCCTAGCAACAGCATGATCACTGCGCCCACAGGTAACCCCAAAACCTTCCAGGGCAGCCCTGTGAGTAACAACCCCATGACATAGGCAAGACAACAAACAGTGACATTAACCGCAACCATAGAAAATCAATGCGAAGGAATTCTCAATAGCATTCCCGTACTCATCACTTTGCAGTCAGCCGATCGTTTAATCAGCGTATTACTCTGGAATATGGAGGGGCGATCGCTAGTGACAGTAAGGCTAGAACGGTTGGAATGGGGCAGCTTCGAGAATAAGGTATCTCTTGATCTATACGGAAGCGGAAGTCCAAAGGTTAGAAGATTTTTTGCTTCAACAGCGCAACGATCTGTTCACCCACACCTGCTGCGGATGCCGGATTTTGTCCTGTTACTAAGCGATCGCTTACTACAGTTTTTGCCTGAAAATTCGGCGCTTTTTCTACCGTTGCTCCGCGATCTATCAGCATTGTCTCTAGCAGAAACGGTACTACTGTGGTCAATCCAACTGCTGCCTCTTCCTCATTAGTAAAGCCAGAAACGGTCTTTCCATCCACTAAATATTCCTGGTTTGAGAGTTGAATATTGACCAATCCAGCAGGGCCATGACAGACAGCGCCTACGATGCCGCCCTGCTCATAGATGGTGGCAGCAATCCGAGCAAGATCACCATTCCCAGGAAAATCCCACATGGTGCCATGTCCACCTGCGTAGAAAATTGCGGCATACTCCGATGGATTAATTTGAGTAGGATGCAGGGTATTTTCGACCTGCGCCATTTTTTCAGGATTGTCGAGGAATGCTGCATTAATTGGATCAGTGCGATCGCTGCCAGTCATAGGTGCTTTTCCACCTTTAGGGCTGACGTATTCAACCGTTAAGCCTGCGCGATCGAAAACCTCAACCGGATGGCTAACTTCTGATAGGTAAAATCCGGTTTCTTTGCCTGTGTCGCCCAGTGTATTGTGGCTGGTCAGAACAATTAGAACTTTCTGAGACATGATAAAAACTCCAGTAGAAGACAGTTTTTGCAAATCGCTTGACGTTTCTTTGCTCAATAACTTCATGCTAAAAGCAATCTATCTAAAATACAAATAATGAACACTGCACTTTTCTATAAATATATTTATGGTTAATTTGGAATGGTATCGTAGCTTTGTGGATGTGTATCGGGTGGGAACCGTGTCGGGCGCTGCGAAAGCCTTGCATCTGACACAACCTGCTGTAAGCCAGCATATTGCCGCGCTGGAATCGACCCTAGGAATGGTGCTATTTCAACGGATGCCCCGACGGATGCTGCCTACTGAAGCAGGAAAGCGTTTGTATACTCGCGTGGTGGCGGCGATCGAAGCCTTAGAATCGATTCCGACTAAAGCAACTTTCGCCGATGCGCCTTTGATGATTCGGTTAGGTACGCCGACGGAATTTTTTAGTGAATATGTTTTAGAACGTTTGCCGAAGTTGGAAAATACTTTATTAGTAACGCAGTTTGGACTGGTGCAAGATCTGATTGAGCAACTGTTAGCCAAGCAGATTGATTGTGCGATCGCCACTCAAAAAATTGCCAAACCAGAGTTAGAATATCAGCTTATTTTTGAAGAGCACTTTTGGCTAATCGGACCTCCTACCGCAGTAGTTCCCCAGTCACTAGATCCAACGCAGATGGATTTGACGGCTCTTGAACAATGGCTCAGATCCAAAGCTTGGATCGCCTACAGCGAAGATTTACCCATTATTCGGCGGTTTTGGCGCGTCGTTTTTGGTAGGCGATTGGATGTTAATCCTCAGTTTATCATTCCAGATTTGCGCAGTATTCGAGAAGCGATCGCCCAAGGACTTGGCTACAGTATTCTACCCGACTATCTCTGCACAGAGTGGATTAGCGATCGCCAATTAACGTTGGTTTTGCAGCCCACTAAAGCCGTCACAAACTCAATCTGGTTAGCTTACCGCAAGTCAGAACGGCAGTCACAACAGATAACGCTACTGTTAGATTGGCTGAATGTGAGCCGTTGAAGCAGAGGACGATCGCTATGGCGACATGATCGATCGCTTAATCCGGCTCAAAAGATCTTGAAACGGTTGCCAGTTATCTTCCTGGGCGATCGCCTCCCACACTGCTTCAATCTCCGGTCTAACTTAGCACCGTTGTGGGATTATGTTGCGCTAGCTGCTGAGCGATCGCCTCTCTAACCATCCCTTTACCCAAGCCATTCTTCAGGAATTGAGGACACTGTAAAATCATGGAGTAGCGATCGCCAGCCTTCTGTTTGATAGAGTATGATTCAGAAGCTTTCTAGCTCTTTCCTCATGCCAGTTATTTCTATGTTTTATGGCATAGTCGTTTTGATGTACTACTTTGACAACCAAAAGCATCACACGCCTCATATCCATGTTAAATATCAAGAAGACGAAGCAGTATTGGCGATTCCAGAAGGCAATCTTCTAGAGGGGAAAATCCGTAGCTCAAAACTCAAGTTAGTTCAAGCATGGATTGAAATTCATCAAGACGAACTTATAGCAAACTGGCAATTAGCAGTTGAAGGACAACAAGTGTTTAGAGTAGATCCATTGCGCTAGGAGGAAACAAACCTATGTCTCCAAAAGTTATACAGGTTGAACCATTATCAGATTTCACACTACGGCTATTCTTCGATAATGGTGAGGTAAAATGCTTCGATGTTAGTCCCTATTTAGAAAAAGGGATCTTTGTAGAGCTGAAGAATATTCAATACTTTAAACAGGTCAAACCCTTCTTTGGCGGTGTGCAATGGCTCCACGAACAAGACTTTAGCGCTCACACCTTGTACCTAGAAAGCCAGACTAATACAGACCAAGAAGTGGCATAACTTTCCAGAAAAATATGCCAAATTCAAGGACATTACAGCGAACCTATGAACGCAGAATCTAACCACAACCAGAGAACTTCGATCGCATCAGGTCTTCACTACTCCACAACCGATCGCTTAATCCGGCTCAAAAGATCTTGAAACGGTTGCCAATTGTCTTCCTGGGCGATCGCCTCCCACACCGCTTCAATCTCCGGTCTAATCAACACCGTTGTAGGATTATGCTGGGCTAGTCGGTGAGCAATCGCCTCCATTTCATTGGGTGGCAGACTATTTAAGACTTGGTAATAAAGCGATCGCCATTGCTCAAAAGAACTAGTGTCTCCACTTAAAGTCCCAGTAATTTGCTCAAAAATCTTTCCCTCATCCTCTCGCCAACTTGCTGAAAACTGCTCCCTTAAACTCATAAAAAAGTCGTGATACCCTGCCTTGCTTTCCCCCAAAAGCTGCAACGTTCGCTTCAACAACCCATCCGCGATCGCCTCAGACACCGCATCAAAGCCAATCTCAAGCCCTAGCTTACTTAACATGCGCTGCCGATAAACCGTTTGAAAATGCGAATAAAACCCTGCCAAAGCCGACTCCATTTCCATCGGGTCAATAACCGCTTTCAGGGGAACTTGCAACATTTGCAAATTCCAAACGCATACTCCGGGCTGGTTGCCATAGCAGTACCGTCCGTAATAGTCGAAATAGGCAGCAGTGAATTGTGGATCGTATTGGTTAATAAAAGCGTAGGGGCCATAGTCAAAGCTTTCGCCCGTAATGGACATATTGTCGGTATTCAAAACGGCATGACAAAACCCAACCGACATCCACTGGGCAGCCAGTTCTGCAACGCGCATGACTAGCTCGGCATAGAAGCGAACGTAGGAATCATCCTTGTTCAACAGATGCGGATAGTAATACTTAATGACGTGATCTAACAGCGTTTTAATCAGATCTTTTCGCCCCAAATAATGCAGTCGCTCAAAGGTGCCAAAGCGAATGTGCGATCGCGAAAACCTTACCATGACTGAAGAGCGAGTTGGCGAAGGTTCATCTCCCCGCCAAAGTCCTTCCCCTGTCTCCACTAGACTAAGACACCGAGAAGTTCTCACCCCCAAGCGGTACAGCATTTCAGCCGCCAGCACTTCCCGCACTCCTCCTTTCAACGTTAGCCGCCCATCGCCACCCCGTGAGTAGGGCGTTCTGCCCGAACCTTTGGTGCCAAAGTCGTACAATTCGCCATCTGTGCCCCGCACTTGCCCATACAGAAATCCTCGTCCGTCGCCTAGTTGAGGGTTATAATCCCCAAACTGATAGCCGTGGTAGCGGAGGGCAAGGCAGGGCTGCGATCCGGCAAAAGCGCCAAAGGCTTCGGTAAAATGATCATCAGTAACCTTCTGTGGGTCTAGCCCCAGGATAGGAAAAATGTCATCGTTGCGAAACCGCAGGGTATGCTGGGGAAAAGCTTCGGCAGTGACGCGATCGCCATAATCTTCGCCCAAGCTCTCTAAAGCTGGCTCGTACGAAAGTGAAAAGAACGGGTTCAATACAGTCGGTTGATTCACGAGATATGTAGATGAAGCATTCTTCTTTAGCATAAATGTTGAGCATTGCTAATTGTGCCTAACCCCAGACCTATTTCTAATACAGATTGCGAATGTTTTAGAAATGGGTGTAAAAAAGGGAGAGCGTTTGCAAACTCTCCCAACCATCAGGGTGCATCTACAGGACACATTATGGCACCAATAGGGTGAGGGGTGTAACCCCCCTATTCATAAAACTATGAAAAATATTAGTCAAAAAGGTGAATTATTAAGTGGGTTTTGTGAGTATTTGCCTACGAGTCGCTTTTCCTTTCCTTGCGTAAATAGTTTATCGATCGCCCTTTCTGCAATTTTGGGACTTTATAAATTGTTACAATATGTTCAAATACGCTTTAGGAAAATGCAATGTATCTGACCTGGCTAGACAGCAATTCTTGGCTCATTGAAATGGGTGGAAAACGGATCTTGTTAGACCCCTGGCTGGTTGGTTCTCTCAGCTTCGGCAACCTAACCTGGCTATTTGAGGGTAAAAAAAACATCGCTCGCCCCATCCCCCAAGACATTGATCTAATCCTACTGTCTCAAGGATTACCCGATCACGCGCACCCGCCAACATTGGAGAAACTCGATCGCGCTATTCCTGTTGTGGGTTCACCCGGCGGAGCAAAAGTAGTTGAGAAAATGGGCTATACGCAGGTTACGGCGATCGCTCACGGCGAGACATTTACTCTGGCAGATCAGGTACAAATCCGGGCATTCCCTGGATCGCCGGTAGGGCCGACGCTAGTGGAAAATGGCTATCTACTGACGGATTTGGCGCAGAATACTAAGCTTTACTATGAGCCTCATGGTTATCATTCTCCTACGCTTAAAGATGTGGCTCCAGTTGATATAGTGATTACGCCCATTATTGATCTCAAGCTGCCACTGCTAGGCTCTGTGATTAAGGGGAGCGCTAGTGCGGTTGAGGCGGCAGAATGGCTAAGACCTCAAGTAATGTTGCCGACAGCGGCGGGCGGTGATATTTCGTTTGAGGGGCTGTTGATGTCGGTGTTAAAAGCTGAGGGTGGAGCAGATGAATTGCGATCGCTCTTGGCGCAAAAGCAACTCTCTACCCAAGTCCTCGAACCTGAAGCTTGGCAACGGTTCGAGGTGAAACTCAGCGTATCAGTCTAAGTATCTGTAGAACCGTCTATATTAAGTCGCTCCATAGATTTGATTGACAGTTCCAGTAACCATTCGATCGAATTTTCCCATGCCAGTGGTGGGATTGATGATAATTTGCAGACGGTTGGAGGTATAGCCGTACAGAGTGCCCTTGGCGATCGCTAATCCCCAAACGCTGTCAAACCCAACGCTACCAATCACTGTAGCATCACCACCTAGCCCGATGGAGTACAGAGAATCTTTGGTTGGGAACGGAGCATTTGAGGTGGCTAAAAATCGACCGGAGGCATCATCGTAAAGCAAATCGCCACTACTGTTGAAGCCTGGAATGTTGGCAACGAGTGAAGCTGTCCCAGTAGCAGTATTAATGAAATAGAACCCTGATCCACCCGCTGCATAAAGGTTGTTAGAGGGTGTAAACGCCAGAGAATTCATGTTTATGAAGGTGCCCAGACTGCCAACACGGGATGACCCACCTGTCGCTGGATCAATTTGGTAGAGCGAATTAGATGAAACCCCAAACAGCCCACCGTTCGGAGCGGAGGCAATGTCGTTGTACGAGGTGCTGATATTTGCTAAGGGCGAAAAGATACCAGTGGTAGGGTCAATGGAACCGATTTCTGATCCACTGGTTGAGAGCAATTGGGGAATGGGAACACGCGGAATGGGGACAATAGGCGGTGGCTCAAGGCTACCTCCTACCGGATTAGGATCAGATAAGGGAGAGTCAACTGCTGAGGCAATAGGCGATGCGCTTAATTGAAGACGATATTTGCTGTCGTTACGACCGCGATAAACCCGGATATGGTAAGTTCCGGCGGATAAAGTGGTGGCGATCGCCTCAGGTTTCTTCCCAGATCTGGCAGATTTTAGAAGCGTCTGACCCGCTTGAATTAGCTCAACATTAACGTTGTTTTTCAACTGAGACAGGTTCAGAGTAAAGCTACTGCTGCGATTGAGCGTGAAGGTATAGAAATCGTTTTTATCCTTGCGCCCGACAGAATCACGAAATACGTTCAACCCACTGAGCGCAGCAACATTACGCGCTTTCGCCAAGCTATTATCTTGTGCCATAGGAAGGAATTGCTGGACTCGATTAGGTAACTATTTAGAGTACCCAGAAGCTAGAGTCCGCTCTTCTAACGCTCCAATTTTTTCTAAAAGCTGGCGATCGCTATCTTGATCTGGATTTTCTGTGGTTAATAGCTTATCGCCGTAAAAAATTGAGTTTGCCCCTGCCAAAAAACAAAGAACTTGTGCCTCATCCGATAACCGCGATCGCCCTGCACTCAACCTTACTCGCGCTTTGGGCATGAGGATACGGGCAGTGGCGCACATTCGCACCAAGTCAAACGGATCAACGGGCGGCTGATCGGCTAGGGGCGTTCCGGCAACGGCAACGAGGGCATTAATCGGAACGCTTTCAGGATGGGGTTGCAGGGTAGCGAGAACTTGCAGCATTTGAGCGCGATCGCCCCAGGTTTCACCCAAGCCAATAATGCCGCCACAGCAGACCTGAACGCCTGATTGCCGCACATGGTCGAGGGTTTGGAGACGATCGCCATAGGTGCGTGTGGTAATAATATTGTCGTAGTTTTCGGGGCTGGTATCTAAATTATGGTTGTATGCCGTCAAGCCTGCTGCTGCCAACCGTTGCGCCTGAGATTCATTCAGCATTCCCGCCGTGACGCACGCCTCCAGACCCAGCTTCTTGACACCTTGCACCATCTCTAGCATTTGGTCGAACGCTTCGCCGTCCCGAATTTCGCGCCATGCCCAGCCCATGCAAAAGCGGCTGGCTCCTAAATCCTTGGCTTTTTGCGCAGACGCTAAAACTTCCGCTACGGGCAGAGTCGGCTGCTTTTGGACAGTGGTTTCGTAGTGGGCAGACTGGGGACAATAGGCGCAGTTTTCAGCACACCCACCAGTTTTGACACTCAGCAATGTAGCAAGCTGAATTTGGCGATCGCTATATTGCCGATGCAAAGTTTGGGCGCGATAAACCAAGTCTAAAAGCGGTTGGTGCAGAAGGTCTTGGATTTCTGCGGTAGTCCAGTCGTGACGAATATCAGCCATGGGGAATCGTTTGAGGAGATTGTGCGGAGAGGTCGGTACACATCATACCGTTTCACACCGTTTCTAAAATGGCGGTAATACCCTGGTAAGCAAGCGCCAATTCATCGGCGGTAATGCAGTAGGGCGGGAGTAAGTATAGGACATTTCCAAGCGGTCGCAGCAGGAGTTTATGGGCGATCGCCTGTTGCCGAATATGCAGCGAAATTGGGTTTAAATATCCCGGTTGCTCAGAAATAATATCGATCGCGGCAATAGTTCCCATCACTCGCAAACGCTCTAGCTTAGGATGATCTAGCAAGGGCTGGAGGTGTGTCCAGTGCAGTTGTTCCATTTGGCGAAAAGCTGTTTCATTTTCGATCAGTAATTCCATCGAAGCGAGTGCCACTGCACAGCCTAAAGGATTCGCCGTATAGCTATGCCCGTGATACAAAGCTTTTAAGGGATCATCGCTGTAGAATGCATCATAAATTTTCTCAGAACAAACTGTCACTGATAGCGGTAATGTGCCGCCTGTTAAACCCTTAGACAAACAGATGATATCAGGTGTAACATTGGCTTTCCGACAAGCAAACCAATCTCCTGTTCGCCCAAACCCCACCATCACTTCATCAAATATTAATAGAGTGTTAAATTCATCTGCAATTTTTCTAAGGTTTTGAATAAACTCAGGTCTACACATCCGCATTCCGCCCGCACCTTGCACCAGCGGTTCAACAATTATTCCTGCATATTGTTCTGGAGAGTGATTTATCTTTCCTCGAAGTTGCTCTAAAATACGTTCTTCTTTTTCTTCAATTAGCGTGTCTCCAAAGTAGGTATCAGGAAAGGGCAGATACTCAACATCAAATAGCAGCGATCGATATACATCCGAAAACAGCGATCGCCCTCCCACCGACATCGCACCTATGGTATCACCGTGATAGGAGCCTTCAAACGCAAGAAAAGTCTGCCGTTTTTGATTATGGTTAACCCAATATTGATACGCCATTTTTAGCGCAACTTCCACCGCCGTAGAGCCGTTATCACTAAAAAAAACTCGGCTAAAACCTGGAGGTAATTTAGCGATTAAAGCCTCTGCTAATTGCTCTGCTGGATCGTGGGTAAATCCTGCAAAAATAACGTGTTCTAACTGTTGCGCTTGTTTGTAAATCGCTTCGGCAATTTTAGGGTGAGCATGACCGTGCAAATTAACCCACCAGCTTGAAATACAATCCATGATTTTAGAGCCATCTTCTAGCTCTAGCCAAATGCCTTGTGCCGACTTAATTTTAATAGGAGCAAGTTCGGTTTTAGCTTGAGCGAAGGGATACCAAATGTTGGGATGAGACATAGAGAAACGAATAGTAGAGAGTATGCTCTGTGCATTTTTAAAACAATTGCTGGAATGCTACTTTGAGGGTGGCGGGGGTGATGGTAACAAGTGGCTCTAGTTCAGCAAGTATGGGAACTTTACCATAATGGGCGATCGCCTCTCGATTACTTTGATTCTTTTGCCCATTAATAATGACACCTAGAATTGGAATTTTAGCGTGCTGGAGGGTAGCGATCGACATCAACGTGTGGTTAATTGTGCCGAGCGTACTGCGGGTGACGAGACACACAGGTAGGTTGAGCGATCGAATTAAATCAATCATTAAATCTTGATCATTCAGGGGCACCATTAATCCGCCAGCGCCTTCGACGATTAAGCCGGGTTTGTCGGTTGCGGGGAGTTGAAAATCGCTGAGGGCAATCTTAACGCTATCAATTTTTGCGGCAGCGTGGGGCGAGAGCGATTGGGTAAGGCGGTAGCGCTCTGGTATAAAGTAGGAGGCATCTAAGCCTGTGGCAGAGCGGATAAATTCGGTGTCGGTGATGGGGGTTAAACCGGATTGGACGGGCTTCCAGTAGGCATAGCGTAAACCTAAAGTGAGCAGAGCAGAGACGACGGTTTTACCGATGTTAGTGTCGGTTCCGGTGATGAAAAATTGGGGAGGGAAGAGCATAGGAGAGAGATAGAATTTTACAAGGGGCGATCGCCTATTCACTAAAAAACAGATGTAATAATTTATCGTTGAATCAACAAAAAAGCGACATGATGATGAACTTGTAAAACATTATTTTCTCCCATTTTATTAACGTTACCATCCCAATATCGAATCAACTTCTTCATCTCAACGACAGATGACTTTTGTTTTGAAGTATTCACGCTAGCTCCTATAGATTTTAGCCCTCTAAAAAAATCACTCGCGTTCCGATGTGTTGTACAGAATATCTCCTCTTGCAAATATGAATCTTGGGACACCTTAGATAACGCTTGTATTAAAAACTGAGAATTGGGTAGTGAATTTGCCGTGAACGGAATTTGGAGAGATTCACAAGCCTGCCGCCACTCTGGAAAAGAATCACAAGTTGGAAATGCTAAGCATAGAATTCCAGTAGGCTTCAATCGTTCTAGCCAACCTAATAAACTTTCTACAGGATGCTTAAACCACTGAATGACAAAATTCGCCACAATTAATCCATAGCGTTCATTACCCTCTAGCGTTTCACCATCCATCTGCCGAAACGAGACTGGAGCGCGATCGGGTGCGATCTGTAAATGGGCTTGGCAAAAGTGCAACATCTCGGCTGAGAGATCAGTGACTTGGAACGGGTGATTAGGGAAGCGATCGCACAATTCCTGAGTTAAAAAACCTGTTCCGCAACCTATCTCTAACAACACTCCTGAAGGCACTTCCCATGATTCCAGCAGAGCTAAAAGTTTTGTCGCGCAGTTTTTTTGTAACGATGCTTCAGCATGGTACGTTAATGCCGCTTGTCCAAAACTTTGGGCAATTTTCAGTTTCTCAGACTTATCGTTCATTCTGCGCCCAACCTTCGACAAAGCCATGACCAACAGACATCAATATGGGTAAATGGCAAACCGTGTCCCGCCTGTTCAATTTCAATGTATTGACTATTATCGGGCAGATGTGCAGAAAGTTCTCGCCCTTTTTCAACTGAAACTATTCGGTCTTGAACACCATGCAAAATTAGAATTTTGGGAATTTTCTTCAAAAGAGAAACATCTAACAAACAAGCACTTAAACTCTCCAGATCATGCAGTAGTAATTCAGAATTAATAGCCTTGCTAGAATCAGGCGATCGCTCCCACAAAACAGGATGATAACACTTCGTTCTGAATGCCTCTAGAACAGTTTGAGGATTAGCTTTAAACTGAGTCATCATCTGAGAAAGCATCAACAGCGATCGCCTTTTTTTTGCCTCTAATTGAGGATGGAAGGAAAGGAAACTGCTAAAAACGACTAATAAATCTGCACGGTGGAGTTGTTCAGAAGGACAGAGATGTAGCCCATAAGAATGCACGAAAAGAATGGTTCTATGGTTTGTATTAGCAGCAATGGGCAAGGCTGGAGAATTAAAATAGCCGCGATCGCTTATCAGTAAATCTTCTCCTCGTTGAGCCAATAAATCTTTCCACGGCTGCCAGCAAGTCTGGTCAAACCCCCAACCATGATACGCAATAATAGTGGTCGGCATCCTCATCCTTCAAACAATTTCAGGCAATTAATTAAATCATTGATCTGGATCGTGGTGTGAGCGCTTGATAATGCCAACCGAATTCGTGCTGTTCCGGGGGCAACAGTGGGCGGACGAATGGCGATCGCTAGCATTCCGTGTTCTTTGAGCCATTGCGCTAGTCTCAGGGTTTTTGCCTCATCACCAAGTATTAGCGGAATAATGTGGGAGCAAGAATTTCCAGTGTCGTAACCGATTTGCTGTAATTGCGATCGCAGAGATACAGCGATTTGAGCGAGGTGTTGACGTTCTAAATTCAACGTAGGAATGAGAGTGAGAGCAGCGGCGATCGCGCCTACCGTTCCGGGCGGCAAACCCGTTGTATAGATAAATCCAGGACAAAAGTTAATTAAATAATCCCGAATAACATGGGAGCAAGTAACATAAGCTCCTGCTGATCCGAACGCCTTACCAAACGTGCCAATGACCACATCAATATCAGAACGATGACTAGCTAAACCCATGCCATTTATTCCCATCACGCCAACAGCGTGGGCATCGTCAATATAAAGGATAGCGTTGTATTCTTTTGCAAGTCGAATTAGTTCCTCTATATCGCTGATATCACCGTCCATACTAAAAATTGTTTCAGAAGCAATTAGGATTCGGCTATATGTTTTTTGATGAGCTTGTTGAAGCAATTTTTCTAGATGGTGCAAGTCATTATGATGGTAGCGGACAAGTCTAGCTTTACTAGAAAGAACCCCTTGAAGAATACTATTATGAACTAGCCGATCGCATAATACCAACGACTGGCGATCGACCAACAGAGGTAGAATCGTTGAATTTGCCTGAAATCCAGAATTGAGCAACAGTGAGGCTTCGCGTCCACAAGCCATCGCTAACTGTTGCTCAACTTGCTCATGAATATCGTAAGTTCCTGTTACTAACCGAGAGGCAGTTGCACCCGTTCCATATTGACTGATATATTCCTGAGCCGTTTGGATTAAGATTGGATGTTTAGATAAACCTAAATAATCATTATTACTAAAGTTAAGGAGCGATCGCCCCTCCTGCAATATATGCACAGCATCTTGAGGGATGAGTGGTTGCAGCGATCGTCGTTGAGTGGGCGATCGTTTTTCGAGAGCTTGGTGCATAAACGCAAACTTATCGACAGCCATCATCAACCCATCTGTCTGACTTGATCCTCAGTCAGCCCAGTCATATTCGCCACCTGAGCGACTGATAAGTTTGCTTGCAACAAATTCATCACCACCTGCCTCAGTTGATCTTCTGCTGTATCTGCCCGTTGTTGCTCTTGCTCTGCCCTTTGTCGTTGTTGTTCTGCCCGTTGTTGCTCTTGCTCTGCCCTTTGTCGTTGTTGTTCTGCCCGTTGTTGCTCTTGCTCTGCCCTTTGTTGTTGTTGTTCTGCCCGTTGTTGCTCTTGCTCTGCCCTTTGTCGTTGTTGTTCTGCCCGTTGTTGCTCTTGCTCCGCCCGTTGTCGCTCTTGAATTGCCCGTTGGCGTTGGCGTTCTGCTCGCTGTTGCTGATGCTCTGCTTCTGTTAAAACCCAGTTTCCATCAGTATCGTACCAGCGCAGCCACGATCGCTCAATGCCGTCGAACTCACCTTCCCATAAGCCTAAACCTAAATCTAGTTCGGGAATCCAGACGCGAGGATTGCTGGTGTCAAGATTTTGCTCTTGATAGTGACCGCCCACGAGACGAAATGCTCGGACGCGATTGTTGTATCGGCTAAAGACGACATAGTAAGGAATCCGTAAAATCTGTTCATAGACCTGCCATTTTCCAGGCGGAACAGCTTTAGTCGATTGCCCATTTGACGGCGCGGGGCTGGAGTCAGGCGCGGGGATGGATTCGCCTAATGGTATATCAGCATTTGATTCAGCAAATCTGCCTAAATCTTCATCCTCGGTTCCAGGCGATAGCAATTCCACTACTACGAAAGGATTAACCCCTTCCTGCCAAACCACATAGCTAGCCCGCAAATCTTTTCCATCGTAAAGCCGTGGCACACCCAAAGCCAGAAACCAGTCGGGGCGCTTATGCCACAAAGGATGATGGACATCGTAGTACAGGTTTAAATCTGTGCCTGTAAAGATTTGGTCTTTAGCGTAATTTTGCAGACGTAGCGTTGCGCTTAATAACTGGGGCTGAAGATCGTGAAATTCGTCGGGCAAACCAGGTTCCTCCGGGTCTTCGCTGGGCAAGTCATACATGGTGGGCAGCGTTTCTCGCGGAGAAAGCGGCGGATCGGTTTGGGGAATGGAATAAGGTCGCTGGCTCATGGTGGAATAATCCATTGGATATCTCTACTCTTGCCTCGTATCTCTATTTTGCCTCAAAGCGAATCTGCTTGAAATTATAGTACACTTGAACGACTAAATCTTAACCTTCATACCAGCGAGGCGTGTAGACCCAAACTTTTCCGTAGGGGCGTTGAATGATTCGGGTTTTGCTTGAACCTATTAGAATAATGGTTCGCATATCCGCAGTTTCAGGCTGAAATTGATCGAGCGTAGTGACGACGATCGCCTGTTTCGATCTACCCAAGTTACGCGCCAAAATGACTGGAGTTTGGTGCGATCGCACTTGTAACAGCAGTTCTTTTGCTTTTGCCAATTGCCAAGTTCGTTGGCTGGAAATAGGGTTGTAAAAAGCAATCACTAAATCGGCTTGAGCAGCAGCTAGAATGCGTTGTTCAATGACTGCCCAGGGCTTCAAAATGTCGGATAAGGAAATAGTACAGAAGTCATGCCCAATCGGTGCGCCCACTTGTGCCGCCGCCGCTTGCATTGCCGAAATGCCGGGAGCAACCTGAATCTCTAACCGCTGCCATTCTGGTTTCGCGTCTTGTTCAATCACTTCAAAAACTGCTGTTGCCATCGCGTAAATGCCTGGATCACCGGATGAAATTAACGCCACCGATCGCCCTTCTGCTGCCAAATCCAATGCCTGCCGCGCCCGGTCTAACTCCACCCGATTGTCGGACTCATGGCGCTGCTGTCCTTGTCGTAAGGGTTCCACCAAGTTGAGATACGTGCTATATCCGACCCAATCGGTCGCAGACTTCAACAATTCTTTTACCTGCGGCGACATCCACTCAGCGCTGCCGGGCCCTGTCCCGACGATCGCCAGTCGTCCCTGTGCTCGTCCGATCGCGTTCACATTGAGCGGTAGAGGTGCGAGGGCGATCGCGCATTCCGCCTCATTCAAGACGAGTTGACCTGATGCCCCGACCGCTGTCATCGCTACCGTTTCGACTGTCCAGGCGGGCTGATCCGGTTGAAAAAAGCGGGTAGAAACGTTAAATGCTTGAGCGATCGCGGCGATTCCAGGGTGTCCGGCATCAAGTTCGAGGGCAAAAATGGCAGCGATCGCAGTCGGAGAAAGACTAAGTTCTATCAGCTTTTGACGAATGAAGGCGATCGCAATTTCGGGATCTGGGCTAAGGGCGTTATTAAGGGCGATCGCTATAGTTTTCGGATGGTAAATTAAACAGTTGGAGGACGGTAGCAGCGATCGCTCTGTGACTTGTATTGTTAACGATCCATCACTGGCGATCGGCAAGTGACTATTACTCAACCAAGGTGCTATTCCTTCTATCTTTACGCTTGCTCCAGACAACAGATCCGAGATAAATGATTTAGCCTGATCAGGATTAGCAAGATGATATCCTTGAGGTGGATCTAGTAACGCAGTCCGAAACCGAATATCACCTGTAGTAGTAATAGCTGGAGATACGTCAAAAACAACAGCTATTTGACGCGCTAAATCATTTACTCCGTGCAGTCCTCCTAACAGAGGAACAACGGCACTACCATCTTCGGCAACGGCTAAAACGGTCGGTTCTTGTCGTTTGTCGGAGAGTAGAGGCGCTAAGGTACGAATTAAGATTCCGGCGGCGCAAATGCCAATAATCGGTGTGCCGTGAGTAAATAGTTCGCGCAGGGTTTCACCAAATTGGGTAAAGCTGATATCAACCTCGGTGGTGCGATCGCACAAGCCATAAATAACTGCATGGGGCAGAACAGCTTTAATTCGGTGGGCTAGAGAAACACTCTGTTGATTCAAGACGACGATCGCAGGATTTGGCACGAGCTAACTTTCAAAGAATACGACTTTTAATAAATAATGAACTCAGCGATCGCAAGACGCTCAGCCACTTCATTCTCGCAGTTTATCGCACCTGTTTTTATTGTGCTTTTCCTAACACTGCTTGTTTTTGCGAAACCTGTGCAAGTTTTTCCGAAACCTCTGGGTTATAAAGCCGCAAATAATTCCAGTAATTTTCAAACACAAATTCTACGTAGCCTTGAGTTTCAGGATAGGGAATTTGCGTGACAAACTTATCAGGATCGGTAAAACCAAACTCTTGAATCCACCCAGCAACGGCACCCGGCCCTGCGTTGTAGCTGGCAACCGCAAATAGTGAATTATTATCGTATTCCTGATGGGTATAGTCTAAGTACCAGGTGCCAAGTTTGATGTTATCGTTGGGGTCTTCCAGGTTAAACTTTTTCATGCCGTTTTGCTCAGCCACAAAATCAGCCGTATCCGGGATTATTTGCATCAACCCAACCGCATCGGCAACGGAGCGGATTTTAGTTTCAAAGCGCGATTCTTGACGAATTAGTCCCGTTACAAGAAGAGGATTAATTTGGCGCTGCTGCGACCATTGAGCGATCGTCGCTTCATAGGGAAAGGGATACAACGCCTCCCAATGCGATCGCTGTTGCTGAAGTTGCTCGTGTTCCTGGCGATCGGCTGGCTTCTCTCGCTCGTCAAGGTTAGAGATCATAAAAATCCCCTCCAGGTTGTCATTGATGCCTAGCCGCATTAATCCATCGGTAAATTGCTCAGTTACAGACGGCTGCTGGCGGTTCTTAAATTCAGTTTGCCAAAGCGTCCAAGCGTCGCGGTATTGCCCCAACTGGTAAAGCTCGCGCAGGGCAGCAGAGCCAATGGGCGGTGTGGCGTTTACTTGAGGCTTGGTAATTGGGGGGAGTTTTTGGCGAACGGTGGTAAAGTCTCCTACATCCCAGCCCAGGTAAACCGCCGATCGCCAAGCATAGTAAGACTCGGGATAGTTTGCCAACACGTATCGAAAAGAGTCAGCGGCATCTTCCTTGCGCCCCACTTGGGCTGCCCACTTGCCTACCCAAAAAGCAGCTTTAGGAGCAAGTTTGCTACTAGGATTTTCCTGTGCCAACTGTCGCGCCCATTCCCAAGCCGCTCTAGCATCGCCTTTTTTAGCATTTGCCTCTGCTTGCTTCCAGCGAATTTCTGCTGCTGCTTCCGACGAGCTATATTGGCTGAGGACAGACTGCCGCGCCTGAATAGACGACTTAGGGCTATTAATTTCTTGCAAAATATTCGACTTAGCTGCCAGTGCCTCAGCCGCATTATTGGGAAAGCGCTTAATCGCCTGATCGAGGTAGGGCACGGCATTTTCAGGCAGAGCATTCATTTCTGCTAGCTTTAACAATGCGGTTCCTGATTCGTCGGCATCAGGATACGCTTTAAGGAGCCTCTGGTAAGCAAGAACCGAGGCAGTAATTTTGCCTTCTAGCTGCATTCCTCGTCCCGCTCGATAAAGAGTCAGCGGCGTACTAGGAGCCTTGGCATAGGCTTCGGCGGCTTTAGCGTATTCTTGTTTTTCCCAATAGCCAAAGCCGATCGCCTCCCAGTGTTCGGGCTTAAGCTGGGCTGCGTACTCGGTTTTTAAGCGATCGAGCGCTGAAACCAGATCGGGAGCATATAGCGCCTGTGCAGTAATGAGGAGAAGCTGAGGCTGCTTAGGATTTTGCTTAAGGCGAGTTTGGGCAATTTCAACTGTGCGAGGATGACGGGGAAACTGGGCGATCGCCTGATTCCAAAACTGCGGATTCTTTTTGCCTAATACAAATAAACCTTCTACTGAAGCTGGATCGTCCCCATAGTTTTTGACCAATGCTTGCCAGGTCGCTTCAGCCTTTGCCGTCTCCCCCATTTGGGTGTAAGCCTGTGCCCGTCTAATCAAAACGTAGGGAGCCAAAACAGAGTAACTATTTTCCAGGCGCTCAAGCAGCGGAAGGGCAGCACCGCCTTTACCTTGCTCGATTAAATCACTGGCTAACAAATATTTGGCGCGCTGGCGATCGAGTCCTGATCCTTGCTGGGTGGCAGCTTGAAGAATGGGCGATCGCTGCACGATTGGCAATGTGGCGGCGGCTAAAACTTTAGAGGCGCGATCGGCTGGGTCAGCTTCTATGACTACAGAACTGGGTAAGGTTTGGAACCATTGCCCGACTATAGGCAGTTTAGGCAACATTCCTGTGGTGGGTAGGACAAATATTGCTGCACCTAGTGTCAGTGCGGTTAAGCTCACACCCGTAACCACCGCTTGCTTCTTTTTTCTCTCCAGCATGAGTTTAAACCGCACTAGGTTGGGGAACAGTCAGTAAGATATTCTCTCAGGTTTTTTCTGAGCTTCTAGCATTTTTACCGCAAATTCATCGACTTGGACACACTTGATGCAAATGAAAGGGGCGATCGGGGTAGAGAGCGGAGGATTATGGTAGAGAGGATATGGGAACTTTCCCTCTAATCTGTCTGGATTAGCATAATGTATAAGAAGTTTCTGCATAATCATTCAGAAGGAGTACCCCCATAGATGACAACAGTCAGTATATTTGTTAGTCACATATATGATGGAGCGCCTTTAACAGTAGGTTTCAGTGCAAAATACTATGGAATGTGAAATCGAGAACAAGACTAAATTAACGATCTTTTCAAGTCGAAGTGGTAAAAATGATGGCGTTACTAGACACATTGCGGGAAAACCGAGTAGAGATTTTGCAAGTTGCGGCACAGCATGGAGCGTTTAATGTTCGTGTGTTTGGGTCAGTGGTACGGGGTGAGGAAACCTCGGAAAGCGACATCGATTTTTTGATTGATTACGATCTGGAAAGAATTACACCTTGGTTTCCAGGTGGCTTGCTGATGGATTGGCAGGATTTATTAGGACGGAAGGTCGATGTGCTGACAGAGCGGGCTATTAGTCCGTTGATTCGAGAGAGCGTGTTGGCAGAAGCGAAGCCCTTATGACTCCCAAAACCGATCGCATCTATTTAGAGCATATTTTGGATTGTGTCGCCCTGATTCAGAACTATACTCGCAATGGCAAAGCAGAGTTTATGGCAAGTGCATTGGTTCAGGATGCGGTGTTGCGACGGTTGCAAACGATGGCGGAATCGACCCAGCGGCTGTCTGAAGAATTGAAGGCAAAAGCGCCAGGCATAGATTGGCGGGCATTGGCGGGTTTTCGGAATGTGTTGGTTCACAATTATCTGGGCGGCATTGACTTGGAGCAGATTTGGAATGCGGTCGAACACTACCTGCCAGGGTTAGAAATGGCAGTGAGGGAACTGATGGAGGCTTAGGGAAAGTGATTGCCGCGCCGCTTTGCAGATACCCTAAGAGTTGCCCCCTTCATCAGCCACCTGATTAGTGCATAGACTTCAGCCCCTACCCCTAGCAAGTAGGTTGATGTGGATGCCAAGCGGCTAGAGCAATCTTTAGCAAGGTTGGCTGGATTTATAATGTACGATCGCCGTCCAGATACGGAAGAGCCAGTTCATTCATCAAGTTATTCCTCTGGAAGCTTAGGCGGACACCAAAACAGGTTTTTGCTTGAGACTCCTAGCGATTCTAGAATGCCGCGCATTACCTCTGCGCAATATTTCCAATGCCCTAAGTCCTCATACATCCGATCGGGATTAAACTCAACGTCGTGGTGCAATACGTGGGGTAGGTTCGCAAACTCATCGGAGGATTGGGGAGAAAGGAGCAAGAGGTGGAAGGGTCTCCCGTTGCACTGTTTTCCTAACTTATTGACTAGATCTATGACGCCACCCCGATCGCTAATGCCTGTCCGCACAAAAAGCACCTTATCGCACTCCTGGATTGCATACCAAAATCTGCCAGCACGGGCTGTATAGCGATCGCGCATTCGTTCATGAACGGGAGTCATATCGTGGAGTGGATCATCCTTTTCGTCAATCTCATGGGCAAAAGATAGACCTGTCCACTTCCGGTGATAGATTCGACCTGCATCAGCACTGTAATTTAAAAAATCCGGGTTCCACATGTCATAGAACCGGGATTCGACCATGTCGGCAACGTCACTAATTTCAGTCGTGCGCGTTAGATCGAACGGGAAAGCAGGGCCATCATATTCCATCTTGTACAACATCATGCGAACGGCACAGCGATCGCCTAAGGGAAGAATAGCAACACGGCTAATGTCTGATAGCTCGCACTTATATTGGAACAGCAAGGCAGATCTAGGTGGAGATTTAACTCGACTTTCCAAACCACCGTTACCAATCATTAAAGTACGGAAAGGTACATCAGGGTCAAGCGCATCTTCGTACACACCCATGGGCATTGCTTTTAGTGCATTGCGAACCTCTTGCCACATGGGCTGGATGTTATATTCGTTGGTCGATTCATTGATGACTCGGATGCGATTATCGTCTTGTTTTAAGATCCCCAAATTTCCGTCATAAAACAGTAACTGTGAATTGTGAGGCGAAAAGAGATTGAACGCTGCGCTATATTCTAGGTCAGCACCCGGAGGAATAGAGATCGTTGTTTCGATCGCTCCATCCGCTTGCACAGCAAAAAAAGGAAGAACTCCTGCCTGATGATGATTTGCAACATAAAGACCTGACATTAATCTAGCTTGATGTTGCAGTGCAGTTTGCAATGACTGCCAGGTAGGCGTGATGGTGTAAGCGTAGGGTGAGGCATTGCGAATTCGCAACTGGTTCTCTTGAGGGTAAGCAAAGATCTGAAACTCTTCGCTATCTTGATATACCAATACTTCGTCAGGTTGCTGAAAGCGCTGTTTTTCTTTTACCAATTCTTCTGGGTTCATCTCGAATAAGCGCAGATCGATCGCCTCATACATCAAGCGATGACCGATTGTATTGGGATGTGCCGGATCAAAAGAAGTGCCAACTTTCCAGGCTCCCTGCCCGTTGTCTACTGCGGCTAACCAATCCAGCACCGGAATGCCCCAACCTAACATCCGGCGATGAGTTTCTTGAAGTAACTCATTGTGTTCGCTCGCATAGTTGCCATGAGGATAAACACCACCCAAAATTGGATAGGCTCCCAGTTCGCGCGTCATTTTTACAAGCTGCTGCAACCCGCTTTCAAACCGCCGTTGCACTGCCCGCCATTGGTGAGCAGGACAATCGGCTAACCCTTCGTTGCCTAGAGATAAGGCAATGATCACAACATCTGGTTGCTCAGGTGTAACGACTGATGCGAACCGAGCAATCGTGCTGCTAACGTTCGTCCCTACTTCTGATACGTTCACCAGACGATGACCATACTGTTGCTGCAAGGTCTGCCCTAACTGGCTTACCCAGCCGTTTAACAACCAAGCCTTATGCCCACACGCCACAGAACTGCCAATCACTACAATTTTGAGTCCTTTAGAGTCAGGATTTGGGCGCACTTCAGCAGCAGGTTCTGCGATCGCTTCCACATATCCAAAGGGATAGGGCTGCCAATAACCCCAAGCACCATCATCGACTACCAAATTCTGAGACTGGTTTTCAGGAGCGATCGCAATCCAGCGGTGTTCGCTAAAAGGCTCCCATTCCACGCTGCCTTCTGCACCCAAACGCACATACTTATACTCAACGGTTTCAGGGTATCCAACAGTTTCAGGGGCAATCTCACCTGTCGAACTGCAAACATATTGAAGATCGATCTCTGCTTCCGTCCACCACAGGGGATAGCGATCGACAGTAGTTTGAAGCCGAATACATTTGGCGACATCCCATAATCCGAGTTCAGCAGTAGAACCGACCAAACCAATAGATTCGCCCGTTTGGGTATGAGCAATAATTTGGAACCGATGCATAAGGCTCCTTTTAGTTAAAAAAATAAGATGCCATACAAAAAACTAAAGCCCTACAATACAGTGACAGTAACACGTTGACTCGTTAAGGTATGTCTTGAAGATAACCTTCTGGTGGCTCAATACAGAAAGGTTAATTCAGGCGCTAACTCAGAACTGCCAGTGCGTTAGATTGAGTGGAACAGAACCACTGCTTAGAAATTGGCTAAAAATTCAATTGCAGCGATCGTCAACTTTGGAATTAGAAAAATGGCAAAGACAGAGCGAGAAAAAATGCTGGCAAATGAGCCCTACTTAGCCACTGATCCTGAACTTAAGGGCATGTACAAAAAAGCTAAGAATCTCCTCCATGCTTTTAATACCTCACACCCTGACGAGGTTAAAAAAAGAGAGGACATTATTCAAGCTCTTTTTGGGGCGATCGGTCAAAACTTTGAAGTACAGCCCCCTTTCCAGTGTGACTATGGCTGCCACATTTACGCAGAAGAGAATTTATACATTAACTACGACTGCATTATTTTAGATTGCAACACTGTTTATTTTGGTCGCAACGTCCTGCTAGCTCCCAGAGTTCAAATTTACACGGCATATCATCCTTTAGATGCCGAAACCAGAAGGTCTGGATTAGAAATGGCTGCACCGATCGCCATTGGAGATGATGTTTGGATTGGCGGTGGTGCTATTCTTTGCCCTGGCGTAAAGGTTGGAAATAACACTACCATTGGAGCAGGCAGCATTGTAACGCAAGATATCCCTAGTAACGTGGTCGCCGCAGGCAATCCTTGCCGAGTACTTAGAGTAGTGTAGAGAAAGGAGTAGTGTAGAGAAACGTTTTTCTTAACACTGCCTTTATCTCAATCATGCCTTTAGAATGGTAAAAGACGGTAGGTAAATATACATATTACAGATGGAAAACATGACAACGGGGATGGAGGCTCAGGTCAGTGGGAATCTCTCTGCCCGTGAACTACAAATTGTTGAACTTGTATCCGCAGGCTTGACCAACCAGGAAATTGCTGAAGATCTAGAAATTAGTAAGCGAACTGTCGATAATCACATCAGTAATATTTTGACCAAGACAGCAACCAGCAATCGTGTGGCATTGGTTCGTTGGGCATTGCAATGGGGTAAAGTTTGCATTGATGAAGTCAACTGCTGCACTCTACCGATCGCTCCCCACCCAGTTTCTCCCCAGCTAGAGGTATAAATTATGACACCTAGCCAATGGTCATCGCCCCAAATGCCCCTTGCTATTTACCGGGAAATAGAGGCTCATTTGCGGCAGGTGACAGGAGTAGAGGTAGAGGTATTACCCCAAACTTCTCAGCAGTTTGAGTATCTTAAAAGTCAAGCGGGTGGGCTGTCAATTCAGTATGGTCCGGAGGCAAATGAAGAATCTTGTCGTCGAGTCGAGCAGATTTTGGCTTATTATGGCGATCGCTATGCCCCCTGGGAACCCGTTCAATAAGCCTTTTGTAGATTAAGAGCACCATGAGTCTGATTCAAGTCTCTCGCGGAACGCGCGACCTTTTGCCTGACGAAATCCAGTACTGGCAACAGATCGAAGCGATCGCCCGTGAGGTTTTTGGCAAAGCCACCTATCAAGAAATTCGTACCCCTATTTTTGAGCAAACTGATTTGTTTGAGCGGGGCATTGGCGAAGCGACTGATGTGGTCAGCAAAGAAATGTACACTTTTCAAGACCGGGGCGATCGTTCGCTAACCCTGCGACCCGAAGGAACAGCAGGATTAGTCCGGTCTTATGTGCAGCATAATCTCCATGCCCAGGGCGAAATTCAACGGCTTTGGTATGCAGGTCCCATGTTTCGCTATGAGCGCCCTCAGGCAGGACGGCAGCGACAGTTTCACCAAGTAGGCATTGAGGCGCTGGGGAGCGCTGATCCCCGTGCCGATGCTGAGGTGATTGCGATCGCCAACGATTTACTCAAAGCCATTGGGCTAAAGAACTTGCGTTTAGAATTTAATTCCATTGGCGATCGGCAAGATCGTCTGCAATACCGTGAAGCCCTCGTGGCTTTCCTCACGCCCTACCAGAACGATCTTGATCCCGACTCCCAAGATCGATTGACTCGCAACCCCCTGCGCATTTTGGATACTAAGGATCAAAAAACCCAAGACATTCTACAAAATGTTCCGAGCATTCATGCTCACCTCAGTCCCACCTCTCAAAAACGGTTTGAACAAGTTCAGCAGTTGCTAACCGACTTGGGCATTGATTACAACATCAATGCCAAGCTAGTTCGTGGGCTGGATTACTACACTCACACCGTTTTTGAAATCCAATCCGATGACCTGGGGGCACAGGCAACCGTTTGTGCAGGCGGACGTTACGATGGATTGGTGAAAGAGTTGGGCGGCCCTGAAACTCCGGCGGTGGGCTGGGCAAGTGGGCTAGAGCGGCTGGTGATTTTGATGCAGCAACTCCAACCCCCCAAGGCTCCGACGCTAGATTTTTATGTGGTGTCGAAGGGCGATCGTGCTGAGGCACAAGCCTTAAAGATTGCCCACACTTTGCGACAACTGGGGTTTTCGGCAGAACTTGACCTGAGCGGCAGTGCTTTTGGTAAACAGTTTAAGCGGGCAGATCGCAAGGGCGCAGCAGCTTGCCTAATTTTGGGAGATGCTGAGGCAGAAAATCTGACTGTACAGTTAAAATGGCTGAACTCCGGAGAGCAACGGGCGATCGCTCAATCCGAACTTCACAGACTGAGTAGCGAAATCCGCCAACAGATTGATGATAACCGCACCCTTCCTCAAGTTAACTAAGCCAAGGTGCCTAAAAACTGGCTTAAATTAAGCCAGTTCAAGAACCTTCACAACTTCAGAATCGCCTATTTAAAGATTCAATACAATCAAGGCGAGTAAACAAGATAGAATAAACCCGTGGTGTGAATAAGTAAAAATGACTAGTCAACCTTTGATTAACGATCGTACAGTGCAGTTCTCTACATCTGCTGTCTCTCCCTCAGCTTCCACGTTTGCTTCAAATAGCGTGTCCCTAGAAAATTCTCAGAAACTTCCCTACCAAGCGAATCACCAAGTTGAACTGCTTCACCTTCAAGCAGAAACCGAGGTGCTTTTACAGGAGATTCAAACCGTCAAGCAGCAGCGGGTTAGCTTAGGTTCGTAAGTTAAATGCTGATTGTCCTGCCTTCAAAAACCTGGCATGATAAGCGCATGATGACATTTCTAGCCTCTATATTTTTAATTCTTTTGACCTGGTTGAGTATTCTGCCTGTCCAGGCTATGGCTTCTGCCGCAATCAACCCGACTATCACTTCTCCGGTAAATCTGGAATTAGTGGAAGATTTACGTTCTAAAGCGTTTGAAGCCACGAACAAGGGCAACTTTGCTGCTGCTGAAGATTATTGGAGTGATCTAATTCAACAGCTTCCAGAGGAACCTGCGGTTTGGAGCAACCGAGGCAACGCCAGAGTCAGCCAGAACAAGCTCGAAGCTGCGATCGCCGATTACGAAAAGTCGATGGAACTTGCGCCCAATGCTCCTGACCCTTATCTGAATCGGGGCGCGGCTTTAGAAGGTTTAGGCAAATGGGATGAAGCGATCGCCGACTACAACCACGTCCTTGAACTAGATCCGAATGATCCGGCAGCCTACAACAATCGGGGCAATGCTAAAGGCGGACTAGGGCAATGGAATGAGGCGATCGCCGACTATAAAAAAGCAGTAGATATGGCACCCCAATATGTTTTTGCCCGCGCCAACTATGCTTTAGCGCAGTACCAACTGGGTGAAACCAGCGAAGCGATTCGTCAAATGAAAAACCTGGTGCGTAAATATCCTAACTTTGCCGATATGCGAGCAGCTTTGACTGCAGCACTGTGGGCAAGTGGCGATCGGGGTGAGGCAGAGAGTAACTGGGTGGCGGCAGTAGGGTTAGACCGACGCTATAAGAAAATTGATTGGGTGACCCAGGTTCGTCGCTGGCCTCCAGCCATGTCTACGGCACTAGAAAAGTTTCTGACGTTGAAGTAGTGGGCTGTGACCAGTAGGACAAAAGTAGGGCGATCTCCAGAAATTAGTCCTGGTTCTCATGCTCCTCGTATGCCGCTACAATTCGCTGTACTAAGGCATGGCGCACCACGTCAGCTTTCGTTAGTTCGCAAAAGGCGATCCCATCTACATTCTTCAAAATCCGCTTAGCTGCTGCCAGACCCGACTGTTGATGAGAAGGTAAATCAGTTTGCGTGGTATCGCCTGTTACAACCATACGCGATCGAAACCCCAGCCGAGTCAAGACCATCTTCATCTGAGAGGGCGTTGTATTCTGCGCCTCATCCAAAATCACAAAGGCGTTATTCAACGTCCGACCTCGCATGTAGGCTAGGGGCGCAACCTCAATAATGCCTCGCTCCATCAGGTTAGGAATTTTTTCCGCATCCATCATCTCGTTCAGAGCATCGTAGAGAGGACGCAGATAAGGATCAATCTTCTGCTGCAAATCACCAGGGAGGAAACCTAGCTTTTCTCCAGCTTCAACCGCCGGACGGGTTAGAACAATCCGCTCATATTGGTTAGCCATGAGTGCTTGAACGGCAACTACTGCTGCCAAAAAAGTCTTGCCTGTCCCTGCTGGACCTGAGCAAAAAGTCATTTCATGGGTGCGGATGGCTTGAATATATTGCCGCTGCTTAAAAGTTTTTGCTCGAATTTCCTCTCCTCGACGAGTGCGTGCAATCACATCGCGCTGAAGTTCTTGAAGTTCGTCTTGGCTTTGATGATTGAGCGCATGTCGAGCCGTAACAATATCGACTCCGGTGACCGCTTTCCCTCGTCCCCAGTAAGACTCCAGCGATCGCACTAACCGATCGACCTGATCCACCTGGTTCTCGGTTCCTGAAATAACAAGCGCTTGCCCACGCAACACAATCTTTGCCCCGGTCTGCTGAGCCAGAAGCTTAAGATTTTCTTCCTGAAAGCCTGTCATGGCGATCGCGCTATCAGGGTTTGGAAACTCAATCGTGAGGGATGTTCCCATTCAACCTTCTACGAGGGGAACTCAAAATTATTCTCAAGCATTATTCTTTGAAACGTGGACGCGGCTTAGGCGGACTATGGGGTGAAGCCGCTCTAGGCGAGGATGACTCTGGTCGGTCGTCGGGTCGCCAATCATCTCTGCGATCGTCTGAACCTTCTTCACGCTCAGGCTGTCCACCAAAAACTTCGAGGTGAGCAGTTTGCCCTGCGACCTGAGCGATCGCCTGCAACACCGTCCGGATGGCTTGAATATTACGCCCGCCCCGTCCAAATACCCGCCCCTTATCCTCTCCCTCAAAAGCCACTCGCACCAGAACTCGCGACGAGCGGGGCGAAATTTCGCAGTCAACTTTCAGAGAATCGGGCGATTCTAAGAACGGCTTCACCAAATAGGTGACTAATCCGCAGTAGTCGGGGTTGATGACGATGGTCTGAGGGAGGGGAGTTTCTGTTTCTGACAAGGCGGTTACCTGAACAACTAAACGACTAAGCGACGGAATTCGTATCTGCGACGGAATTCGTATCTTCACCCTTCAACTGTTCAAACACATTGGCTTTCCGCAGAATGCTTTGCACTGTTCTGGTAGGCTGTGCGCCCTGTTGAAGGCGCTTGATGATACCGGGAACATCTAATTTAACCTCGTCAGTTCTGGGGTTGTAAAAACCAAGTTCTTCAAGGGGGCGACCGTCGCGGCGAGTATCGCTGTTCATGGCGACAATGCGGTAGCTCGCTTCAAATTTCTTTCCGAACCGCTTTAAGCGCAGTTTAATCATGCCTGAAAATCTTGCTCCTGTGAATGGCTAGCGAACTGTTATCAACCAGTTCTAATATCTGGTCAGTCTCTTATTTTAGACTCCAAAGTGAAGATCGTATCACTCCTCTTGAATCTTTTATGACATTTTTGAGAGATGTTGATTCAGCTTAAACTGCTGCCTATCCTTCACTCAAAACCCAGTTAACCAAGGTGCGAACCGGAAACCCAGTTGCTCCAGCGTTATTGTAAGCATATTCTTTATCTGTCCAAACGGGTCCTGCCACATCCAAGTGCGCCCACGGCGTATCTTTCACATACTGCTTTAAGAATAGGGCGGCGGTGATGGCTCCACCGGGACGAGGTCCTGTGTTCTTCATGTCGGCAACAACCGATTTCAAGCCCTCGAAGTATTTTTCTTCCATGGGCATTCGCCAAAACTTTTCGCCGGAAAGGTTGGAAGCTTGGGTGATTTGAGCAGCGATCGCTTCATCTTCAGTCCACATGCCTGCAATGTTTTCGCCCAAGGCAACAACACAAGCCCCGGTCAAAGTTGCCAAGTCAACGATCGCATCGACCCCCAACTGATCGGCGTACACCAAGGCATCTGCCAATGTTAGGCGACCTTCAGCATCGGTGTTATTGACCTCAATGGTTTTGCCATTAGAAGCGGTCAGAATATCGCCCGGATGCATTGCCCGACCGCTGATCATGTTCTCAACCACAGCGCTAATAAAATGGACTTCTACATCTGGCTTCAGCAAACCCACGACTTTAGCAGCCCCTAGAGTTGCAGCCGCTCCGCCCATATCGGTTTTCATCATTTCGATGCCGCTGCCTGTGGGCTTAATGTTCAAGCCGCCACTGTCGAAAGTAACGCCTTTGCCCACGATCGCTACCTTTCTACGAGGCGTGTCCGTCGGTCTATAAACAAGATGAATAAATTTAGGCGGCAGGTCCGATCCTAGAGACACACCCAAAAACGCCCCCATTCCCAGCTTCTCACAGTCAGCTTTTTCCAGTACGGTTAGCTCTAGTCCATATTCATGAGCGATCGCCTCTGCCGTCTCAGCCATAAATGCAGGCGTGACGATGTTGGCAGGAGCAGCGACCAACTCTCTTGCCAAAACAACACCTGCGCAGATTTGCCGCGCCCGATGGATCGAAGCCTCTTGCCCAGCCAGCCCTAATAGCTCAATTTGCTCTAGCTTTATTTCTTTATTCTCTATGTCAGATTTAAAGCGAGTGTCTTGGTGCAGGGTCAGTTCGATCGCCTCAGCCAATGCCTGTGCTGTTAGCGCTGGCTCGTTGTTCCACATCGGCAGACTTAGACCCAGGGTTTTGCATTTTTCTTTCTTGCCCAAACGAATCGCTGCTGCCGTTGCTTTCCGCAAGCTTTCTAGGTTGAGCGCTTCAGGTTTGCCTAATCCTACGATCGCTACTTTGCGAACAGGGTTGCCGCCGCCGACTCTAGCGATCGCGCTGCTGCCTTCTTTGCCCTTGAACTCTGTTTCGGCAATCAGTTCTGCTAAAGTGCCCACAAGCTTTTGATCAAGTTCTGCCAAATCTTCGGTTAATGCGATCGCGTCTTCAAACATGCCAATGACGAGACAATCGCCTGCCCACTCTAGACGGGGTGTGCCAATACCGCGTACTTCCATATCTGTATGACCCAATTAAGTGCTAGTTAGCTACCAGTATTGCTCATATCACAAATTTTGAAGCAACGGTTCAGTCTTGTAATGCCGAGAAACAGAGGTTTGTTGCCATGCATCTAGATCTTAGGTGAGGACGTTTAGATGGATGAGGGCGATCGCATTTATCGAAAGATTGTGCATAACGGCTCAAGTCAGCGACAGCAAGTAGCCTTAAACTCAGCACCAGCAGCTTTCATCCGTCCGCTGTCTTTGAATTGCTAGACCGCTACGGGACATTGGAGATACCTATGTTGTCAGACAAGATCAGAACGAAATCTAGTGAGCCAAGCTTTGACTTGTAGGATAAAAGACGGATTTTTGATCTTGATCTTAATCTTTTAAGAAAAATTGGATATAAATGAGGCGTATCACCTAATCTTTAGTTTCTGGTAAGGATCATGAGTACCAATTATTCAAAAGAAGCTTTCCTAAAATTCTTGGACTACGTGTCGGATAAAGGATTGATAAAATTTCAGACTGTTCGGGGCTGGCGTTCAGCAGCCTTGAAGCTTATGGCTAACTTATCTGAGGCTGAGGAAGGAGATATTCGCACTGTAGATCTCGATCTAGCGGTGCATAGGACAGCCAACCATGATTCAGTATCAGTGTCGCCTGAATCTCTTAACACGTACCGCAATCGTGTAGTACTGGCAATTCAAGAATTCGTTAGCTGGCGGGACGATCCTGCTACATACAAGCCACGAAGATTAAATGGCAAATCCCGTGCCAGGCCATCTAATGAAAGGGTGACTCCTCAAGAACGTTTAAGCAAGGGCGCTCCAAAAACGTCAGAGAAACGGGGGGCTGAGACAATGGCATCTAGTGGTTTAACTCTCTCTTTTCCACTCCGATCTGATTTTCTTGCCCAAGTAGTGATACCTCGTGATTTAACTGCTATCGAAGCAAGACGGCTAGGAGCTTTTCTGTTAACAATTGCCGTTGATTATCAACCAGAGTGAGCACTATGCAGAGTGAGCAAAATCCTGATAAAGAACTTGATCCTCCATCTAATTCACAAAGCCAGCAATCTGTTGTACGAGTGGATCTAACTCCCGAGTTTCAGCAGAGTCTTCGCGATTTGGCAAAGCGCTATCGTAGTATCCGTTCTGATATTCAAGCTGTGGTTCAGGAATTGCAGATAGGCAATTTTGTTGGTGATCGCCTTACAGGAATTGGTGAAGGCTATGTTGTGCTCAAAACAAGAGTTAAGAACCGGGATATCCAGAAGGGTAAAAGTGCTGGATACCGTTTGGTATATCAGGTTGAGTCACCAACGTCTGTACTACTCTTAACAATTTACTCAAAGTCAGAGCGTGAGGATATCAGTATTAAGGAAATCCGTAACATTTTGAATGAGTTCTATGGAAATGCATAGATGAGTTAGATTTCTGCTGGAAGAAGGTATGCAATCCTGTTGAGAGTCAGTTATTCTTAATCTAGATGGATTGAGGTCGTAATGGTGAGGGCAGTTGAAGTCACAGGTGTTGTAGATGAACAAGGGAATCTTTCCCTCCATGAGCCTGTGCCCTTGACGGCTCAAGGGACTGTTCGAGTGATTATTTTGTATTCTGAGCAGACAGAAGAATGTGAGCAAGATCCAGACGATACATCAGTGGAAGATATAAAAGCAAGTTTACGTAGAGCTTTGCAACAGGCAACCTCTGGGCAAAGAATCCCACTTTCTCAAATGTGGGAAGGTATTGACGCAGGCTAACTGATACCTTACCAATTTAGCCAACCTAAACCTAATCACGTAAACACTATCTTAAGAACTCCTCAACAAGAATTTGAGGCTATTTCAGTAGCGCACATACATCAGTCCCTTATTATACTTACAGATAGGTTTGCCGTATTTACAGATAGGTTTGCCGTATCACTATTATTAGACTGAAGGTCTCCACCTCAGATCCCATGGGAGGTAAGTAGAGAGAATGACTCGGCATAACACCCTAAATTCGGTACTTAGGTGGAATCTTTCTGCAGAATACACTGCTCAATCTGATAGCTAGAATCTTTCCACATATTTTCAGATTTACTACAGATTCGATCGCAGTTGATCTGTTTCAAATGGCTCAAGCAATGGTTGAAAATCTTTCTAATTGCACCCCTTCAGGTTGGGTTTGAGCAGATGACTGACCAGATGAATCAGTTTACTTGTGTCGAATAAACTCATAAATGTTGCTGTAGGTTTCTGCCGATTGCTTCCAAGAATAATCGCAATTCATCCCCTGAATTGCCAACGCCTCAAACTGCTCAGGCGCAAAGTTCCACAAATCGATCGCCCGATCCATTGCCGACTCCAACCCACGAAAGTCAGTCTGATAAAACACAAACCCATTGCGTTCTTCCACCGGATGATTAGGGTCATAATCCCAATCAAATACCGTACTCACAAGTCCACCCACACCCCGCACAATTGGCACCGTGCCGTACCGCATCCCAATCATTTGCGTCAATCCGCAGGGTTCATAATTACTGGGAACAATAATCATGTCTGCCCCTGCATAGATGAGGTGAGATAGTTCTTCGTTAAAGCCCAACTCTAAATGACAGTCAGGATTGTCGTTCAAATACTGTTTCTCGTGCCAAAACACATCATTAATACTGGCTTCAGTTGCTGAACCTAGTAAGACGAACTGTGCGCCTTTTTGAAGCACGTAGTAGATAGCATGATGAACCAGGTGTACACCCTTTTGTTCATCTAAACGACCGATAAAAGCAACGATCGGTTTATCAGAATTTTCTAGGAGAAGGCGATCGCGCAAAGCTTTCTTATTTTTAGCCTTACCCTCAATATTTTCAGCAGTGTAAGAATCAGAAATGTAATGATCAGCCTCCGAATTCCACACCGTATAGTCAATCCCGTTTAATACACCAGTAAACTTATTTTGGTGTAACTCTAAGGTATGCCCTAATCCATAGCCAATTTCTGTAAACCTTGCTTCCCAAGCATGGTGTGGCGAAACCGTCGTGACATAATTTGAATAAACAATGCCAGCCTTCATGAAATTTAGTGCAAACGGATTAAAATTATCTTGAAGACGGCTGTAGTCAAAATAGTACGCCGTATTATTCAACCCTGTTGCTGCCAACATCTCAGCACCCGCTATTCCCTGATGCTTGAAGTTGTGAATGGTGTAACAAACTCGCTGATACGCCATCCCATGATGCTGATAAACTTCGTACAGCAAAACTGGAACTAACCCGGTCTGCCAGTCATGACAATGAATCACATCAGGTTTTTTACTACTCTGCTGCAAAAACTCCAATGCTGCTTTGCTAAAAAACGCAAACCGCATATTATCATCCGAGTCGCCGTAAACCTTGCCTCGGTGAAAAAAACTATCCTGAGAATGCGGCTCAATGAAAAAGCAAAGTAGCCCATGAACCCAGCCACAATATATTGTGCAATGAATCCTCCCATCGTACCAAGGCACCCACAAATCTTGATACGCAGTATGAATGCCCCAAATGTGGTCGTATCTCATACAGTCGTACATTGGCAGGACAAGTTCTACAGTGTTGCCGCGAGCTTCTAACTCACGACTTAGTCCATAAACTACATCTCCTAAACCGCCCGCTTTAATGACCGGGGCACATTCCGAGGCGATTTGCACAATATACATAGTTACCCTTGCCGTAACAAAAATTGATTTTTTATATCCCCATTCAACCAGGAAAAGGCATCCTGAGTACAGCAGGGAAACGTTTTAAGTTATAGCGCATCCTACCCTGGCAACCTACAAACTTTTCCCTCGTCTCCTCAACGTCCCTGACTAAGGTAGACTGACTAAGTGTCTTAAAGCCCAGGCTTATTTACCTTTCGCAGTGTTTCTAAACATTGATTTACAAATGGTCGCAAGTCCTCCTCGTCCCATCCGGATCGGCTCTCGTAAAAGTCAGCTCGCCTTAGTCCAAACTCACTGGGTGCAAGCCGAATTGCAGAAACATTTTGGCGATCGCAAGTTTGAAGTCCACACCATGAGTACGCAGGGCGACAAAATCCTCGACGTGCCCCTCGCCAAAATTGGCGATAAAGGTCTCTTCACCAAAGAACTCGAAAATGGAATGCTCCAAGGCGATACCGATTTTGCCGTCCATTCCCTCAAAGATTTGCCCACCAACCTACCCGCAGGTCTGATGCTGGGCTGCATCACCGAGCGCGAAGATCCGGCTGATGGGTTAGTGGTTCATGCTAAGCATAAAGACAAGCAGCTTGATACTCTGCCAGCAGGGGCGATCGTCGGTACGTCCTCTCTACGGAGGCTGGCACAGCTTCGCCATCACTACCCCCACTTCACCTTCAAAGACATTCGGGGCAACCTCAACACCCGCCTCCAGAAACTCGACTCTGGCGAATTCGATGCCATCATTCTGGCAGTCGCCGGACTGCAGCGCCTCGATATGGCAGACCGGGTTCATCAAATCATCTCCCCTGAAATCTCCCTTCACGCCGTCGGTCAAGGCGCACTAGGCATCGAATGTCGCAGCGATGACGAAGAAGTCCTACAAATTCTCAAAGCTCTAGAACATCAACCCACTGCTCAACGTTGCTATGCTGAACGCGCCTTCCTGCGTGAGTTAGAGGGCGGCTGCCAAGTTCCTATCGGAGTCAATACTGTCATCAACGGCGAATCTCTGACTCTCACCGGATTGGTCGCCAGCGTTGATGGTCAAAAAATGGTGAAAGATACGGTCACTGGACTTGCTAGCGAAGCCGAAGCCTTAGGCATCCAACTCGCGCGCAGCTTACGGCAACAAGGCGCAACCGAGATCCTTGAAGCTATCTTCCTTGAAGTTCAACGAGGCGCTTAATGGCATTGCCACTCTAAAATACGCCGATATTTTGTCGCAGGTTTACTGTAGATTGAGACTTAGCGAGCGGCAGCTCCATTAGTTTTATCTATCGCGGGGACAGAGGTATTAGTATGCGGATTCTGTTTGTTGCAGCAGAAGCAGCTCCCATTGCCAAGGTTGGGGGAATGGGGGATGTGGTGGGAGCGCTACCCAAAGTCTTACGTGCAATGGGTCATGATGTGCGCGTCTTCATGCCCTACTATGGCTTTGTCGATGACAAAGTTAAGGTGTCTAAAGAACCTGTTTGGGAAGGCACTGCCATGTTCCAAAGCTTCAGCGTTTACGAAACGAAGCTAGGTGCAGAGGTACCACTCTATCTCTTTAAGCACCCTGCCTTTGCCCCTCGCAACGTCTATTCTGGGGAAGGCGAGGATTGGCGGTTCACTCTGTTTGCTAATGGTGCGGCAGAATTTTGCTGGAACCACTGGAAACCTGATATTGTTCATTGCCACGACTGGCATACGGGCATGATTCCGGTTTGGATGCAGGAAGATCCCAGCATTGCGACTGTTTTTACGATTCATAACTTGGCATACCAGGGCCCTTGGCGTTGGCGCTTGCAGCAGATAACTTGGTGCCCTTGGTATATGCAAGGGCATAATACCTTGGCGGCGGCGGTGCAGTCTGCCAATCTGGTCACGACCGTATCTCCTACCTATGCCCAGCAAATTCAGACCCCTGCCTATGGGGAGCAGATGGAAGGACTGCTGTCATTTATTAGCGGCAAACTGACCGGAATCTTAAACGGTATCGATCGCGATTTATACAACCCTGCCACCGATCGCAGCATTACACCCTTTACCGCCGATACTCTTGATCAACGCACTGCCAATAAGATTGCGTTGCAGGAGGAGTTAGGGCTAGAAGTCAACTCTAAAGCATTCCTGGTGGGCATGGTTTCTCGTTTAGTCGAGCAGAAAGGGCTGGACTTAGTGATTCAAATGATGGATCGCTTCATCGCTTACACCGATGCTCAGTTCATTGTGCTAGGGACAGGCGATCGCTACTACGAAACCCAACTCTGGCAAATAGCTTCCCGCTACCCCGGTCGCGTTTCCTCCTACCTATTGCACAACGATACCCTTGCCCGCCGCATCTATGCTGGCTCCGATGCATTCCTCATGCCATCTCGGTTCGAGCCATGTGGCATCAGTCAACTTCTCGCCCTCCGCTATGGCTGCGTTCCCATTGTCCGCCGCACAGGCGGCTTAGTGGATACAGTCCAGCATTTCGTGCCGTCGGAGCATACTGGAACGGGCTACTGTTTCGATCGCTACGAACCTCTCGACCTCTATACCTGCATGGTCAGAGCTTGGGAAGCCTTCCAGTTCAAAGATGAATGGCGAGAACTTCAGCAACGGGGAATGTCCCAAGACTTTGGCTGGGACAAATCAGCAGTTGAATACGTCAAAATGTACCAACGAATATTGGGCTTACCCCAAGACGAACCTCAGGCAGAACCCGCAGAACTCAAAAAGCAGCCAGAATTAGTCTAAAAAAATCATTCACTTCTCTAGGGGCACTTTATCAAGTGTCTCTAATTGTCTTACATAAAGAATAGAAACAACGTGTTCACAACTTAACAAGCCCACTCAGAGTTTTGGAGGTTTCGCTAAACAGGATGGGAATATTAGACCCAAGTAAGTACAGACCCCCGTATGCATTCTGCGCCAAAGCCTAACTCTAGATTTAATCTCCTGTCCTTGGCTGCACCGCATCATCCAAGATTCACCTTTGTCAGAGGCTTATCTCTTCCCCACACAGCAACCCATTTGCTGCCACAATCCCACGACTAGGCTGCACAGGTGCAATCCAATGGCAAATCAGGAACATCTAACGTTGCTTGAGCGAGGGATATCTGACTGGAATAACTGGCGAGGACAACACGCAGATATCACCCCCGATCTGAGTCAAGCCACGTTTACTAACATGAATCTCCGAGAGGCAGTGCTGAACAATGCTGACCTTCGGGAAGTTTCTCTTAATCATGCCGATTTTTGCATGGCAGACCTGAGTCGTGCCAACCTCAGACATGCCCACTTGAAAGAGGCAATTTTTTATACTGCTAACCTTGAAAAAGCAGATCTTACCTTGGCTAACATGGTAGGCGCAGATCTCCGAGAGGCAAACTTGAGGTCTGCCACACTCCAGGGAACAAATCTTTATGCAGCTTCCCTAAGCATGGCAAATTTGCGAAACACCAATCTTCGTGAAGCCATTCTCAAAGAGGCGAATCTCAGCTATGCCAACTTAAGCTATGCCGATTGCTGTCTGGCAGATCTGCGAGGTGCTGACCTAACGCAAGCAGACTTGAAACATGCCAAGCTTTACACCGCTAATTTGAGTCAGGCAAATCTCTATGCCGCCGATTTAAATCAGGCTGATTTGCGAGAAGCCACATTTACTCAAGCCAATCTTAAAGAAGCCGATTTGCGGGAAGCAGACTTAAGCGTGGCGGTGCTGAACCTTGCTGTCTTTGTGGGAGCAACGCTTTACAATGCAAATCTCAGCATGGCAAATCTCAGCATGGCAAATCTCAGCATGGCAAATTTGAGTCATGCCAACTTAAGGCGGGCAACCCTAGTAGGCGCAAATTTGATTGGCAGTACTCTTCATAGTGCTGATCTAACTCGTGCTATTTTGCATGAGGCAGATTTGCGGGAATCAACCTTACGAGCAGCCAACCTTTCAGGCACAAACTTAACGAAAGCTAATCTCAGCATGGCAAACCTGGCTGGAGCAAACTTAGCAAGAGCCGACTTGAGCTATGCCAACTTACGGCAAGCCAATCTTTGGGAAGCTAATTTGGAAGGGGCTTGCTTGAAAGGCGCAACAATGCCCAATGGGGAAATTTATGAGATGAGTTAGGGCTACAGGCGCTTTAAAGTCAGTGTGCTACAGCGAGAGCTTTTTTGCAGATGTTGGTTTAAGGGGCTAAACCTTGCACAAAGCATCGATCGCCCGTCTCTCTGCTGCTTTTGGGTTCGCTGAAACTTCAGTTTTCTCAGGGCAAAGCTGAGCGATCGCCCCTTCTCTTGTAACGGTTAGACTATCACCTTTAGCCATGCTCCTTCGGACTTCAGTAAATATACTGAAGTCCGAAATCAGTCATCTCGAAACTTCAGCGATTTTCGCCATAGCCCAAAGCAGGTTCAGATGGTTTTATTAGGTTACTGAGTAACGAATATAACGAGCGAGAAGATTATGACACTGTACTTCACTGGAGCAACATTAGTTTTTGGTATCTTGCTGAGCGCATTTCTCAAGGACAATTCCACCTCTAAGTCAGATGTTACCTCTTGGCTCGTTGTTTCAATTGGCACCTTGGCATGGCCCTTAGTCTTGCCCTCTATGATTCTGAAAAAACTTCCTAAACGTGCCGCTTTGAAATTGAAATATACAAACTGATAGCCTACTCCATTCAAGTCTAGATCTTCTTGTAAGGACACAGCACGACTGTGTCCTTTTTCATAGGCTGGGTTTGTCTTCTTCCCCTCAGGTTACAACCGCTTGTTCTGAGCCTTCTTCTAAATTGAGTGATGAGTCTGCCAGCAAATCATGAGCCTGAATAGGAATATCTGTATCAGTGATAATTGCTCCTAAAAACCGGACTGTTTCAGACTCTACAAACTGCTGTGCTGTCTCTATCAGCAAACTTTCCTCTGTGTGTCCGGGGCGAGTGACCAGCACCATTCCATCGGTATAAGGCTCTAGCAGCAAAGCATCATTACATCGGCTGAGCGGAGGCGCGTCTAAAATAACCCAATCGAATCGTCCCCGTCCGTCTTCAATTAGGCGGCGCATTTCGCTAGATTCTAAAACGGCGGCGGCTTGGCGCTGAGATCCGACACTGGGCACAATGTATAGATTTTCAATACCGGGAACGAGACGGATGCATTCGTTGAGGTTGCCGTAATAATGGAGAGGTTCGACCAAGCTGTCAGGGTCGAGGATTATGCCGAAGGAGGCGACACGGGAGGGCGATCGCAAATCGGCTTCGATCAACAATGTCCGTTTGCCTGCTCGAGCAGAAGCGATCGCCAAATTGTAAGCAGCCGTTGTTTTTCCCTCTCCACCAACAATGCTAGTCAACATGACTATCTTCAGTGTCTCGCCGCCTGTCGTTCGCCGCAGATTGCTTCGTAGCCGTTCAAAAGGCTCTAGGTAGGGTGAACCTGCTTCCTCAATAATCGGTAAAACATGCTCTTCCTCCCAGGGTAAATAGGGCAATAGTCCTAAAATAGGTACGTCCTGCTGGCGTAAGGCATTTTGCAAATCTTCTAGTGTGTAGATTTTGGGGTCGATCGCATCAAGCAACAGCACCAAGCCTGCACCAATGAACACGCCCATCATGCTACCCACGATCAAAATCACCAAGCTACTGGTTCCTGGCTTGACCTCTGCCACGGTTTCAGGATCTTGAATCAGCACCAAACTGCCCACTGTTTCCTGCTGAGCCAGCGTCACATCGGCTAGCTTTGCCTGAACTTGATCATAAAACGCCTGTTTCAATGCTACCTGTTGCTCAAGCCGTTTCTGCCCCAACTGCTTGTTAGGAATATTGGAGTAGTCTTGCTTCAACTCCTGTTCGGTTTTGAGCAAATTACCAAATTGCTGTCGCAGCGTCTCTGATTGAGTTTGCAAGCTCACTAGTGTACTAGCAAGCTGCTGACGGGCAGGGTCTAGGCTGCTAGCCTGAAGAATCTGACTGCTTGCCGCTAAAGGTGCTGCTAATCTTCCCCCGCCTGCCACTTCTACCACCCGCGACTGGAGCAATTGGTCGAACGAGTCAAGCTGGCTTTGTAAATCAACCATAGACGGATGGTCGGGGCGTAAAGTTTTGGACAGTAAGCTCATTTGCGATCGCGCCTGATAAATCCTGGCACGTAAATCAGCAATGATGGGATCGGCACTGAGGGCTGAAGCTGCATAGGCTTGGTCAGGAGTGAGTCCTAAACGAGATTGCAAGCTGCGGATTTGGGCTTCGACCCCTGCCAGGTTAAGACGAATTTCTCGTTGCTGCTGTTGGTTACTGGTAATTGCACCGACTAAACTGCCGCTTTCGGCTGCCTGTATTACGGCACCTTGCAACCGGATATATGCTTCCAAGTTCTTCTCGGCAGCCTGTAGTTCTCCTGTCACCTTTGGCAGGATAAGATTGAGGTTTTGAATAATATCGTTGAGTTGCTGTCGGTTGAATTCACGGCTTTGTAAAACCATTGATTCTATAAGCGCGATCGAAACTGACTTAGATTTTTCTTCTTTCCTATCTTTATAGGTTACAACAATCCGCAAAGGCCCTGTAGCAGCAGTTTCACCTTCCTTAAGGGGTTCGCCACTGCTTCCACCCGTAATTAAAACGATCGCCTTTTCCTTGATTTCTTTGGGCTTAGCTTGAATATTTTGCTTTGCAAGACGGTCAGAAGTTGTTCCCAAAACAAAGGTTGATAACAGCATTTCTTTGGTCATGGATTGCCCTTCTTTTTTAAGGACTGCACCTGTAGCAGAGAAAGTATCGGGCGGGGCGCTGTACGTTAGAATACCCTGAGTAATGTATGCATTTTCGGGAGCCGTTTGAAGAAATGCGGTAATTCCTGAAAGCCCAATGACGACAGCACAACCCGCAACGCCCACCCATTTGTGGCGATCGAGAGCAAGAAGATAGCGTTTGATAAAGGGGGAAGCCATAGGACAAGTAATGCGTAGAAGAACAAATAAAGACAAGAAATCGCTAGAGTAAAGTATCCGTGGCTACTCCGGCTTGACCGTCATCGTCGAGACTCAGAAGAAGACCCCGTGGGTTGAAAAAGGTTACTGGCGCTGTTGGTCAAAGAATCAAAAAATAAAAGAAACCCTAAAACATCCCGAAAAGGCTGCGTAAAAGTATTGAGCGTATTTGTAATGCGAGCAATCAAGTTGCGCCCAATCACAATGACATCGTTCTGTTCCAGTCGCGGGTTTTGAGACATATCGCCCATAATTGCCTTCTTTCCATCTAGCTCAATGCTGACTGCTTTACCTTGTTGCACATCAAAACGAACAAGCGCAATTTCACGAAGATTAGCGCTGCTGAGATCAGGAGAAATGGTGGTTAATGCATCCAGGAAGGTGCTGCCATTAGGAATCTGAAGGCTGCCGATAGCTCCCCCGGCGGGTGTAGCGCGGTTAAGCACCCGAATATTAATTTGCTGCTGAGCCAGGGTAGAACGGGCAATGAGGTTACGATCATATTCTTCATTCGTTGCTGCCGTGAGAGTCGGAATAATGACCGTATCACCATCCGCCAAACGAACATTAGGAATGGACTGAGAGTCTCGTAAAGGTGAGAACAGGTCAATATCCTGTTCTAGAACAGACCCATCTACTAAAATGCGGCGAATTCTCACCGATCGCAAATCAGCCAATCCTGTTGTTCCTCCGGCTGCTATCAGTGCAGTCGCGAGTTGGGGCGCTTGCAGCGGGTAAAAACCGGGTTTCACGACTTCTCCAGCGATCGTGACTTGAACAGGTCTTTGGGCAATTAAAATAACATCTACTTGCGGGTTAACGACATAGTGATCTAACTTAGTCCGAATTTGTTCTCGCGCCTGTTCTACGGTTAATCCTTGAAACGATAATGCCCCTGTTAATGGCACAATCATATTGCCCTGTTGATCAAGGGTTCCTTGAAAAGAGAGATCAGGGAAGCGCAGGACATTGACATATACAGAGTCGCCGGGCCCTAAGCGGTAAATGTCAAAGTTTTCGTGAGATAGCAGTGAGTTAACATCGCGATTAGATGGATCGGCATGAAGTAACTCTTGTTGGATCAATCGCTGTCGGGCTGCATTGAGAAGTTGAAGATAGGGATCCTGTTCTGTGGCAGGAATTGCTTGACCCACTGCGATATCTGCAAAAAATGTCCAAGCCATTGCGCCAGGAATGGTAAGGCAAGCAGCGTAAAGCCCCATTAAAGAAAGAACTGAGAGAGAGGAAAGAGCAAGGCGCATAGAAAATTGAGCAGCTTATAAAGCGCTGGTGAGCGTGGATTGGACAAGTTTGCCAAGGGTTTCGGCTTGGGATTTGTGAGTATTAATGTCGCCTAATGGCTGAATGGGCATGAGAATGCTAACGGCAACCCAAGCGGTACGACGGCGATCGCGCAATTGCGAGAACTGATCTGTCCAAAACCATGAGCTTGGCGCAGAACTGCCGCCTGTTTTCCAGGCATACCATTGCAAAACGGCATAGGTTTTTTTCCCATGCCAACCCCGCAAAAACCGGGTTTCAATTTCAATCGGTTGATCGGCGCTAGGAATAGTACTAGGAACAGTAAACCTGAGAGATTGAATCGAATCGGCTGTCCATTGCTGTGCGCCGTTGATATCGACCCAGTCCACTTGGGGCATATCTCTTTGCCAAGTTTGGGGGCGCAACATCAAAAGGGTTGCGTCTTGAAGGGTGGCGGTTTTGGCTTCAGATGCCGGAACGATCGCTTGGGCAGACCATTTATGCCCACCAATTTCTAATTTGCCTTGCTCTAGGGTGTGCCAGCCGGGGAGCGCTACTCCGTTAGTTTGAATTGCTTTGAGTCCTGCCACGTTTTCGAGTTGTGCCACTTTTCGCCATGCCCAGTGACCCGTAAAGTAGTTAGGAAAGGTAATGAAAGTAGCGATCGCCAATACGAATAAGACAAGCAGCAGCTTGGATAAAGGCGATCGGGAAAAGGCTGGAGGAGAGGAAATCATGGCTAGGCTTGTATAACTGGGCTTATATAACTGGGCTTATATAACTGGGCTTATATAACTGGGCTTGTATAAAACGATCGGGCAAAGATTAGGCTTGGTCTACTTCTAAGTCCTCAAGATCTTCAAACTCATCTAGCTGATCATTCCCCGTGATTCGTTCCACCCCTCTCAACAGAGGAATCAGCAAAATCAACAGGCAGGTGGAATAAAGATCGCCTCCCCAACCGTCATGCAACCATTCAAAGGCTTGCTGCTGCCCTGTACCGTGAAAGAAACTCAAGAGAGTGTTGCGAATAATATTGGCGGCTACGCTCAAGGTAATGATGCCTGAAAAAAACAGCAAAAGGCGATCGCGAGAAATCTGAGTTCCTGTCCATTGCAGCAGCATTAACCCCACATAAAGACTGGTAAACACCATCTTTAATCCTGCACAGTACGGCGCGACTTCGACAATTTGATCATTCACAAACAGGTAAATTTGTTCAACTCGAACCTCCATGCCAAATTGCACCAAGATGAAACCTGCCATTCCAGCAATAAACTTTTGCAGCGGTAAAGTGTAGGGCGCAACGAGATAAGGGATTTCGTTGGGAGCCGCGAGCAAAACTAGCGCCAGAGGGAATATCTGAAGCCGAAACCCCGGTAAACCTTTGAACCAAACGCATAGCCCTGCCAGCACAATGGGCAAAGATAGGTTAACGAGATCGGTAAGGTTGCTGAGGTAAAGCGCTATTCCGATTAGGAGAAGGATGAAACCAGAGAAGTGAGTCTGGTTAGGAAGTCGCTGCCAGCGATCGCGCCTCCCCCAGCCTAGATAAGCCGCAAACGGTAGTCCAATAAGCCCATGACTAAAGTACTCGTGTTCAGTACTAATATTTTTGTGAAGCCATCCGTCATACCAATGGAGCAGGACTGGGATGTAGAGCGCCAAAAGCAATCCAAGGATAGTGATCTCGGGCAAGTATCTGAGCGGAAAACGTTTGAATTTGACTTGCATCATGGGAATACCGGAGTTCTGGTCGAGGAAATCCAGAAGAACCAACCGTAGAATTCCCCAAAAAAATGGGGAGACAACAGGCATCTAAAAATCAGCCCAGTCTTTTCAAAGATCCTGGGCTGAAGGAAATTTTTGAACCGTAGATTGATGCGACTAGGCAGGCACTATTGATTAACGACAACGGGTCGAGGTTGGATAGTAATCGTGTTTGAATAGATCTGAGTTTTTTCTGGAGACAGTCCTAGCAAGGCTTTGATGCTAGCAACAACCTGTTGAATGGCGGCGTTGCTTAAACCTGGATATAGGGGAAGAGAGAGAATTCCTTGGCTAAGGGCTTCGGCGTGGGGAAAGCTGCCGTCGGGATAGCCTAGCGGCTGAAATGCAGGTTGGAGATGACAGGGAATGGGGTAGTGAATGCCAGTCTGAATGCCTAAATCAGTCATGCCTGCCTGGAGTGCATCGCGATCTAGTGAACAGTCTGCGGTAACACGCACGACATAAAGATGATAGACGTGACCACCGCCAGTTTGGTTTTCGAGAGGAATGATACCGTAGCTGGCGAGAGGTTGCAGGAGGGCATCGTAATGTTGGGCAATCCGGTTGCGATCGCTATTCCACTCATGCAGATAAGGCAGCTTCGTCTTGAGTACAGCGGCTTGCAGAGTGTCTAACCGGCTATTGGTGCCATAGTCGGTGTGGAAGTATTTGCGAGGGGCACCGTAGTTACGGAGCGATCGCATTGTTTGTGCCACAATTTCTTCCCGTGTGACGACCATGCCGCCATCTCCAAAAGCGCCCAGGTTTTTGCTAGGGTAAAAGCTAAACGCGGCTGCGGTTCCCACTGACCCGGCGCGATAGCCTTCCCGCTCGGCAAGATGGGCTTGGGCGGCATCTTCAAAAATTACTAAATTGTAGGTGCTGGCAAGCTCTAGTAAACGACGCGGAGAAACCATTTGACCGTAGAGATGGACAGGCACAAGGGCGCGGGTTTTTGGCGTAATTACCTTTTCTGCTGTGTCCAAGTTAATGAGGGCAGTTTTGGGATCGCAATCTACAAAAATGGGGGTGGCTCCGCTCCGCAACACGCCAATGAGCGTGGCAACAAAGGTGTTGGCAGGCAGAATCACTTCATCACCTTTGCCAATGCCACAGGCTTGTAAACCAAGGGCGATCGCATCAGTTCCACAAGCAACTCCGATGCCATACGGAATGCCACAGGCTTGGGCAAACTCCAGTTCAAACTCCTTCAAAGCCTGACCCAAAACATAGTCTCCTTGATGAATAACAGTCTGAATCGCTTGATTAAGCTGATCTTGAATAGGCTGATGCTGAAGTTGAAGGTCAACGAATGGAATAACCATGGGAGAACTAGTCATAAGGATCAATTAAGAGGAGAGAGTGAGTAAAATCTATAGGCTCTGAAAGGGGGCTACCTCTAGTTATGGGCAATTTGACTTGAACTCTAACGTTAGGAAGTTGAAGAATTAGTGAAGCAAAAAATAAGTAGGAAATAAAAGTGTAAAAGGACCGCTTTGTGAACGCTAAAAAGAACAATAAAGATACATTAATGAACATTAATATGCACGTCTTTATTACGATGTTTTCTTAAGCGTATAACCTTCACCCATTAAAGATTTGAGCGTCTTTGAGCGTAAAAAGTCTGAGGTGTTCTGAACTCCCAAATCAACCGAGTCAGCCATTGAGGTAAGGCTCATCTGGTACTGACCATTGGGCAGTATAAACCCCTCAACGACTAATGAGCCGATGGTAACGGTGGAACGAGATGCTTTTACTGATCACTCATGGAGGTTTTCTTGGGTTAGAGTATGTCGGACGTATAACCCTTGCATGACAAAACTCTTGGCATTACTCTTTCAGCAATGCCAACTCGGCAAGTGGTTTCTTCAATGCCTTGAACTTGTCGAGCGATCGCCCCTGTATCCGCTTGCTCTTACGTTCAGTGAAGCGTTGAAGTAATTCAGCGATCCTAATGTCTGATTGCTGTTGCCGCTGGGTCTGGTATTTGCGTCGCGTGGGGTCGAAGTTACCTGTCGCCAGGTTTCCTTCAATCGTCTTCGCCTTAGATTCTGCGACTATGCGATTAACCCGTGTGTCAGACATCCCTAGCGTGAGGCAATAGCGCTTACCTTCATGGCTCCATCGCAGTCTTAACATTCCCTCTAGATTTTCAATCCCAGCCGTCCCACGCTTCGACCTTGCTCCAGCCATCATGCCCAGACCTCCATACCAAATCCATACCAACAGTAGGGGTAGGGATCGGCTAAAGCTGTCCTAGGTTGCCCTAGGTTGCCTAGAATGTACTGTCAAAAAACTCTAGTAGCATAGCTATAGAGTCCTTATTGTATTTACGTTTCATCTTAAGCCCGTGATCAGGATTGAACTGATGACCTCACCCTTACCAAGGGTGTGCTCTACCACTGAGCCACACGGGCAATTTCCTAACATAAAGGTGTGGAATGGGCCGAGCTGGATTTGAACCAGCGTAGGCGTAGCCAGCGGATTTACAGTCCGCCCCCATTAACCACTCGGGCATCGACCCATTCATTCCACAAGTAAAGATGTTAGCACAAGGAGGGGACAGCATAGCGAAAAAATCTCGATAATTTTTTGTCTTCTTGGTTTGTCCTTCGCTTTAGGTGAGCCGACGAGTCAGCGATCGGCTCCACTTGAGGGTTCGAGTGCGAGCAAGCGAGTCGCTTTCATCGTAAATTTCGCCCACGAGTTCCTCCAAGATATCTTCAAGGGTAATCAGCCCAACGGTGCCGCCGTATTCATCCACCACGATCGCCATGTGCAACCGCTGCTGCAACATTTCCTTCAACAAGTCAGCCAACCGCTTTACATCTGGAATGTAAACGGGTGGGTCGATCGCTCGCGTAACCGAGCCGTCGGTTAACCCGTCTTGGCGGAGTACCTTGAGTTCTTGAAGCACTCGTTTGAGGTTAACAATACCAATAATTTCGTCTTTAGATTCCTCTTGCACAGGAATGCGAGAATACCCGGTTTCCAAGCAGAGATCGACCATATTTTGCAGGGTTGCCTCGTGGGAAATGGTTTGCATATCGACGCGAGGCTTGACAACATCGTGAGCAGTCAGGCGATCGAGCATTAGGGCTTTATTGAGCAACTGGCGGCGATCGAGGTCAAGTTGACCTTTACCGCCGAGAATTTCGATCATCAATTGCAAGTCTTTGACCGATTCGGTGGGTTGTACCACATTGCCTTGGAAGAGACGGATGGCGGATTGAGCGATCGCCTCTAGTAAGTAAGTCATGCCCGACCATGACAATATTCTGGAAAGCCAATAAACGGGGCGCACCACTACCCGAAAAATTGGCATGACATTATTGATTGCCAAAGACTTGGGGGTAATTTCTCCAAAAATTAGTACCAAAACCGTGACAACGACCGTGGCTCCTAGCACTGCCTCGCCGCTGCCAAACCAAATTGCAAATAGATTACTGGTAATAATTGCCGAGAGGTTGTTAACCAGCGTGTTGCCAATTAATAGCGTGGTGATGAAGCGCGATCGCCGTTCCAATACGAGCGTAAAAATACCACTCGGATCGCCTTTCTCCTTAATGAGTGCCTTCAATTTCAAATTATCGAGGGCAGTAATAGCCGTTTCAGAGCCAGAGAAAAAGGCAGAAGAAGCCAGCATGAGAAGCAAAACGCAAATATCGATTCGGATATCTCCGAATAAAGTATTTGTTGGAACCAGTAGAAACGGGGGCGGTAGAACACTCACAGCGGTTTGGTGGACGGTCGAGAGCCGTCAGTTGAAGGTCATCAAGAGGGTATCTAGAGATGATACCCCTCTTCACCTTAAGGCACCAATTCGCCTGTTTCTTGAAGCGTATGGAGCCGATGGTAAATACCGCCTTGAGTCAGCAACTCGTCGTGGTTACCAATTTCTACAATTTGTCCTTGATCGAGCACTACGATTTTATCGGCTTCTCGGACGGTGCTAAGACGGTGAGCAATGATCAGCGTCGTTCGGGTGCCCAGAATGCTCCGCATTGCCAGTTGAATCGATCGCTCTGATTCGTAGTCTAAGCTAGAGGTCGCTTCGTCAAAGACCAGTACATCGGGGTTCATGAGTAGCGCTCTGGCAATGCCTAATCGCTGTCGTTGTCCGCCCGATAGCCGTACGCCGCGTTCTCCCACAACAGTTTGATAGCCTCTGGGCAACTGCCGCACAAACTCATCTACTCTGGCGATATTACAGGCTTCCTGCACTTCGGTGAGGGTAACGGCAGGGTTGCCATACATCAGGTTGTCAAGAAGCGTGCCGTTGAAAACGTCTACTTCTTGATGAACGATCGCCAGTCGCCGTCGGTATCCTGTGACATCAAGTGCATTAATGGGTTGACCATCAATGAGAATTTGTCCTTGATGAGGCTCGAAGTAACGAAATAGCAGTTTAACCAAGGTTGACTTACCAGAGCCAGACCGACCGACTAGAGCGATCGTTTGGCAGGGTTCGATTAGCAGGTTAATGTTTTGTAAAACAGGACGGCTGCGATCGTAGCCGAAGGAAACTTGGTTGAAATGCACCTTGCCTGTAAATTCATAGGTTTGCACAGCTTCGGAGTGGTCAAGGACTACTGCATCATTGCCCCTAGGCTGCTGGAAAAACTCGTGCAGACTTTGCATTGAGGCAAATCGTCGGGCAAAGACTGACGCTAATTCACCAATCGGATCAAGCTCGGAGTACGCCATGCTGGAGATGGTTAAGATTGTGACAAAGTGACCCAGCGTAATTTGTCCTTTAACAGTTGCCCATAACGTTAGGGCAAGGACAACAAACACTGATCCTTCAATCATGAGCTTTTGCCAAGAGAACAGCCAGGTATATCTTTTGTGAATAACATAGTTCACAAACTTGAACTCACGGCTAAGCCGCTGCTGTTGACGCTTAAGTTCACTTGCTTCAGTCGCAAATGCTTTGACTGTTTTAATGTTGCTGATAATTTCTGAAGTACGACTTTCGGTATTTTCGATGTAGCGATCGAGCACCACTTCTTTTTGAATTAACCGCTTTAATTCTTTCACAATGAACGTCAAAATAACGACAAAAGAGATGATAAAAGGCAATGCAATTCGCCAATCGACAAACGAAATCATCACAAAAATACCGACAACACGGATCACTTTAGGAATTAGCTGTCCGGCAATTTCAGGATAAGTCCAGGTATGGTTAGACAATCCCTTTGCCACCCGCCCGGAAATACGTCCAGCGTTATTTTCATCATAAAATTCGATGGGTAACGTTAGTATTTTGGTCAGGGTCTTGTGCTGATGATCCCGGCGAGTGCGGAAAGCAATGTCCCAGTGGAACCAGTTACCGATCCAGGGTTGAATGGGTGCGCGCACTACCGTTACGGCGAAGATAATTCCTAGTAAAACGATGAGAGTCAGAGACTGGCTGGCAGGTTGCTGTGCCATGTCGCCTAGTCGATCAATGAAGCTTTGTAAGGGCGCATCAAGGGTTTGCCCCGACAGCGCGTTGAGCAATTGTCCAATGGCGTAAGGAACTACCAGATCGATGAGTTCAAATAAGCCGCTGGCAATGATGCTAAATAGAGCGATCGCCCAATATTTTTGGTAGTAATATACCACGTGCCGAAACTGAGCCATGACCGTCCTCCTAAGGGGCGCATTTGTGAAAATTTTTTGTTGCTAGAACAGGCTTCCTGCACTGCTGAACAATTTTCAGAAACGCTGAAATAATGCTGCAATTACAAAGTGTAGCATAAATGTAGTATATCAATGCACTTCCTCATAATTGAGGGGGCGTTTCTTTTGAGAAACGCCCCCATTTTGGATTAAGAAACTTACCAAAGCCAATTAGTTTCTACACATAAGCCGTTTGTAATGCCCAGAAAATGAGGAAAGCGATCGACCCCAAGATTAGGAATCCAGAGATAGCTACCACAGGCAAACTATTCGCCTCGTTCAACTTCATGTCTCCTCTCCTTAAATAAAACCGGGTGAGAATTTTTCCCCTTTAATTCTAGCCACGAAAGTAGAATATCTTGAGTCAATCAGCATACTTTCAGTCTCCTTTAAAGAATTGGCTCAATCTCTTTTCGACCCTTTGGCTAATGTCCTAAAAAAAGTGTATTGCTCAACACGTTGCTATCCGACTGCCGGGCTATCTCAAAAGAGAGGGCACTCTAAAAATGTCATTTTGAGAGGGCACGCGTGTGAGTCAGGTTTTGATGATCTTAGGGGGAACGGTAGTGGTCTTGGTGCTTGCTGTGGGTGGCACAGAGATAGGATTGCGATCGCTCCTTGGCTTTGGTAAACCGCTTCTGTATATTGCCGATCCCCAAATTGGCTACCTCCTTGCCCCTAATCAGCAAACTCGACGATTTGGCAATGAAATTGGGATTAATCAATATTCCATGCGCAGTGGTGCAATTACAGCCCACTGTCCGGCGCAAACTTTCCGCGTTTTGCTGTTGGGTGATTCTATTGCCAACGGCGGTTGGTGGACGGATCAGCGCCATACGATTTCTGCCTTGTTGCAAGAGCGTCTCGCGGGATCTGAAATAGCAGAGGTACTGAACGCTTCGGCAAATTCTTGGGGACCGCGAAATGAGTTGGCATATTTGCAACGCTTTGGCAGCTTTGAATCGAAAATTGTAGTGCTGCTGATCAATACCGATGATTTGTTTGCAGTTGCGCCGACTTCAATTCCTGTGGGGCGCGATCGCAATTATCCTAATCAACAGCCTGCGTCCGCTATTTCAGAAGCCTTGAGCCGATATGCTATGAAAGCTCAGCCAATTCCAGAGTTGGCGGCATGGCAAAAAGAAGAAGGCGATCGGGTAGGAATCAATCTAGAAGCAATTCGACAGATTCAAACGTTCGTGGCTCAACATCAGGGGCAATTACTTTTAGCAATGACTCCTTTGTTACGAGAAGTTGGAACTCCTGGCTCTCGTGATTATGAGACGAAAGCTAGACAAAGGCTCGAAGATTTTACAAAGAACGCAGCAATTCCCTTCATCGATTTTTTGCCCCAGTTTAATGAAATGGGTAATGCTGAAACTCTCTATCACGATCATATTCATTTCAACTTTAGGGGAAATCAAGAGATTGCTCGAACATTAAATCAGTCGATACAAGCGATGAGACAGTAGTGAATCCATAATCTTTTCGCTCTCACCACTCTTCTCTTCAAAAAGAAAACGTCTTCATCTTTGAAGTAGTACAAGTTAACTGATTAGACACTGGTTTATATTACCCTAGATTCATGACCAAAACGATTGAGCACGATCGCCTCTTCAAAGAACTCCTCTCAACTTTCTTTTTTGAGTTTCTAGAGTTATTTCTGCCTGACCTCGCTAGCACCATTGATATTAAATCCATTCGATTTCTGCCGCAGGAATACTTTGCTGACCTAAGAGGATGTTTGAAAAGTCAGCTAGTCGGTAAAAAAGCTCTCTCAGTGTAAGCTGCGAATAGAAAGCACGCAGCACCGAGAAAGCAATATGAGTAAAGCATATCCCAGCAATCTGACTACTG